>JAEZDS010000236.1 GCA_023433205.1 Bacteroidota bacterium
AATTACCGTATTTTTATGGGCAGCTGTTATACTTGAGATCATCTCACTAGAATCACCCGATACACAAAGACCAGTGAAAGTGCCACCTGAACGAGCATAGAGACGGAAATTATTCAGAAAATACAATAGACCTTCCTGAGTTTCAAGAATGGTACGCACATGGTCGGTATTCTTTCGCGTTATTTTCTGCGGTTGAAAGTTTCTGCCTTTGTAGGATACCAGACCTTTATTGGTTCCTACCCATAATGTGCTGTCTCTGGCGCAAAGGATACTTGAAATGTGGTTAGCGGGCAGGCCATCCTGCACTGTGTAGGAACGGAATTTTTTTCCGTCGAAACAACTGAGCCCGCCTTCGGTACCAATCCATAATTGCCTGAATTTGTCCTGGCAGATAATAGAAGCCTGAGACTGTACCAGACCATCTTCCACGGTCCAGTTTACAAAATTGTACTTCTGCGCTGTGTTTTGCAGCTTTAACAGTACAAGGAGTATTAGCAGTGTCTGCCGCATATTGTGTGAGCGGTAAATTTGCTATTAAAATTACGCAAAGATTCCTGGTCCTTAAAATAGCAGAGTGATGTGCTCTCCCCGAGATCAGACATTGATGCGAAGGTCGTGTTCCCGTGCCGACTTTACGATGGCGTTCAAAACTGCTTTGTTAGAAACTGTTTTCAGCCAGATCTCGCTGCAGCCCTGTTTCTTTAATTTTTTTACCGCTGCCTCCGCATCCTCTGGCTCTCTGCACACTGTGGTAAATGTTCCAGGTTCAATTGGCAAAGCGCACACAAACTGCGCGGCACCAAACACTTTCTTTTTTCTGAGATCTGCCTGTCTGCCCTCGAGTAGAACCGGGTTTTGTCCACTTTCAAGGGTAGTTAAAGGATCATTCGCAGTGTTTGCCGGGCTGTGTATTTTCTGATTGCTGTTGATCACGAGAAAGCCGGAGTTGTGGAAATAGTTTGCAGAGGCTGCCGGAACGCTTTCCTTCTGCGGAATTTTATTAATGCTGAAAAGCAGCACTAAAAGCAGTGTTGTTGTTCTGAAGCTGTTATTCATGTTCTAAGATTTACCTGTTTGTTTATTTAACCAGTTGATAGTTTCTGCGGAGATCTTGGTATTGAAGTTTCCTTTAAGAAATGCCCTGTTCCTGAAATTCTGCAAAGCTTCAGGGTAACTGCTGCTTTGCATCATAAAATGGTCGAGATCTTCAATCTGTACACGCGTGGCGTTACCAGCATGTGTTTCGTTTACTGTTTGTTCAATGAGGAGCGGTTCTATGGGGGCACACTGTTCGTAGTCGCTGCCCCCGTTTATTATCAGCACCGGACACTGCACCTCCGCCCAGCTTTTTGCGAGATTTAAGGAATCGATCTGCTGCCAGAAACGCCAGTGACGACCCCACATGTTGTTGTCATTGTCCTTGTGTTCCAGCTCACTTAATACAAGAGCGCTGTACTCAGGATTTTGAGCCAGTGCAGTTCTGCTTTCTTTTAATACAAAAAACTCAAAATACACCTTCTGGATACCACGAAGAAACTGTTCTGTCTGCACCATTGTAAGTCCTTCCATCAGCGGCTTCTGAACACGGTGCATCTCAGGCAGAAGCTCCACCCAGGGTCTGAATACCGTTCCAAAAACCATCACTCCATTGGGTTTATGGCGTCGGGCGATCTCAGGTGCGATCATTCCGCCAAGACTGTGGCCCCAGATGTACAGTTGCTGCTGGTCGACATAATCCAGTTTTTTCATGTAACGAAAACCTGCATCAAATGATTCGATGTCTGTTGCCAGATCAACCTCGGCGCATGGTAAACAATTAAAGCTGTCTCCCATACCAGATTTTTCAACTGTAACCACGGCATAGCCATTCTGCAACCAGTCATCAATAAGTCTGCCGTTGTAACTTCCTTTGTAGTTCTCTATGCTTCCGCACCCATAACCCGGAATAAAAAGAATTGCCGGTACCTTCTCTTTATCTATTGGTTTGTAGGTGATAGTGCGCAAATAGCCAGCTCTAAAGGGAATCCAGTCATAAGTGACATACGCATGATTTGAGCGTAATAAAGGTCGCGCTAGCGCAATGGTTCTTCTGGTCAGTACTTTATTTTTTCTCCTGATCTGCGCCTCAAATTTGTCTCCTGCCCTTATTTCCGAAACAAGCTTTATATACTGTTTAAAATCAGTTACAGTTTGACCGTTCACGCTGATCAGCCGATCATCTTTTTGCAGTTCGAGGGCACTGCCGGTGGAGGAACGGGCTACCGAATCAATTACAAGAGATCCGTTTTGTTCAGTCACGTATAATCCAATCAATGCTTTTCTTACCAATGTCTGCGATTGCAGCAATGGAGTGAGTACAATCAGTGTAAGGATTAAGGCAGGGCGCATGGGTTTGAGCTTTTTTAAAATTAGCTCAATCCTTCAGAGAATTAATACCCCTGATAGGGGGAATTTGTCAGCGATAAAGTGTAACGTGGCCTTTTAGTAACTGCGTGCGGCCTTTTTTGTCAGCTGCGTTAAGCTTGTAAACATAAATGTCCTGTTTACAGGATTTGTTGTTGTAGGTGCCGTTCCAGGCCTCTTCAGGGTCGTGCGATTCAAAGACGAGTGTACCCCAGCGGTTAAAGATCTGGATGTGATAGCGGTGAACGCCTCTTGTTACGGGAATAAAAACATTGTTATTACGGTCATCATTAGGCGTAAAGGCATCCGGAATATAGATGTGGAAATCGGGTTCTACTGTAACCAGTTTAATGATGCTATCGGTACAGCCTTGTTTGTTTTCAACCAGAAGTGCGATCCGGTATGTGCCTTCAGTCTCGAAAATGGTGGAGTAGGTTGAAGCCCGCGCGGGAGTGCCTTTTTTGTGGTCATAAAACCAGCTGTAGCTGTTGGAGTTGGCATCGCTGTAAGCAGAGAATTTAACTTCATCGAAATTTTCGACAGGGTGCTCTGGCGTGAAGGTGAAATCGGCTTTGGGTTTGGGAAAAGCTTCAACATAAAAAACGGCTGAATTGCTGCAGGTGGTTGTTGTATTGATGAAATTACCTGTAACTGTGAAGGTTCCGGGCTGGTCAAAACAATATTTGAAAGCGTTATCTCCCACATACTTTTTGTTCACGTGCCATCGGGCAGTTACCTCATTTCCTGCGGAAGGGTGTAGCAGATAATCAGAGCAGAATGGAAAGCAGTCTCCCATTGTTCCCTGAATATGTCCGTATGGTACAGGCAGCACAGTAATGTATGTGCCGGTGCTGCTTTTGCAGGATGCGGAATCAAAAACCGTGAGCTTGTAATTTCCGGTGTATGCCTTGCTGCTTAAACGGATTTCCACCTCTTTTCCCCGGTATAAAATATTTCCTGGTCCGCTCCATTCATACTTTATGCCACCACTGCCTGTCAGGACCAGGATCTGTCCCTCGCAGATCTCTGACGAAGGTTGTGTGCTGAGGGTGGCTACGGGAAGGGGTCTGGTATTTAATTTCATGACCGCCGAACCGGTACAGGAGTTGGCGCTGTAACCGATCACCTGGTAATGAGCTGTTCCGGAATTATTTGCTGCCGCAAGGGTAGGACTGGCAATTGAGGAATAAAAATTATCAGGACCAGACCACACATAAGTTTCGCCGCCGGCTGCTGAAAAAATAACGGGATCGTTCAGGCATACTGTCTGGTCGCTAACCGTAATTAACGGAGCAGCGTACACATTTACCGTTACTACTGTCGAGTTTTTACAGCCCTGCAGGTCGCTTGTGCTGACAGTGTAATTGCCGGCCATTGGAGAGCTTACCGGGGTGCGGATAATATTTGGGAAAGAGCTTGCAAAATTATTTGCCTGCCATAACCAGTAAGTAACAGTAGTGTTAGCGGTGGCGGTTAAATTAAGGATATGCTTCTCACAGACATTATTATTACCGTTTATAGTTATTACGGGGAGCGGATGCACGGAAACACTTCTGGTAAACACCTGAACACAGGGTCCGGTATTCACCGTGAGGCTGTACACCCCATTTGCGCTGATGCCCGCTGCCGGAATTGACGGGTTAAAAACGGAACTTGCGAAGCCACCCGGTCCCTGCCAGCTACATTGTGCCTGGCTTTCATTTGTGAGGGCAAGCAGAGATAAATTCGCTCCTTCACAAAGAGGACCGTTATCTGTGATAGTGAATGAAGGCTCGGCAGTTACTGACACATGGGCAACGGCGCTGCTCTGGCAGTTATTAGTGTCTTTTACCGTAACACTGTAATCACCGGTCATTCCCGGAACAAGAGATGTAAGTTGCGGGTTTTGAGAGGTCGCTGTAAATGACAGCGGGCCTGTCCAGTAAAATAGCGGCGGTGAAGCACTACTATTCGCCAGCAGATTAATGGTGCCGGTTTCACAAACCGTGCTG
>JAEZDS010000237.1 GCA_023433205.1 Bacteroidota bacterium
ACCTGCAGCAGCATCTTAAACAAAATACCGGCCAGCTAGCCACGATCTGCGGAAGATTTTACGCAATGGACCGCGATAAGCGCTGGGAAAGAACTTCAACGGCATACAACGCACTTGTAAAAGGTAAAGGGGAATTAACTCAGGATCCCGCATCTGCAGTAGAAAAACAATACCGTGAAGGTGTGAGTGATGAATTTCTTCAACCCATTATTTGCAGCGATCAGGGCATGATCAAAAATGGCGATACCGTTATCTTCACCAATTTTCGCAGCGACAGAGCAAGACAACTCACAGAAGTGCTTACTCAGAAAGCGCATCCAAAACATAACATGTATCCGCTGCAGCTGAATTTTTTTCCTTTTAAAACATACGATAAAGAACAAAAGGGATTATTCCCGGTTTTTTCTGATGAACGAGCAGCGAACACGCTTGGCGAAGTTCTATCATACAACAACAAAACCCAGCTGAGGATAGCGGAAACAGAAAAGTACGCTCACGTTACCTACTTTTTTAATAACGGGGTGGAGCAACCTTACCCACACGAAAAAAGAATAATAGTGCCCTCACCGCGCGATGTAAAACAGTATTCTGAAAAGCCTGAGATGAGCGCGCAGCAGCTTACGGAAAAAGTGATTGAAGAAATAAAAATTAACAGCCCCGATTTTATCTGTCTCAACTTCGCCAACCCCGACATGGTGGCGCATTCAGGCAGCTTCGCGGCCACTGTTAAAGCCTGCGAGGTAGTTGACGCCTGCGCGAAAGAAGTTGCAGAGTACGCTCTGCAGCAGCAATACACTGTGTTTGTGCTGGCAGATCATGGCAATGCCGACAATATGGTGAATGCTGACGGGAGTGCCAATACCAGCCACTCGCTTAATCCTGTGCCACTAATCATTGCCGGAGAAAATAGACCTGTAAAAATAAAAAATGGTAACTTGAGCGATATTGCACCCACAATTCTTTCAATAATGGGAATTCCGGTACCAGCGGAGATGACCGGACGGAATCTTCTGTCAGGTTAGCTGCCAGAATTTTTTTCTACAAAAAACGAGGCTTTCAATTATGCAGATCAACAACAAAAACATTCACGCCGCCATTATAGACCTCGACGGCGTACTTACAAGAACAGCAGTGCAGCACGCGCTTTCGTGGAAGCGTATGTTTGATGCGTACAACGCGCAGAGAGTTGCCGCGGGAAAAACACCATTCAGGGAGTTTTCAATTGAAACAGATTACCCTCCCTATATTGATGGCATTCCACGACATGAAGGCGTTAAAAACTTTCTCGCTTCACGAAACATAATGCTTCCTGCCGGACATCCCACAGACCCTGCGGGCCAGGAAAGTATTTGCGGCCTGGGCAACAGAAAGAATGAGATCTTCCTTGAAATAATCAGCAATGAAGGTGTTAACACCTATAAAAAGAACATAGCTCAGATCAGTCAATGGAAAGACCGGGGCCTGAAGACAGCCATGATCTCGTCAAGCAAAAATGCCAGGCAGGTGCTGCGGTCTGCCGGCATAGAACATCTGTTTGATATTTGTATTGACGGCGTTGACTCTCATGACCGTAAAATACCAGGCAAACCTGCGCCGGATATTTTTTTGGCAGCCGCGGAGGCACTTCAGGTAAGCCCTGAAAAAGCACTGGTTGTTGAAGACTCACAGGCCGGCATTGAAGCGGCACGTAAGGGAAACTTCGGACTAATCGTAGGAATCCGTAATGCTTCGGGGCACGCCGATCTGCTTAAAAAAGGAGCGCACACCGTGGTGGAAAATCTCAGTGAACTTCACACGGCGGCCGGCTTACTGAAAACACCCGGCGAACTACCTCATGCATTGAAGAACTTTGAAGAACTTAAAAAGAAGATCGAAAAAAATGGCGCAATGATCTTTCTCGATTTTGACGGCACCCTTGCCCCTATTGTGGAAAAACACGAAGATGCAGGCATCTCAGAAACCAAAAGAAAATTGCTTCAGGAACTCGCGGGCCGTTATCAGGCGGCCATTATCAGTGGCAGAGGGCTGGCAGATGTAAAACAAAGAGCCGGAGTAAAAGACATCTTCTACGCGGGCAGCCACGGTTTTGAGATAGAAGGTCCCAACAACTTTTTTAAGGAACATGACGAGGCCCAAAAGATCCTGCCTGTTCTTGATGAACTTGAACCCCTGCTTCACAGTACACTTAAACAAATTAAGGGTGTGCGGCTTGAAAGAAAAAAATTTACGCTGGCCGTTCACTACAGGCAGGTTGCACCGGAAAATGAAAAAGAAGTGATTAAACTGGTGGAGGAAGTATTACGGGACTATCCATCGCTGAAGACAGGCCATGGGAAGAAAGTACTTGAACTTCGTCCCGCGCTCAACTGGCACAAGGGAAAAGCGGTAAGATTTCTTATTGAGCTGCTTGCTGAAGGGCAGAGCAAAAAAATCCCCCTTTACATTGGCGACGACATAACCGATGAAGATGCCTTTGAAGAATTACCGGAAGGAATATGTATCCTCACCGGAACACATGGCCAAAAAACCTATGCCAACTACCGTCTTGAAAATGTGAATGAGGTTGAACAGTTCCTTCAAAAACTATAAAAGATGAAAGGCTGGAAGATCACGTACTCCGACTACCAACCAGAGGAAGAGCTGCTCAGAGAGGCGCTGTGTACCCTTGGCAATGGTTACTTTGCAAGCAGGGGGGCATGGGAGAGCGCCAGGGCAGGCGAATTCCATTATAAAGGCACTTACCTGGCGTCTGGCTATAACCGCCTCGAAACAGAGATCGCCGGTAAAGAGATAGTGAACGAAGACCTTGTGAACTGGCCCGACTGGACAGTATTAAAATTCCGTCGTGAAAACGGGGATTGGTTTCAGCCTGAGACAGCAACAATTAAAACCTACAGCCAGGTACTTGACCTTAAGAACGGACTGCTCGAAAGAACCATCAGGTTTGAAGACGAGCAGGGCTGCATTACAAAACTCGTCAGCAGGCGTCTGGTGAGTATGAGAGAACCGCATCTGGCAGCCATAAGCTGGCAGCTGTGCGCAGAGAACTGGTCGGGAAAAATAATTGTTCATTCTGCCATAGACGGATCGGTTATTAATAGCGGGGTGCCGCGCTACCGCGATCTCAGCAGCGAACATCTGGGAAAAACCGTCACCGGGAGCATTGATGAGGACTCATTTTATCTGAAAACCACCACCACTGAATCGGAGATCACAATGGTACAGGCCGCACGCACTACAGCCACAGTAAATGGTCATAAAGCTTCAGCGGCAAGACACAAAGCAGCCCACGATAAATACATTTCGCAGGAGCTTGAGCTGCGGCTTGAAGAAAAGCAGGAACTGGTGATTGAAAAGGTGGTTGCGGTATATACATCAAAAGACAAAGCGATCAGTAATCCGCTGACCGCGGCTAAAAATGCAGTATTGCGGGCAACAACATTTTCAGAAATGCTTTCAGCCCATGCAGCTGCCTGGTCTGAATTATGGCAGCACTGCGACACCACTCTTGAAGATGACAATACACACGATCAGCTGCTGCTGCGGTTGCACATCTTTCACCTTTTGCAAACCTGCTCTGTACATTCCATCGATCTGGATGCCGGAATTCCGGCCCGGGGCTGGCACGGTGAAGCTTACCGTGGCCATATTTTCTGGGACGAGCTTTTTATCTTCCCATTTCTTAACAGCACTGTGCCCGACCTCAGCCGGGCACTGCTGATGTACCGCTACCGCCGTTTGGGAGAAGCACGGCATGCCGCACGGGCAGAGGGATTTAGTGGAGCAATGTTTCCCTGGCAAAGCGGCAGCAGTGGACGTGAAGAGACGCAGGTGATACACCTCAATCCTGAATCAGGACACTGGCTGCCTGATAACACACATCTGCAGCGACATGTAAATGCCGCCATAGCATACAACGTATGGCAATACTTCCAGACAAGCGGCGACCTGGAATTTCTGTCATTCTATGGCGCCGAAATCATGCTTGACATTGCTGCATTCTGGGCAAGTATGGTGTTATACAACGAAAAAACCAAAAAGTACGAGATCCATAATGTAGTTGGCCCCGATGAATACCACACAAGTTATCCGGGATCAACCGAACCGGGTTTAAGAAACAACGCCTACACCAATGTAATGGCTGCCTGGAGCTTAATGCACAGCCTGCAGGCCATCAAAAAAATTGATCAGGAAAGAGTGGCGCAGCTGCTGCAAAAGCTTGGCCTCAGTAACAGCGACCTTGAACGTTTTGACAGGATCAGCAGGAACATGTTTGTACCATTTATTCAAAACGGCATGGTGATTGAACAGTTTGAAGGTTTTGACAAGTTACAGGATCTTGACTGGGACAAATATCACTCGGCCTACGGGGAGGTTCTGAGGCTCGACCGCATACTGGAGAAAGAAGGTGATTCGGTGAACCGGTACAAGGCCGTAAAACAGGCAGATGTGATGATGCTGCTGTACCTGTTCTCTGCAAAAGAGTTAACCGAAATACTGCAGCGGCAGGGATATACCTTTAATGCGCAGGAGCAGATTGCTGCAACCATCAGGTATTACAAACCAATCACTTCACACGGATCCACCCTCAGTAAACTTATTTTTTCCTGGGTGTTTGCCCGCTCACACCGCGAAGAATCGTGGCACAGCTTCCAGAAAGCGCTGGTAAGCGATTTTGAAGACATTCAGGGGGGAACAACTCCCGAAGGAATACACCTGGGCGCCATGGCAGGCACTGTTGACCTGATAAGGCGTTGTTACACCGGCATAGAATTCCGCGATGAAACCATCTGGTTTAACCCGCAGCTCCCCGTAAACGTGAACATGATCCGCTTCAGGATCCGTTACCATGGCAACTGGCTTGAAGTGGAGCTCACGCACAAAATGCTGAAATTGCACAGCCATGGAGGTGGCAGTGATAAGATCAAAGTGTCAATCAACAACTGCCTGTACAAGATCAAAAAAGGAGAGCAGCGAGTGGTGGAACTTTCGTCCAGCTAAAAAAACGGAGATTTATGTACTGTCTGTGCATCTGATCAGTAATATTTGATACCTGGGAGCTATCACCTGACGAAACTTTCTGCTAAATATTACTTCTGCAGAATTTCCATCCACCTCATCTTGACCTGAAACATTTACTTCCGATTTTTTGATCTCCTGTTTTGTGCAGGCCACCAACGCGACACATGCAGACAGGCATAGAATTTGATTTTCTCATAAACTTTAAAATTAAAGCTGCACTTATTAAAAAAAGAAGGATTACAGGTAAGCTGTATCGAGAGAAACAGCTGCACATGCAACCTCGGGCTCAAATATAATTTGACCAAAAAGGAGATCTGAGGTTATTATGCCTATCAATCCACGATTTATGATCCGGGTATTGGATGGGAATTTGATGGCATGGTGCCTCTGAGCCAAAACCATCAGCATTTGTTCGGCTGGGGAAGTTTCTATCAGGTGAGAATTTCAATAGTTCCCTCGTACATTAATAGTAACTGGACGGTTAATAACAAGATATATTATGAGGTGTTTTAAAACATTCTCACATCAACAATTGCAGTACCACCTGATAATGTCTTATATGCTGAGGAAATACGCAGCCATTACAAGATCAGGGATTGTACCGGCAGACCGCTAAGAAAGGCCTCCTGAACACTATGGTGTCCGTCACAACTTCAAAAATCCTGTAAATTAACGGCGCGGCACCTGCTTTATAAAAAGGTGCCATTTCTTAATCTGTAGGAATTATGAGCTATATCATGCTCCGGGAATGACCTGGCTCATAGCGTGCGAAAGATTGAACCCATATTTTTGATCCGGCTCTGGTGCCCGTACATTTAAACCTCTTAAAATGCACCGCCAAATACATCATGCAGTCAAACTCACAAAAAGGCATCTGGATAGACAGATCGAAGGCCATAATTATTTCCCTTGAAAAGGGCAGCGAAAAAGTAAAGGAGATTGAATCGGGAATTGAAAACCGCATTTACCACGAACACGAAGGTGATAAAGGTTCATTTATGGGTGCCCGCCACAGCAGCAACGAAAAGAAGTTTGATGAAAGAAAACAAAATCAGATGAGCAGTTTTCTGAATAATGTAGTGAGTGAATTGCGCGAGGGCGAAGACGTTTATATCCTTGGTCCTGCCCAGACCAAAACCAGACTTCGCACACTGCTGAACGAACAGTCACATCCCGCGGTACGCATCATGAAGGTTGAGACCAGTCCCAAACTCACTCCAAACCAGCTGCTGCAAAAAGTAAAACAATTTTACAATGCAGCTCCCGACAAAAAAACCAGCGCTAAGTTTTCCGAAAAAATAAGAATCAAACCAAAAACAACAGCAAAATGAAAAACAACATGGGATCTGCCGACAGGGTCATAAGATTGATCCTCGCAGCCGTTTTCGCTTACCTGTACTTTGCTTCGGTGGTTACCGGCACCCTGGCAACCGTTCTTCTGATCTTTGGAGTAATTTTCCTGCTTACCGGCCTTGTGGGAGTGTGTCCGCTCTATTCACTTGCAGGGTTTAACACCTGCCCGGCACGAAAATAAGGCCGGCTCTTTTCTTGTATAAGACCACCGCTCAGAGAGTTGGTGGTTTTATTTTTTATATTTATCGTAAATGTGTTCTCTGATATTACCGGGGTTCAGGAATCATTATACAATTAAGATGAAAAACATTTACAGGTTTACGACGCTCCTCCTTTTGTCATTAATGCCGCTTTTTGCCTCTGCACAGAAAAGCGACGTTATAGATATTAAGTTTGTTAATGCGAGATTTACTGACACCCTTTACCCGGGCGACGTTATTGTGGCATTTCTGGTTACCACCAGAGACAGTTCTGATTTTCCTCCGCAGATAAATATTCCTCCGCCCTGCACCGTATTTGAAAACGGCATGGAGAAGAAAGTGTTGCTTAGCCCGCACAATTTAAGTGTAGCACTGCATGGCAGCGACGTAAAACAAAGAAGCCCTGAAACGTACAACCTCATAAAAGGGAAAGTTGACCTGGATAACATGAAAACAGGCCTGATCATGACCTTTATGATCGCAGATATTCCCTACTCCTTCACAAGAATGACCATGACGCCCATTTTTACCGAAAAAAAAGAGAAACAACGGGTTTCAACACGTTTTGAGTTTTCTGTGAATTAATCGGGGGCTGCTGATATAGTTCAGGGCGCATCATAACGATGCTTCGTCTGCGGGGCCCGGCACAGCTTCTTTGGTACGAAAGCCATGGTGATGGACGAGCCGGTGGGCGGCCGAAGTTGTATAGATGCCGCCCTGCGGTCTCACCCATTAAGCCCCTGGTTTAATGTCATGGGCAGAAGCCTCCCCGCGCACAATGAACATTTCTCCTTCAGGTTGTGCTGATACATTTTACAAACGATGATTGCCAGGATCTTTCGCTCCTGAAAAACCAGATCAGCACCTTTGCTCTCCACCCTGACAAAGATCAGCCCCGCTCCTGACCGGGGTCAATCATCCGTGCTTACCCTGCCTCTACCTTTATGCTCATAAAAACCAATAAAAAATTATCACCATGACACCTGCACAATCAAAAAAGGAAACCCTGTTTCCCTCGTTATTGTCGGATCTTTTTGATACCGACCGTTTTTTCAGCAACCGCTGGTTCGAGCGTGAGTTCAAAGATTCTGTTCCTGCTGTGAACGTAATTGAGAACGGCAAGGAATTTAATATTGATTTCGCCGCTCCCGGTTTCAGCAAAGCAGACTTTGTGATCGACGTGGAAGACAACGTTCTTACTGTTTCAGCCGAACGCTCAAAAGAAGAGAAAAAAGAAGACGAGAATTTCACCAGAAAAGAATTTTCTTACAACTCATTCTCGCGGTCCTTTAATCTGCCAAAAACGCTCAACACCGAAAAAATCGATGCCCGCTACAGCGAAGGCATTCTGAGACTTTCAATTCCTAAAAAGGAAGAGACCAAAACCCCGGCGAAAAAACAGTTCAGGGTAGCCTGAACTCACCCGCAGTTTGCGGGAGGGCAATTCATGGGATGAACCGTTTGATACAAGTTAAAAAAAACCTGTAATATTAACAAGCGGTTCAGCACCTGCGAATTGCCCTTTTTTATTGCCTAAAGTTAACAGCCCGATGAGATCAAACGGTATTCTGAAAATTCTTGACGAAGCAGGCAATCTTGCCCGTTTTACAGCGCGCTTTTTCAGGGAAGCATTCACTCCTCGTTTTGAGTTCAGAGAATTTTTGAGGCAATGTTATTTTGTAGGATACAAAAGTCTGCCACTGGTAGCCATAACGGCCTTTATCATGGGTCTGGTCATCACCATTCAGTCACGGCCTACGCTGGTTGAATTTGGTGCCGAATCCTGGCTGCCGAAAATGATCTCCGTTTCACTGGTGCGCGAAATTGCCCCGGTGATCACCGCGCTTATTTGTGCAGGCAAAGTGGGGTCGGGCATCGGCGCCGAGCTTGGATCAATGAAAGTAACGGAGCAGATCGACGCTATGGAGGTGTCAGGCACCAATCCCTTTAAATATCTTATCGCCACAAGAGTGCTTGCCACCTCACTCATGCTGCCTGTGCTGGCGGTGATGGCCGACGGTGTGTCGCTTTTCGGAGGATACCTGGGCGCAAATCTCAAAGGCGTGGTAAGCTGGGACCTTTTCTGGAACCAGGTATTTGCTACACTTACCTTTGGCGACGTGATCCCTTCAATCGCCAAAACATTTTTTTTCGGTTTCGCCATTGGCATCATTGGCTGCTACAAAGGGTACTATTCCCAGAAAGGCACTGAAGGCGTTGGATTGTCGGCCAATGAGGCGGTCGTGATCTCATCATTACTCGTATTTCTTATTGACCTGGTTGCCGTGCAGGTGGCTGATATTTTCAGCCTCACATAATATGCAGAACACATCAGTAATAGAGATCAGCGGTTTATATAAAAAATTCGGCAGCAATAAAGTGCTGAATGGTTTTGACCTTACCGTACAGCGCGGCGAGAACGTGGTGGTGCTGGGCAAATCGGGCTCAGGCAAATCGGTTCTGATAAAATGTATCATTGGTTTGATACAGCCTGATGCTGGAAGACTAAGTGTATTGGGCCATAACATTTCAGAACTTGGCAGCAGGGAAAAAGACAGGCTGAGAGCAAGAATAGGTTTTCTTTTTCAGAGTAACGCGCTTTACGATTCAATGACAGTGCGTGAAAACCTTGAGTTCCCCTTGCGTCGCCACCGGGAAAAACTAAGCAGAACAGAAATAAATGCCCTGGTTGCCGAAGCGCTTGAAAACGTGGGGCTGGGACACACCACAGAAATGCGCCCGGCAGAACTGTCGGGAGGAATGAAAAAAAGAATAGCCCTGGCACGAACACTGATCCTTAAACCAGAGATCATTTTATACGACGAACCAACCACTGGGCTCGATCCCATCACAGGAAAAGAGATCAGCACCCTTATGAAAAGCCTTGCCGCAAGGTACAACACTTCTTCGGTGGTGATCTCCCACGACCTTAACTGTGTAAAAATAATAGCCGACCGTATAGTGATGCTTATTGACGGAATTTGTTACGCCCAGGGCTCCTTTGAGCAGTTATCACATAACAGCGATCCAAGGATCAAAAGTTTTTTTACCTAAAATCAACACGTATGTCAGAGGAAAAATCCAGAAATATTCGTTTAGGCATCTTTGTGCTGGCAGGCACCCTGTTGCTGGTGCTGACATTATACTTTATTGGCAGCAGGCAAAACCTTTTTGGCTCCACTTTTAAGATCAGGGTGAGGTTCAATAACGTAAACGGACTGATGCAGGGAAACAATGTACGTTTTGCAGGAATTGATGTAGGGACAGTTAGCTCCGTTAAAATTGAAAACGACACCACGGTGCTTGTTGAACTGGTGATAGAAGACAGGGTTCAGCAGTTCATTAAAAAAAACGCCATAGCCAGTGTGGGCACCGACGGATTGATGGGCAACAAGCTGGTGAACATCAATGCCTCGGCACTGCCATCTGTGCCTG
>JAEZDS010000239.1 GCA_023433205.1 Bacteroidota bacterium
GGTAAGTAATTTGCTTGTTCAGTTTAAGGTCATGTGACTGAAGGGGCGGAGCTGTGCGGAGAGCACTTGATTTTTTCGCGCAAAGACGCTGCGCCTACGCTGAAGCTTGCGCCTCCGTGCGCCGGCGCCGAAGCTCTGGCGCAGGCACCTGGAGCTGCGGCGGCACGCGGGCGGCGTAAGCGTAAAGTACGCAAAGAGTCTTATTACCGATCCCGATGAATAATGCAGAAAACATAAAATTTGTATCGAAAGTAGTTTCTGACACCAACTTCGAAGACGTACCCGCCAGCGTGCAGGCCTCACATAAAATATTAGCCAGAACCAGCGCTTACCAATTTTTTAACGGCCAGCCCTTTCATGGCTCGTTTAGTATGGACCCCACCATGCACGGCCTGGCTCCGGTAACTTCGGTGCTGGATATGAAAGACCCCAGCAACCCCAGCCAGAACGCGCCTTTTACTACATCGCCGGTGAGTGCGGGGTTGATGAAAACGCATAAGGTAGGATCTAGCATAGTACAACATGCAGATAAAAGATTTGGCTTTCCTCACCTGAGTTATCCCTCTAATCCATATTTATTGACACCCTATGACGGTGTATATGCAGTAGGCACAAATAATGTAGACGTAAATAACAACCCTAAGCCAGATAATCAGTGTCATGTAGAAGATGTACAAGCACCAGTGGCAGATTATTTGTCGCAAACAGAAGTGGCTCCGGAAAAATTATTTCTCTCCAACCAGACTGTTGGAGGCTCTGCCAGTGCATGGGCTAATTATAGCGGAGGATATATTGCTGAATTTGAAGCACGCGAAAAGATTATTGCAGGGAACACAATAAATGGAACAATTTCATTATATGAAGTAGACAACTTTAAGCGCTATTTAACAGCACCTGGTGATTTTAAAGTGGCTGTCAACACGAAAGCAATTATTCACGCGGGCCAATCCGTGGAGTTTTATCCAGGCACAGAAATACCGCAAGGCGCCGAACTAGCGGCATATATCGATTTCTTTTCCGCCTCTTCTGCTTGCACCACGAATGTTCTTTCGCGGAAAAGGCCACCCCGCAGTTACGCAGCAATTCCTGCTACTGATTCAGACAAGGAACCGACACCCGATCAGGTGACTGAACTGCAGAATATTGAGGTTTATCCCAATCCAGTTAAAGATGATCTTACGGTTATTAATCATAGCGGCGAAGAGCATTCTGATCTAATGATCTATGATATAAGCGGCAAACTTTTGATTAGCCAGGAAATTTCCAACAATAAACAAGAGTCGCTTGATCTGCATCGTCTGGAAAATGGCATTTACCTGATGAAGGTTGAAGACAAAATATTTAAACTGATCCTGAGCAAATGAAGAATTTCGACTATTTTATAATTCTCTTGATTGTCTTCATCGTATTCTCTTGCAGGAAGGAGCCTGTGCCCTCTAACGCCGGGCAGGTAAAAGACAGTGTCGTTTATAAAGATGTTCAGGGCATGGTATTTAATACTTGCACAGACAGTGGCCTGGCAGGTATTCCAGTTTACCTTAACACTTATTTCAAAAATAAATTGGTCAAAAAATATAGTACTGTATCGGGAGAAGATGGTCATTATATTTTTGAAAGCGCTGAACTTCATACCAGCCCATCATACAGTTATGCAATTCATATTCCGTCAAAAAGCGGCGACAATGCCCATGATTTTGAAAGCTGTGGGATAAGAGGCACCAACATGATTTTCAGCTTGGAGGAGGCGGATATCTACATGAAACCTCGTGTAGTGCCTAAGTTTATTTATATGAATATCTATTTTACTCGTCATTCAACAGGGCCAGAGACGGATACAGTAAAGGTGAAATTTGAGCAAAGTACGTATCATAAGAATGTCCCTGACTATCCTCACGCTTTTAGCGGGGATGCTTACGGTAGCTTAAAATATTTTAGAGGTGGGGTTAGGAATTATCCAATGGGTCTTTACGATGTTACAATTGATACCTGGAAAGGTGGTTTGCATGAGCGCAAATACGACAAGCTGTACATTCCATACGGAGATACCGCTGCTTACGTGGTACACTGGTAAGTAATTTGCTTGTTCAGTTTAAGGTCATGTGACTGAAGGGGCGGAGCTGTGCGGAGAGCACTTGATTTTTTCGCGCAAAGACGCTGCGCCTACGCTGAAGCTTGCGCCTCCGCTGGAGCTGCGGCGGCACGCGGGCGGCGTAAGCGTAAAGTACGCAAAGAGTCTTATTACCGATCCCGATGAATAATGCAGAAAACATAAAATATCTATCGCCAGTCGCTTCTGACACCAATTTCGAAGACGTACCCGCCAGTGTGCAGGCCTCGCATAAAATATCGGCCGGAACCAGCGCTTGCCAATTTTTTAACGGCCAGCCCTTTCATGAATCGTTTCGTATGTAAGCTGTTTTTTTTTCACTACTGTCAGTAATAATAAGAACTCGTAAAAACAAGGTGGTACGCTGTGCCCCATCTTGCAGTGAGGAGATAATTGTAGGGTGTTCAGATATCTCGCTCTGAAGTTGGCGTTACTGATCATTTGGCTGTTGCCAGGCTTGCTTACAAAGGTGTTTGATGAGATTTACCAACGCAGACCAACGCCTGATGATCAATACCAAAAAAAGAAATACAAACATCCAGCTTACACGCGACTGCAGCCTGTCGTAAACATTTGCCAACCCTGCAGTAACAAAAGCATTGATGGTGATGCCGGCGCATATTACCAGAACCATGATCCGCAATTCAGGAGAGAACAGGTGTTTAACTTTATCTATACAAAGAACAGCATAGAGAAATAGTACACTGGCGATGATCAGAATGTTGTTGATAAAATTGATGTTCTCAAAATCCAGTTTCTGAGACCAGAGATTCTCATTCTGGCGCGATTGTTCATACTGTTTTAACTCCTGCGGAAAATGCCGTGCAATTTGTGTGTAGGGTGGACTGTAAGGACTCCCATACCAGGTGCCGCCAAGGCCTGAGCCAATATCGTTCTGCAGCAGCTGCGAAATACCCGCAGTAGCAGAGGTAAAAGCGAATTTAAACACATACTTTGGACTGCTCAGCAGATCGCGCAGTAAGATCTGGTAGTCCTCTTGTGAGCCTGCCCAGCCCCCGTGTCTGTTCAATGGGCTTTTCTCATCCCACAGCAAGGCACGACTGTCTAAAGGCAACGAGTCCTTGTAATCACAGAGCAGATAGTTGTGGGTTTCACACCTTTCATCAAGGAACTCTTTTAAAATTCCATTGTCAAGCATGCGACCCGTTAAAAAAACGTGGCTGCCCCTGGTTATGGTGAAAGATCTCCCAACAGCGTAATTAACAGAACAGCCTGCCACAACACTTGTCACCAGTAATACTATTGGTAATATCACCCGTGTTTTATTTTTAATGCGGTGATCTGAATACAACTTCCTGAACATAACGGTCAGCAGCATCAAAAGTCCTGCAATCAAAAAATGCGATGCATGCACGTTGACAGAAAACATAAAAATTACTGCGGTTATCAGCTGTTGTGCGCTGCTTAAGTGTTGTGAAAAAGTGAGCAGCAGAATACACATGATACAAACTGAAGTGAAGATGTCAGGCATAAGCTGGCTGGCATACCAACCAACACTGGTAAAGGCTACGAGTATTGCCATAAGAGGTACAGCTGAATTGCGGTAACCATTGCCCAGGAAAAGCCTGATGGTGTGTTTGATCGTAAAGGACACTATCAGGCATTGAAAAAATACAGTGAGCCACAACGAATAATGTAAGCTTGACAGGTTCACAAATAGCCCGTACATCAACGGACGGTCGTAAGGCAGCTCCACATCCATCCCACTTAAAATATATGTACCTGTATCGGCAAATACGAGAGGGTACCCATTGTAAAATGCAGGGGCCATTAATACCAGGGCAAGCACAATTGTGTACGCAGAATCTCGATAGCTGATTTTCACCAATAATTATTTTTACAGTTCCCGAAAATTGAAATTGTAGTATTTGTGTGATAAATACCTGGCTTACGAACATACAATAAAAGATTGATTTGATTCACCGTGGCCACATGTCCTGTTTCTTGTCTTAGCTGCTGAGTGTCACCGGAGGGCTAAACCACACATTTTCATGTTTCCTGCTGTCGTGGTTCTTGTTTCATGAAAATAGACAGAACATGGTCATAACCATAACCTTTTCCTGAATTTCCCGTAAAACGCACCTGCGTTATTTGTAAAACGTGAAAAAAACCAGTCTTAATGTTAAAATCCTGTCATCCACTATTTTATGTCAGAAATCAAAAAGCTGCCTGAAAAAGGCTTCTTCGCTGTAATTTTTAGCTCGGAAAAAGGCGAAAACCTGAAAGGATACTCTGAAATGGACGACCTGACAATGAAGCTGGCCGCCGGGCAACCGGGTTTTCTTGGATATGAGTCAGTAAACAACGGAAACAAAGGCATCTTTATTAGTTACTGGAGTTCAAGGGAGGCCATAGAAGCCTGGAAGTCGCATTCAACCCATAAAATGGCGAAAGCACAGGCTCACCAATGGTACAAACGCTACCTTTCACAGATCTGCCTCGTGGAAAGCAGCAGATTGTTTGAGAATAAGGATTAAAGTTCTGATATTTTCTTATTTTTGTTAACAAATGAAAAAAGTTTGTTAATAACTTAACAGGCTCTCCCACTAAACCCACGACCCCATGAAACAAGTTTACTTGTTAGTATTTCTGACAATCGTTTGCTGTGCCTCTGCCCAGAGCCCTGACCTTATAAACTACCAGGGAGTGGCGCGCAACAGCGCCGGTCTGCCTCTTGTAAACCGCCAGATCGGGCTTCGGTTTGAACTCAGGCAGGGTGACCCCTCAGGAAGCACCGTTTTTTCGGAGCAGCACCAGCTGCAAACCAATCAGCTGGGGCTTTTCAGCACACAGATCGGCAGGATAGATCCACAGGCGCTCAGCCAGGTGAACTGGCAGGGAGGCGCGCTTTTTCTGTCGGTCGGGCTGGATTCTGCCGGCGGCACAGATTATATTGAGATGGGTGTTCAGAAGCTGGTAAGTGTGCCATTCGCCTTGCATGCCAGGCAGGCCAAATCGGTTAACAGCTCTTTTAATAACAATGTACTGGTAATAGGAGACAGCACGTACACCCTGGCGCCTCCGGCCTCTTTTTCGGCGGGTGCCGGCATTCAGATCGCAGGGGCGGTTATCAGCAACTCCTCGCCCGACCAAACTGTCACCATTCAGCCCGGAGGAAACAATGTGCAGGTAAGTGGCACCTATCCCGATTTTACAGTTACCTCAACCCCTACGCTGGCTTTTAACGATGGTGAGCTCAGCATCAGTGAAGGCAATACGGTAAACATTACTCCCTCGCTGTCGGTGCAGGGCAACGTGATCTCGGTGGGTCCGCTAACCAACAGCGTGGTACTGCCCTCAGCCCCGAATATGTCAATGTCGGCAACGGGTGTGGCCAGTGTTAATCCGGCCTCCGGACTCAGTTTTAATATCGATGTCCCCGAAACCAAAATAGCGCTTACCGCCACACCCGGTGCACTGGGCAGCAGCACTTCGGCAGTGAACGATTTTAATCTCAACATCCCGCCCCCTCAGTACGATCCGGCAACCGGTCAGCTAAACACGGGTAATAACAGCACAAACATCACCCCCACCCTCAGTTTCGCCGGAGGAATATTAACGGTGGGCCCTTCTACCAATAATATCTCCATTCCCTCATCGCCGGCAACAACAATCAGCACCGGCGGAGCAGCCAGCCTTAATTCGGCCGGACAGAGTTTCAGCATTCATGTGCCTGCAACTTCCGTTGCAATAACAAATACTGCCGGTGCCCTGGGAACGGCCACCAGCGGCGTAAACAACTGGAATATCAACATCCCTCCTCCACAGTACAACCAGGCAACCGGCGTACTTTCGACCGGACCCGGGAATGCCAACATTACACCAACGCTGAATTATAATGCCGGGGTTTTAACGGTGGGGCCTTCAACAAATAACGTTACACTTCCGGTAACGCCTGCCACCACACTTAACGCCACAGGTGCGGCCACCTTAAATCCTTCAGGACCCGCTTACAGCCTTCACGTGCTTCCCACCAATATTGTGGTAACCAATAATTCCGGCGCCCCGGGATCAAGCACCACTTCTGTTAACGACATCAGTATCAATATTCCCGCGCCGCAGTACAATGCAGGTACAGGCATCCTTACAACGGGAACAGTTGTTGCCAACATCACGCCGTCAGCGGGAATTTCCGGCAACGTGCTTACCGTTGGTCCCGCAACAAATTCTGTTACGCTGCCGGCGGCACCTGTGCCTACAATCCATAACTCAGGCATTGTAAATGTGAGTCCTTCCTCAGGACTTAATTTTACCGTGGCTGTGAGTCAGCCCTCCTTTACTGCTGACGGACCTGTACAAATGCTGGGCGCTCATCCAGACTACACGTTAAGTTCTCCTTCTATTACTTCTTTAAGTGCCGCAGGCATTGTTACTGTGGGAACACATCCCAACTATGTTGTAGGGGTACCCGAGCCAAGCTTTACGCCTAACGGTCTGGCCAGTATTACAGGTGCTTATCCTAACTACACCATCAATACAGTTTCGCCTCCCACGCCAACAGTTTATGGCCAGGGTCTGGCTACAGTAAGCCCCAGCACAGGTCTGAACTTTACGGTGAATGTACCGCCCGCAACCTATCTTCCCGGTACCGGTGTGTTAAACAATGGCACACATTCTGTAGATATCACACCTTCGGTTACGCTTAACAACAATGTGCTTGGTGTGGGCCCTACATCCAATACCGTTGATCTTTCGGCAATATCGCCCTGGCAGAAAAACGGAAACAACGTGAGTCTCACAACTCCCAGCAACTATGTTGGAATTGGTACCTCCTCACCCGCCGAAAATCTGCAGATCGAGTCATCATCTGTTTCGAGGCTCTCGGTAATTTCGGGCAGCGCACATGTGGCTGAACTGCTTTTTGGCACTGCTTCCAATCATTTTAAAGGTTCACTGCTGTATGATCAGGGCAATGACATGATGAGTTTTTCAACCGCGGGCAGCAACAGGCTGCACATTGACAACAGCGGAAATGTGGGCATTAATAAATGGCCTGTTGCCGGTGCAAAATTAAGTGTGCAGGGGACTTTCGGTGAGTTTGAGGTGAATAACCACGCCCCGGGCACAGGCACAATCGCCAACACCATATTGCTGAGCACGCTTACCGGCTCAGCTAATAACGGTCCGCAGATGCGTTTTAGAATGAATTCAAGTACAAACTGGATGGATATTGGATTAAACGCTAACGATGACTTTGTGATTGAAGGAACCGATATTTCCAGATTTGTAGTTCGCAACAACGGCAATGTGGGGATTGGCACAACAAATCCAACAGAACTGCTGCAGCTGGAAGCTCCCAGCGCGCAGCTCTCAATCGTTTCTAACAGTACCGGACTTGCCGCTCTTAATTTTGGCCATGCAGCCACTCATGCTTTGGGAAGGCTCGTTTACAGCAATTCCAACGACAATTTTAATTTTTATACCGCGGGCGCTGCAAGAATGACCATTAATGATCTGGGCTATGTGGGCATTAACCGGGCCAATCCGGGAACCATTCTTGATCTGGGAGGCAGCGAGTCTACAACTTTTCATGGCAGTGTGGGTGATTCACCTTTAACTACGCTTAAGATAGTAAACAGCGACAACGCCACCGCTAACAATTATGGTGCGCTTAGTTTTCAGGCAGAGGCCAGTAACGGGGCAGGGTATGTAAGTTCAAAAATTGCGGGTGTGCATGTAAATCATGTGATCGGTTCGCAACGTGGTGATCTTGCCTTTTTTACACGTCGCCCGGGAGGGCTGCAGGAAGGCATGCGGGTAACCGGACAGGGCAGGGTGGGCATTAACACCACTGCGCCAACTGCTACTTTACATGTTGTGGGAAATACCAGGTTGGTTGATGGCAATGAAGCGTCAGGCAAGGTGCTTACTTCTGATGCAGTGGGAAATGCCAGCTGGCAGCAGGTGTTGCCTGCAGGTGTTATTATGGCTTATGGCGGAAACACCATTCCTGCAGGCTGGGAATTATGCGACGGTAAAGCCCTGAGCCGAACTACTTATTCAGTCTTGTTTGCGGCTATAAATACAAACTGGGGCGCAGGAGATGGCAGCACTACTTTTAATGTGCCCGATATGAGGGGAATGTTTTTGAGAGGTGTTGATGGCATGGCAGGCAGAGATCCTGACAAGGCAAGTCGAAGTGCCTCAAATACAGGGGGAAATATCGGAAACAATGTGGGATCTTTCCAGGATGATCAATTTGAAAGTCACAGCCATTCAATTTCAGGGTTAGGTAGTACCACCCAAACTTCTCTGGTAGGTGGTTCAGCATATACTCCAGGCGGTGTAACTTCAACAAATGCAACCGGTGGCACCGAAACCCGTCCCAAGAACGTATATGTCTACTACATAATAAAATTGTAAAATGAAGTACTGAATATTCTACCTTCGCCCCAAAAATGGCCATGAAAAATGTAGTTCTGTACTTCCTGATAGGACTGGCTTATACCGCCGCCGCCCAGGTTCCACAGCAGATAAATTACCAGGGAGCCCTGCGCAACGCTGCGGGTCTACCGCTGGTAAACCAGAATATCTCAGTAAAATTTGAATTGCGGCCGGGAGCTCCTGGGAATGCCCCTGTCTGGCAGTCCACCGAAAGCCTTACTACTAATAACCTCGGTCTCTTTAATACACAAATTGGAAAAATCAACGCGAATGACTTTTTGCAGATAAACTGGAACAACGGTCCCTTTTTTCTGGCGGTGTATGTTGACACCACCAACAGCGACAATCATATTGAACTGGGTGTACAGCAGCTGGGCAGTGTGCCATATGCTTTACACGCGCTTAGTGTGCCGGCTTCTTTTACAAACAATGTGCTGAGTATTGGCGGTAATACATTAGCAATACCGGCCCCGGTAACCTATACCGCGGGTGAAGGCATAAGTATTATTTCAGGCTCGGTGGTAAACACAGCGCCTGACCAGACAGTTACAATAGATGCAGGGTCAAATGTTGAACTTACAGGCAGCTATCCTTCCTTTACTATCGCCTCAACACCTACACTTGAGATAAGCGGAAACCTGCTGTCGATAAGCGGAGGCAATACTGTTTCGCTGCCTCCTGCTTCAGAAGCAACTTTGGTAAGTACCGGAGCCGCAACTACCGACAAGCTGGGGCCCAATTCGTACAGCATTCATGTGCCTTTTCCGTCCCTCACACCCGGTAACTCTAACATCACTGTTACCGGAACCTCTCCCAATTTCGTGGTAGCCTCTTCGCCCAGTCTTTCAATCGCCGGTAATGTTCTAAGCATCAGCAATAGCAACGCTGTAACACTTCCGCAGGCCAGTGTGGTGTCATCGGGTGCTGCGCAAACCCATACACTTGGCGCCAACTCCTACAGCATCAATGTGCCCACACCCGTTATCACGCCTGGAAATGCCAATATAACCGTGAGCAGTGCTTATCCAAATTTTGTGGTCTCATCTTCGCCCCAGCTGGCCCTTAACAATAACAGCCTCAGTATATCGGCAGGTAACACAGTTACCTTGCCGGCGCCTCCCACGGTTACAGCCACTGGCATGGCTACCATAAGTGGCGGACCCAATTACACTGTGAGTGTTCCGCTGCTTAACTTCACCAAAACAAACGGCATGCTGTCAAGTGGTGTTAATTCCACGGCAATTTCTCCCAGTTTATCATTGAACGGTTCCACTTTGTCGGTTGGCCAGGCTTCCAATAATATTGATCTGCAAACCATCAGTCCCTGGCTGCAGGCCACCGGCACGGTTACACTTAGCAATCTTACAAACAACGTGGCTATTGGCCGTGCCAATGCCGCCTTAAATGGCGGTACAGGGAGATTTCTTACGGTGAGCGGCACAACCGCGTATGCAACCTCTATGGCGGCACTGGAACTTGAAGGAGGCTCTTTAGGAACCAATACTGCAGTAGCGAAAATAGATTTTAACTCTGTTGGGGCCGCATCTCATAACGTAGCCCGTATTGCCGCTTTCAGAGCTGGGAATGTAACTGAGGGACAACTTACGTTTTCAACACATGATGGAGCCTCTTTAAAGGAACGGATGCGGCTGAACGACCTTGGCTACGTGGGTATTGGTACAGGAACAAACAGCATCTCCGACCATTTGCAGCTGCAATCAGCGGGTGCCACCAACCTTTCTGTGCTTTCGGCTACAAACAGCTCCTCAGCTTTGTTGTTTGGAACAGCGGCACAACACGCGTCTGGCAGAATTGACTATAGTAACTCAGAAAAGAGGTTGTCGTTTGCTACCAATGCTGCGCAACGAATGGTTATTGACAGTTCCGGCAAGATAGGGGTGAACGACGTAGCAAATAGTTTGTTTAATTTCCACGTTAACAGAAATATTGGAGACTTCGGTCCAGGCAGGGCGGCAGTTTCCGGTTACCGTTTCGGGTCTAATCTGCAGGCCGGCGATGGGGGTACAGGGTGGTCGTATGGTGGTGTAGATGCCGCAGTTAGAGGTGTGAACAATTTTGGAAATAACTTTAGTGCGGGTGTTGCCGGGATAAACTACAATGACTGGCCAAATTCAACCGCAGTGATAGGGGCGCAGTGGAATGGCAGTTACTGGGGCGGCCTCGCATACTATGACGGGACCCGTTCATGGGGTGTTTACACGCCTAATAATGCGCACATAGGAGGAGGCCTAGGTATTGGCACAGCGCTTCCTACGGCAAGTTTACACGTAAATGGAAACGTGAGAATAGTTGACGGCACTGAAGGAACGAATAAAATGCTGGTTTCAGACGCAGCAGGGAATGCCTCGTGGAGAAATTCAGCAATCAATACCTCGTTCCTCACAAGATCCAACAGCTCACAGACTATCACTAGTAACGCATTAACAATTATGAATTTTCCGGCAGAAGTCCATGACGATGGAAACTCATTTTCAACAAACTCATATGTCTGTCCGAGCGCTGGAGTGTACCATTTTGATGCTTCTGTTACCTGGAGCGGCTTTGTTTCTGCAAGCAACTGGATGATCATGTATATATACCGTAATGGTACTTCTGAAGCCCAGCGAATTACAGCAACAAGCACTGGATTCTTTTCCAGCTCAATA
The DNA here is from genome assembly GCA_023433205.1 of Bacteroidota bacterium. Classification (GTDB taxonomy): domain Bacteria; phylum Bacteroidota; class Bacteroidia; order B-17B0; family Aurantibacillaceae; genus Aurantibacillus. The sequence continues at coordinate 11,179 of JAEZDS010000239.1, forward strand.
AGCGCAGACATTAAATGCAACGCAAATGATGTAATTACCATCAGGGTATTTCAGTTGTCCGGCTCATCGCAAACTACGTACGGCGCCATCGGTGAATACACATATTTTTCAGGACATAAAGTTTATTAGAAAATTAGAACATGAGAGCGAAAATTGGTATTACAGGTGCAAAGTCAGGGAGGTATGAAACGCTCCTGTTTTCCTGCTTGCTGCAGATAATATTATTGATTTTGGTATTTCCTGGGAACGCCCAAACCCTCAGCAACCAGGTAATTAATGCCGCCGGTACGCATCAACAGCATGCGTCTCTGCAGCTGACCGATAACGTGGGGGAGCCCTTTACCGAAAGTTTGGGCGCTGTTGCGCAGATGATGATCACCCAGGGTTTTTTGCAGCCACAGATCAGCAACGGCATTACCATCTTCAAAAACGATCCTACCTGTTCATCCCGTAACGATGGGTACATCAGTGTTTCATTTTCCAGCCTCAACAGGCAGCATGAAGAACAATACCTCTGGTCGCCTTCTAACCTTTGCCCAAACAACGATTGCGGCAGCAAGGTGGAGAACCTGGCACCCGGAACCTATTCACTGTCGGTAGTGACAACCTATACCACCGGCGAGGGACTGGTGAAGCGCGATACACTGCGCGCGGCGCCTGTTGAGATCCTACCCTCGGCAGAACAATGTCGTTTAACAGTGTATACCGGTGTCACGCTTAACAATGATGGGATCAACGACAAATGGATGATAGAGTACATCGAAGAGTATCCCGGTAACAAAGTATCTCTTTATAACCGCTGGGGGATCCTTCTTTTTGAAACAACCGGTTACAACAACGAGTCAAACTACTGGCCAAGACCTGAAGCCACGGGCGATCTGGTGTCGGGAACCTATTTTTATATTATCGACCTTGCCGATGGAAGCAGGCCGCTGAAAGGATGGGTTGAACTGTTAAAAAATTAAGCGATGAGAACAAAAATTTTCTCCCTGCTGTTTTGTGTAACCTTGCTGGCAAAAGCGCAGCAGGACCCGCAATACAACATGTACCAGTTCAACCAGCTGGTCATCAATCCTGCCTTTGCCGGCGCCCGTGATGTGATGCAGATCACCGCCGCTCACCGGCAACAGTGGCTGGGTTTTCCGGGCGCTCCTGTAACAAGTGTGCTTAGTCTGCATGCTCCGGTGTTCAACAAAAAGCTGGGCCTGGGGCTCACAATTGTTAACGATGAAATTGGTCCGCGCCACGTTATGAGTGCTTTTGGCAATGTGGCTTATATTCTTAAGATCAGCGAAAGTATGAAGCTGAGTTTTGGCGTGAATGCCGGCTACAACCGTTATCAGTTCAACTTCACCGATGTAAAATTTCACCAGGGCGAGTCGGCGGCAGAATTGTACCAGAATGTTACGCCAGGGTCTTTAGACATCAACAGCGGACTTTTTTTACGGGGACATAGTTACTTTTTTGGTGTGAGCGCAACTCACCTTAACTCTCCCAACGTGTACACTTACGAACCTGTTGTGCCGGGAGGAAGCAACTTCTCTTACCGTTTAAGAACGCATTTGTTTGTTACCGCCGGCAAGTCTTTCCAGCTGAACGACAACGTAGTGTTTGCTCCAACAGTATTATACAAACAGCTGGGAACAATTAATTCATTTGATGTTAATGTGAATTTTATGCTCTTTAAAAAATTGTGGCTCGGCGGTTTTTACCGGCACGGTTTTGGCGTGGGCGGCTTAATGCAGTATTTTGTAACCAACCGGCTTAAGGTGGGATATAGTTATGATACGGGTCTCAACCAGTCAGTGCGCCTTGGCAGCAGCCACGAAATCATGCTGGGTTTTGATCTTATCCCCTCAGACCTTAAATTTATCAATCCCCGCTTTTTGTAGGATTTATGTTGCTTAAAAAAATAGTACTCTGCACCTGGTTTATTGCCGTTACTTTTTATTTGTCTGCGCAGATAAGTAAGGGCGACAGGTATTACGGCCGGTCTGAGTATTATAAAGCCATCAATTCCTATAAAAAAGCCAGCCGCCAGGATAAATCCGCTGAACGTGAATCGGCGTTTATTAAACTGGGGAACGCCTACCTTAAAGTGAACGACTATGAAGGCGCCGAATCTGCATACAAAAAAGCAATTGAGGTGGACGGCGATGTGCCTGCTGAGGTTTATTACAATTACGCACAGGCCCTGAAGGTGAACCGAAAATACAATGAAGCGGCTGAACAATACAGAAAATACATCGCCCTTGAACCAGGCGATAAAAAAGCCGCCGAAGCGCTCACCTTTTGTATGGAAATTCAGTATTACATGACCAAGCCGCGTGAGTACACGATCTCTAATGTAAAAGCGCTTAATACTTCGCAGTCTGAGTTTGCACCTTATGTGTACAACGGCAAATTGCTTTACAGCGCTCAGCGCGAAAGTTTTGATTTTGTTAATTATCCGGTCACCACCCAAAAGGGGGCATCTTTTTTGAATCTCTATGTTGCAGATGTTAACGGAGATGACGCTGAAAAACCATACTCCCTTTCAAAAAAAGTGAATCAGCGTTTTCATGACGGGCCCGGCTGCCTCAGTGCCGACGGACAACAATTGTATTTTACCAGGGTAGACCGCGAAAACAAAAGATCTGCCAATCATGCCCGGATCTATACCGCCATTCGTGATGGTAAAAAATGGAAGAACATCAAAATGTTACCAATTGGCATGATGGGTTATTCAGCGGCGCATCCGGCTATCAGCCACAATAATGAGCTTTTGTTTTTTTCCAGCGATATGCCTGGCGGTTACGGGGGCAAGGATATCTGGATGTGTACGCGCAAAGACAGCGGCTGGTCACAACCGGTAAATCTGGGACCCGACGTAAATACCAGTGGTGATGAAATGTTTCCCTCCGTAAGAAAAGACGGCATGTTGTTCTTTTCGTCAACCGGCCTCCCCGGTTTCGGCGGACTTGATATCTATTCGGCGCGTGAGCTGCAGGGCAAATGGCTGCTCAACAGGAACGAAGGACTGGACATCAACAGCAGCGCCGATGATTTTGGAATAACATTCCTCAATGATACACTGGGGTATTTTTCTTCGAACAGACTGGGAGGGAAAGGCCAGGACGATATTTATTTTTATGAATTCAGCAGCAAGTCAGTAGTAATGGAAGGTACTGTGCTGCTTACCGAGAACCCACGCGATTATGCAAAAAATAAAAAAGTGATCCTCTTTGACGAGAAGGCCCTGGCTGTTGACAGTGTTTACACCAACAACAAAGGCAGGTTTATTTTCAGGAATCTCGACAGCGAGAAACGTTACATGGCTGTACTGGCTGAGGAAGACCCTAAACTTTTTGGAAAAGCAAGGTATTTTCTGGCAGAGAACGACAGCGTGATTCACCGTGTAAGCGTAAAACAGGGTAACAACCGTTTTGTATTTAAGAATCTGCCAATAGATCCTAACGGTCTTCCTGACATGTACACCAATGACGACCTTACTTTCGCCGGATCATTAATGTCGGGCAATAAAGGTACGGTGGCACTTAAACATGCAAAACTTAAACTGGTGAACGATTTTGGTGATGTGGTGGAAGAGACTACTACCAACGAATTTGGCGCTTTTGCCTTCAGAAACATTCCTGGTGATCAAAATTACATGATAGCTATCGAGGAAACAGACATAGCGCTGCCGGCGGGAACGAAGATCACCTTAACAAACAAGGCAGGCAAGGAGGTAAAAGTGTTTTATAAGCCCGCCAAAGGAGGTAAGTTCGTATTTAAAGTATTGCAGGGTGAAAAAGCTGTTCTTCAGGATATGGAGGTAGACGATGTAAGCCTTGTGATGGGGATCTACGGCTACGTTTATGACCAGGACAAACGTCCGCTTTCAAAAGTGAAGATCAGGTTAAAAGACCATGATGGGAAACTGGTGCAGGAGATCGAAACCTCTGAGCTGGGGAAGTTTAATTTTAAAGCCCTGAGTGCCGATAAGAATTACCTTTTTGAGGCCGATGAGAATGATCCTTCTATGCACGGTGTCCGCCGCATTTATATTGCCGATAACAAGGGAAGGGTTTACAAGGTTGTTGATATGGTGGGCGGAAAGTTCGCCTTTAAGATCCTGGAGGTTGATAAATCAACGCTTGGAGATTTTGTGGTGGACGATCCCTGGCTGAAGGTGGTTGACAGGAAACTGAAAGCTGAAAAGGAAAAATCAGGTGAGGTGCCGGTAGTAAAAGCGCCTGAAAGCGAGTCAGAATCTGAACTTAACCTGGTGATAGTTGAGAACATTTATTACGGGTTTGGCAGTTTTAAACTGGGACCTGATGGAGAGCGCGTGCTCAATAAAGCTGTTGAAGCGCTTTCAGAATATCCCAAACTGGTGATGGAGATCAGCTCTCACACCGATTCGCAGTCAGGAAGTGAATTCAACCTCACGCTCTCACGTAAACGTGCGCAGGCCTGTGTTGATTACATGGTAAAAAAAGGCATCAGCAGAAGCCGTTTGCAGTCAAAAGGGTATGGCGAAAGCAGATTGCTGAACCATTGTAAGGACGGTGTAAAATGCAGCGACGAGGAACATCAGATTAATCGCCGCACTGAATTTAAGATCACAAAACCAACCAAATAGTTCTATGAACATTGTACTTTTTGATGAGAAAGAAACATGGAGGGAGTTTCTCCCTCTTACTTTTACCAGACCATTGGGCGGTTTGCGTATTGGTATTCTCAGCATAGCCGAAAAATGGAAATTTGCCACAAAAGGCAATGTTGGTTTTCTCACACAGCCACATCTGCAAAAAAAATTCCCACTTATAGTAGCCGACGATTCAATCTGTGTAAACGGGGCATGCTGTCCGAATCCTGATTTACTTGCCGCTATCACTGCATTAAAGAAAGAAGAAGCGCTTTTTTTTCAGCAGCAGTTGATTGCCTGTTACGGAGATCCGCAAAAGCAGGAGGGAAAAAAAAGAGTAGAATTCAGGGGACAGGTATTGGTTGTAAAAAGTCGTCCTGATCTCTTTACAAAGAATCATGAGGCATTACTTGAAGATTTTAATACAATTACCCGCGGGCGCAGGAGCGAAACCATTTCTGATACCGTAATTATTATTGGTGATCGCTCACTGGTTTTTTTAGAAAAAGGTGCCAAAGCCGAGGCCTGTATCTTTAATACAACCTCTGGTCCGGTTTATCTCGCAGCAGGATCAGAGGTAATGGAAGGTTCGGCGGTGCGCGGACCATTTTCGCTTGGTGAGCACAGTACACTTAAACTTAATACGAAAATTTACGGCGCTACTACTATTGGTCCGCACTGCAAAGTGGGTGGGGAAGTAAACAACAGTGTTATTTTCGGTTATTCAAACAAGGCCCACGATGGTTTTCTGGGTAATTCGGTAATTGGTGAATGGTGCAACCTTGGCGCTGATACCAATAACAGCAACCTCAAGAACAATTATGGCAATGTAAAGTTGTATAGTTACCGAAGTAAAGCGGCAGCAGATACTGGTCTGCAATTTTGCGGACTCATTATGGGCGATCACAGTAAATGCGGTATCAACACCATGTTCAATACCGGCACAGTGGCAGGCGTAGGTTCAAATATTTTTGGCGGAAGTTTTCCTCCCACCCACATTCCATCTTTCAGTTGGGGTGGAAGTGAAGGTTTGCAGCAATACCGGCTCGACAAAATGTTTGAAACAACCGAAAAGGTTTTCGCCCGCAGGGGAATAATGTTTGATGAAACCGAAAAGCAGTTGCTCACAGACGTTCAGCGGCTTGCTGCGGGAGCCTGACAGGTCTCCGCCGCAGATTTTAACGTTAGCACGTAGAGACCTGTCAGGGTTCCCGCTTGCCTGCGCTTATAATGCGTACGACAACGGAACCCATGATGATGACTTAAGCACAAATGAATAATATACTAAGCTAATAAGGTAAAGAGCCTCGGAGTTGATGCACCGGTTACCAAGGCAATAAGGTTTTATCCTCCCCGCTCATCCGCGTTGTCCTCAGATGTTCGAAATCGGTAATGCCCGCATAGGGCCAAAACCCCGCCGGCCCTGTCGCGATCAGTCGCGAGGCGGCACACATAAACCAGCAAGGCACTCCCTGGTAAGACATAAATAGACTCTCTTAGCCCTGTCACGATAGCTATCGTGAGGGCGTCATATATAAACCCGGGACGCAGTCCCGGGTTAAACCCGAATAGACCCGCCAAGCCCTGAAAGGGCGCAATAAAAACCGAACCCTCCTGTTCACACACATTCCTGCTCTTCTGCTAAACACTTATATTTCTTTAGAAGGAGAATTAATGACGGCGTAAAACCTGTCTTTCTTAAATTGTTGCAAAGCGGGCTCGGGGTTAGTTATAAGCCTTTTCCAAACAGCAACTCCCTGTACTGCTGTAGTCTGAAGTCGAATACATCTTTTACTGCCTTCTTCTGCAGTAATTCTTTATACTGCTCCAGCCCTCCTATATGTCTGTTAGCCGCGGGCGAGGGTGAGGGCAAAAGGGTGAATGGCAACTCTACCCCCGGCAACATTTTTTTGAAATGTGTTTCCACAAAACGGCTGGTAAAATAAATTTGCGTAACGCCTGCTTTCAGACAATGATGTATTCCCTTATAGTTGTACTCCAAAATATCGAGGTTGGCGTCGGAACAGTTGTTTTTTTTGCGTGCTATCTTTAAGGCCACATCACTTAGGGCAATATGATGTTTTGTGCAGAGCAATTGTTTCTCCTTAATGTTGTTTACAGGCAAACCTGTAATAGCCGATAAAATCAGCCAGAAATGATTGCGTCCGCTGCCACTGTAAAAAAAACCACCATAGTCTTTGCCGTTAAAACATGGAAAGCTGCCAAGGATAAGTTTCCGCGCCCCTGAAGGCACAAAGTGGCTGAAAGGATTTTCTTCGATCATTTTTTCCGGGGACGAAAAAACTGCACCTTGCCTTTTTTGATGTTATCAAGATTGAAATCGCTGAGTCCTGCACGGCGACCGTGTTTGGTGGTATTCTGTTCGGCCACTACAAAACTGCCCTTCGTTTTAACCTCAAAAACCACAGAGGTATGCTGGTCCATCTCTTCCTCGTAAAAGGTATTGCCCTCGCGGTATTGCACACGAACATTTTTGTATTGTATCACATCTCCCGGATAGATACACTCCGTGGCCGGATCAACGGGCTTGCCAAAATTAAACTGTCCGTCCCAGTCAGCACCAGCAGAATTTAATGCCTGAGCTGCCAGATCCCAACATTCGCCTCTTCCTACTTTTTTATTGAGGCTTTCTTTTACAAACTTATGTACCTCTTTGTTGAGCGGCGGTATGTTGTTGCAGGGCGACGTAAAAGCAAAAAGGAAAGCGGCTGTGATAAACAGGAGTAGAAGAGGAAATAATTTGCGGCGTGCTGTCATTCGGTATTTTGAGTTTAAACTGAAAGATAAAACTATGGTTGCGCGTACTCAAGCCATAACTTGTTAAAGGTCTGTGCTTCCGGTTTCGCTCATTTTGTAAAGATCCAGTGCCAGATTCTTAAATTCTTCGGCACTTGATGGTTTAATAAAGTATTTATCAGCTCCGTTCTTCATACAGTATGCAATGTCCTCCTCGAGATTGGAGGTGGTTAAAACCGCGATCGGAACTTTGTTGAACCGGGGGTTTCCCCTGATCATACACAACACATCTCGGCCATGCATTTTGGGGAGATTCAGGTCCATAATTATAAGCTGGGGAAGCGGCTTGTTGTTTTCTAAATATTTGTTAATTTGATCGCCGCGGTTAAGGATTTCGAGCTTAACTTGCAGGCTATTGTCTGAAAATGCAGTACTCAGAAATTCTATGTCATCTGCATCGTCTTCAATTACCAGTATATGTTTGCTGTCAGGCATAGAATTTGCAGATAATGAAAATAACAAAAATAGAAATTTAAATGGGGGTAAAGAAAAAGCCCGCAAAAGATAAACCCGCTTTTGGTTCTTATGTGGTAGGTATTGGTGCTTCAGCCGGCGGACTGGAGGCGATCAACGAGTTTTTTGATAACACGCCTCCCGATACAGGTTTTGCATTTATTCTGGTGCAGCATCTCTCTCCAGATTATAAAAGCCTCATGCCCGAACTCCTTTCAAAACACACTGCCATGAAAGTTGTTGAGGCTGAAGAAGGTATGGTGCTTAGTCCGAATACCGTATTTCTTTTGCCAAGCAAAAAAGTGCTTGTCCTGAAAGATGGAGTAATTGAATTACATGCCAAAGTACGGTCAACCAGTAAACCAAACAATGCCATTGATATATTTTTTGAATCGCTTGCAGCAGAATTTCAGCGCAAAGCGGTAGGAGTGATTCTGAGCGGCACCGGCACCGACGGTACCAAAGGCATGGAACACATTAAGCGGGGCAATGGTATTTGTGTGGTACAGGATCCACTCACCGCTGCTTTTGATGGTATGCCTAACAGTGCCATAAATGCCGGTCTTGCCGATCTTATTCTGTCGCCCGATGTAATGATGAATGAGCTGGTAGAGTACCTCAAAGACTCCAAGGCACTTAAAATGTTTCAGCTTAACAGCTACCGCGATGAAGTGGTGCTGCGTGACATCCTTGTGCTTATCCGTAAGGAAACCGGCCACGATTTCAGCCATTATAAACGGCCAACACTTTTCAGAAGACTCTCTAAACGTTTACTGGAGCTGAATATCCATAAGCTGAAAGATTATCTGGATTACCTGCACACACACAATGAAGAAATCAAACTTATTGGCCAGGAATTTCTCATAAACGTTACCTACTTTTTCCGCGATCAGGCTGCTTTTGACATAATTCAGCACGTGGTGATCCCGGGAATCATGAAGGACAAGGAGCCCGGAGACATAGTTAAAGCCTGGTCGGTGGCCTGCAGCAGCGGTGAGGAAGCGTATTCACTGGCTATACTTTTTCATGAATACATGGAAAAGAAGAAAATCTTTGACCTGACACTTAAAATTTTCGCCACCGACATCGACCGCGACGCAATTGATAAGGCTTCAAAGGGAGTTTATCCCAGGAGCGCGCTGCGTGATGTTACGAAGAGCCGAATTGATAAGTATTTTACCGAAGAGGGTGACACCTACAGGATCCATCCCGACATACGTAAACTTATAGTGTTTTCTTACCATGATGTGGTGAAGGATCCGCCTTTTAGCAGAATGGATCTTATCCTCTGTCGCAACATGCTTATTTATATTGGCGCTGAGGCCCAAAAGGAGGTGATCAGAAAAATACATTTCGCCCTTAATGTCGATGCTTTTCTGGTGCTTGGTCCCAGTGAACACGTAGGCGCTGCAAGTGCCTCTATGAAGGAAGTTGACAAGAAGTGGAGGGTATTCAGGAACGTAGCCAAGGCAAAAATCACTGATCACGATCAGCTTTTTTCCCCACTTGATCGCAGCAATTCACCCGCCTTACTCCACTCCAAGGTCAAAAACCCGTTGCAGCACATCTCTGATCTTTTTAAAGACACCCTGCTTGAAGAATACAAATTTGCAGGGATCTTTATCGACCAGAATTTTGACGTAAAGCAGGCCACAGGCAATTATAAAAAATACATCGACCTTCCGGAAGGAGGCTTCAATTTTAACCTTATGAAGCTGGTGCATCCTGATCTGGGCATTGCGCTGAACGTGGCCATCCGCAGGGCCATGAAAGATCAGCAGGCTGTTTCTCTGAAAAAAGTGAAGGTGGGGGAAAAATCGAAATTGCGGCTGATAAACGTGGTGGTAAAACCTTATCTGCAGCAGCGCGAATACAACGAACAGTTTCTTTTTATCATTCTTAGTGATGATACGCCTGAAAAGGACGCTAAAAGATCAGAAAAAAATGTGCCGGTAAATATTGACCAGGTAAATGAACTGGAACAGGAGCTTAAAGAAACAAGAGAGAACCTGCAGGCCGTGATAGAGGAGGTGGAAGCAGCGAATGAAGAGCTTCAGAGCACCAATGAAGAAATGGTGTCAACCAACGAAGAGCTGCAAAGCACCAATGAAGAACTTCAATCACTGAACGAGGAGCTGCACACAGTGAGCGCCGAACACCAGCTGAAGATAAAAGAGCTTGTTGATCTGAACGACGACATGAGCAATTTTTTCAAAAACTCTAATATTGGCCAGATACTTATCGACCATAACCTGGTGGTTAGAAGGTTTAGTCCTGCTATTACAAAAATGGTTAACCTCATTGATAGTGATATCAACCGCTCTATCCTGGATATAACCACCAAATTTGAAAATATTGATTTTATTGGTGACGTGAGGAAGGTGATGAAGAGTGGTGAGGCTATGGAAAAAGACGTGATCCTTGATGGTATTAGCTACCTGTTCAAGATATCTCCATATGTGAAGCAGGATGGCTCAACTGATGGGGTGGTGGTAAGTTTTGTTGATGTTACGGAAATAAAAAAGCTGACCAATATGCTGGCTGCCATTCTCGACAGCTCTCCCAGTAGTATTGCAGGAATAAAGGCGATACGCAACCGCAAGAACGTAATTACCGACTTTGAATTTTTTGCTTCCAACGCCATGCACTCACGGCTGGTAAGTTTGCCCGAAGATGAAGTGGTAGGACGCAAACTCAGTGAGCTGAACAAGGACGAAGTTGATTTTGACAGATACGTTGAAGCACTGGAAAGTGATGAGCCTCTTCACTACGAAAAGTATGACGAAAAGCACGATAAGTGGTTTGATGTTGTGCTGGTGAAACTGCTTGAAGGGCTTGTTGTGATCAGTACCGACATCACCGAGAAGAAAAAGGCCGCTGACCTGCTTGCTCAAAGTTTTGAAGACCTGAAGGCAACCTCCAAAAAACTTAAAAACACCAACCTGCGGCTTGAGCAAAGCAATATGGACCTGCTGCAGTTTGCGTCAGTGGCCTCTCACGATCTTAAGGAACCTCTTCGCAAGATCCAGACCTTTGGTAACCTTCTTGTAACAAAAGCTCACGATAAATTAGAATCAACCGAACAGAATTATCTGAACAAGATCATCTCAGCATCGGGGCGAATGCAGCGGCTTATTGAGGATGTACTTACCCTCAGCAAACTATCTAACCGCAATCAGGAGTTTGAGGAGGTTGATCTGAATATGGTATTAAAAATGATCAAGGAAGACCTTGAGATCGCCGTAAAAGAAAAGAACGCTGAAATTAAGGTTGCTGAATTGCCTGTAATTGAAGGCATCAGCGGCCAGATGCACCAGGTGTTTCAGAATCTCATAAGCAACGCCCTCAAGTTTACCAATGGTCGTAAACCGGTGGTAGAGATCACGCACCGACTGCTTTCAAAAGACGAGGCTAAAAAGCTGAAGCTGCGTCCGGGGGAGTACCATTGTGTTACGGTAAAAGACAATGGAATTGGTTTTGAGGAGGCGTATAAGGAAAAGATCTTTGGCATTTTTCAGCGGCTGAATGGCAGCGAATATGATGGCACTGGAATTGGTCTTGCCATTTGCAAGAAGATACTCGAGAACCACCATGGTTACATTCGGGCCAATGGAGAACTTCACCAGGGAGCCGAGTTTCAGATCATAGTACCTAAAAAGGAAAAGCGGTGATCAGCACGGGGTATTGAGCGCCTGTTCAAAGCATGCTTTGTGCGCCTGCATTATCTTAAGCGTTTATTTGCCTTTTTTTACGCCTGTAATCATTTACTTCGTAGCCTATTTGCGCAAGCTTTGCAGCTTTTTCAGGAGCGAAATTTTCTTTTTGCATAGATTTTCTGAGATTTCCCAGCCACACATACAAAACCTTGTCGTTGACGGCAGTAACTTTCAAATGACCGTAGTTTTTTTTGAATTGTGCCAGCCTGCCATACATTTCGTTCCACCTCTCATCTGAGGGCGACCACTGAAAGCCGATTTCCAGAAGTGTTTTTTTTCTCTCGTGCTGTAGCGTGCCGTTCTTGTAAAGACGACGTTGTGCCGATACCCAGGCACCAAGCTGACGAAAGGGATTAGAGGTTGAGGAGGTGTTTGGTACGTTAAAGTGACCGTGATTTTTTCCAAAGGCAATAAGGGCCTGCAACTGCTCTTCCCAGTTCGCAACCCCAGGATCCCACACAAATCCAATGCTGTTTAGTTTTTCTATTTTTTCCCGGGTAATAAACCTTTGTATTCTTGAATTCTTTCTCTGATGACAAACCCAGCTGGCCAGCTTCTTGTTCGGTTGCCAGCTCACAGGTATATTACAATGGCCATGTATTTTTTTATATTCCTTAAGCTCCTCAAATCTTTTTTCCCATATCACGTCATACCGATACAGCAAACTCCATTCAAATCCAAGGCTGTCGAGTTTCTCCCTGCGTTCTGCTTTCATGTAGTTGTTACGGAAAGCGTCACGCTGATTTGCCACCCATACTGCAAGCAGATGGTGTTTTTTGTCGCGCTGCGGTACATTGCAGTGTCCGTACTGCTTTTTATATCTTTTAAGTTTTTCAAAACAGTCATCCCAGTTTGTTCGTTTAAGGTCCATTGTGATCCAGCTTACACCCAGTTCTGCGAGAATGTTTTCACGTTCTGGCTCAAGCTTTTTATGCTTTTGTTTTATTCGCTGCGACATGACCCACGACCTTAACCTTATAAACTCGGGCTCACAATCTTTTGCAATCACGCAGGTGCCGTATCTTTCCCTGTATGTTTTAAGTTCACTTATACGCAGGTCCCAATGATCCAGCTGAAATTCTATGTCGCCAAAGAGCTCTGTTATTTTTCTGGTTTCGTCAATAATATGAAATTGCGGACACCGGTCTTCAAGCCCCATTTCAAACCGCAATCGGGCTTCTTCGCTGCGACTGAATTCAAGTTCATAGAGAAAGTCTCTGGCCCTGATGGTTCGGAAATTGTTTACAAAATCGAAAATTACCGGGCTCTGACCCATTCCCACTTTTAAACAACGTCCAATCTGCTGATAGAAGATATTCGGTGATTCTGTAGGTCTTAACAAAATTACGCCGTGAACCTCGTCAACATGCAGTCCTTCGTTCAGCATGTTAATGGAAAACAGAAGATGGATTCTGTTTTTGTCTGCAGCTTTTTTAAAGCGCAGAAGATTTTCTTCGCTCTTGTTTTCAGATGAAAGTACTCTGTATATTTCTGGTGTTGCGTAACCTGCGGCCTTAAACCACTCTGCTACAATATCAATCATCTCTTTCAGGTGATCTTCTTCACGGCAAAAGACGATAAACTTCCTGATTTGTGGTGTCAGATGTTTTTTTAATACTGAAGGAATGCCCGAACTTTTCTCCCAGTCAATCTTAAAAGAGTCTACCTGCCGTAGCAGAGAGTTTTTGTGGTCCTTACCGTGAAGCGATCTCACGATCTTCTCTTTTATTGAGATTGTATCCTGCTCAAGTGAATACAGCGCACTTACATATTTAGGTGCAGGCAGTATTCGTTTAACAATGGCCTGAGCAAGATTAAGGTTCTCTGCAACATTCCTGCTAAAAAGCTCTTCGCTCATGTCGCGTGCGTTATCAAGATAACGAACCGGGGTAGCGCTGGTACCAAACACACGGGCCTGAGGGTGTAAAAGAAGCAGGCTTTTAACGCCTCGACCCCATTCTTCAGCTCCACAGCGATGATATTCATCAAATACTATAAATCCCGGGTTAAGTTCAAGGATCTCGTCGTCTGATAAATTCATCAGTTTGGAATAGGTGAGAAAGCAGATTTCCTTGTCCCAGATTATGGTTTCTTTCAACTGATTGAGAATATACCACGATGGGGCAAGGACTACCCGCCGCCTGCCCGAATAATCCTGAAGCAGTCTTGCGATCAGGTAGCTTTTTCCCGTTCCGGTTGCCTGCACTACTGCCACTGCCTTGTGTCGGCGAAAAAGCAGTTTAACGTTGCTGTAGGTTTGCTGATTATGGGCAAAGAGCTGTATGGCCGGCTTCTGGCGATTACTAACGCGGTAATTTGCGCGAAGTTCAGCTATGTCATCCTCACCCTGAAGTAACAGGTTAAAGCGGGAATATTTCTTTGCCGCTGCTTCAAATCCTGAGGGAGCGATCAAACAGTATTGACTGCACCGGTATTTTTCACCGGCGCTCTCAAGAAATACAAGCTCGTTTTTTACTATTTCTGCTGATACGGGCTCTTTTCCCTGGACAGGTTTAATGAGCAAAAACAGCCTGTCGGCGCTGTCGGGGTTTGAAAGCGCCAGAAAGTCCTGGCCACGCTCCCGCAATTCAGATACTATATACCCGTTGCCCCTGTGCAGCTCGGCCAGAATGGAGCATAGTTCGTTTTGACCGGCTTCGTGTATTACCTGCAAAGATTTGGTGGACCTGATGGCTACGGGGGGCGCAGAATTGATGGTGTTAAGTGAGGGATTGGGCATGGCGGGGGTTGTGTGGATAAACAACGGCTATTTGTTTATATACTACAAAAATCTGTGCCAGCTGACCGTTGAGTGTCTGCAAACCATAAATATCCTTAATAGGCTAAGAATCAGATTAAAAGTTCCTGTTTCTGAAAGAACTGATAGGTACAGATAATACTTTATCTCTTCAGGAAAAGAAAAGTCAACAGATCAGTAGGCCAGCAAGCTGCCGATCGCCTCTTTTACCTTTTCGGCATTCGGCAGCATGGTAGTTTCAAGCGTTGTATTGAGCGGAATGGCCGGTAGATTTTCCGCGCCTGTTACACGCACCGGCGCGTCGAGATACTCAAAACAGTTTTCTGAGATCCTGGCAGCAATGCTTTGCGCAAAACCATTGTGTACGGGTTCTTCGGTAAGGACTAATATTTTGCCATGTTTTTTTGCCGCATCAAATAAAGCCTCTTCATCTAAAGGCATAATGGTGCGCAGGTCAATGATCTCGATCTGAGCATCAAAAGCTTTGGCCGCAGTTTTGGCCCAGTAAACCCCCATACCATAAGTTATAATACACAGGGTTTTACCCGCTTTTATATTTTCCTCCGAAGCTTCTGTTACTTTCCTCGATTTTCCGAATGGCAGAATATAATCCTCATCGGGTTCAACTGTCTTCGCGTCTTCAGTTCCCTTGATCTTGCTCCAGTATAAACCTTTGTGCTCAAGCATTACAACAGGATTGGGATCGTAATAGGCGGCTTTCATCAATCCCTTAAGATCAGCCCCGGTACTGGGATAAGCAATTTTTATCCCCCTGATGTTAGCCAGTACACTCTCAACACTGCTTGAATGGTAAGGGCCACCGCTGCCATAGGCGCCAATTGGCACACGCAATACCATACTTACCGGCCATTTGCCGTTGGTGAGATAGCAGCTGCGGCTTACTTCGGTAAAAAGCTGGTTAAGGCCGGGCCAGATATAATCGGCGAACTGTACTTCAACTATGGGTTTTAATCCCACTGCGCTCATGCCTACCGTTGAACCTACAATAAAGGCTTCCTGGATAGGTGTATTAAAGACCCGGTGGTCGCCGAATTTTTGCGCCAGCGTTGCCGCCTCTCTGAACACGCCGCCAAGCCTCGCTCCAACGTCCTGTCCGTACAAAAGACATTCAGGATGTTTCTCCATCAATTCCCTGATGGCGAAAAGTGCACTGTCAACCATTACTGTTGGTTGTTTGCCTTTAGGCGCGCGCTCTCCTTTTTCTTCAGTTACCGGCGTAGGTGCAAATTCGTGCAGAAAAAGATCCTCCGGACGGGGATCTTCTTCTTTGAGTGCCTCTCTGTAATCAGCCGCTACCAGCTCTCTGGCATCTTCTTCAATTTTCTGTACGTCGCCGGCATCAACACCGGCAATGATCAGCTGGTTACGCAGCCGTGGCAAGGGGTCGCGTTTTTCGGCCTCCTGCAGATCGTGCCTGTACCATTCTTTCCTTACACCGCTGGTGTGATGATTAAGCAGGGGTACTCTGGCATGAATAAGCATTGGCCTGCGCTCCTTCCTGATGGTGTCAAGACATTCCTTCACCACATTGTAACTCAGTATAAAGTCGGTGCCGTCAATGCTCCGGGCTTCAATGCCTTTAAATCCTTTAATGTATTCACTCATGTCCTGCGATCTTATTTCGCTGGCATGGGCGCTGATGTCCCACTCGTTATCCTGCACCAGATAAAGTATGGGCAATTGTCTTAAAGCGGCCATGTGAAGCGCTTCAGAAACTTCGCCTTCGGTGCAGCTTGCATCTCCCAGTGAACAAACAGCCACGGGAGCAGGATCGCTGAGCTCAAACTTCATCTTTTCCCGGTACTGAAGTCCTAATGCAATGCCGGTGGTTGGTATAGCCTGCATGCCCGTAGCGCTCGACTGGTGGGGGATCTTGGGCATATCATCACGCCGCAGACTGGGGTGAGAATAATAGGTTCTGCCTCCTGAAAAAGGATCACTGCGTTTTGCAAGCAGCTGAAGCATCAGTTCAAAAGGTCTCATGCCAATCCCCAGCAATACACTGTCGTCGCGGTAATAGGCGCTTAAAAAATCCTGCGGCAGCAGTTGCAGGCCCAGTGCAAGCTGAATGGCTTCGTGGCCTCTGCTGGTAGCGTGTACATATTTGGCTGTTACTTCCTTGTTGGCCTCAAACAGCTCGGTCATGCTCCTTGCCGTGCTCATGAGTTTGTATGCTTTTTTTAGGATATCAGCAGGTATTTTGGTCTTCACACTGGTGGTTTTGAGAGTAAGGTCGTCCATCCGTTGTTCTAAAAATAGCTTTAAAATTAGGGATTTTAGACCAGCTTGCTTCAACAATTAACAGACTCATGTATACAACTGGTTATCAGGTGCTGGCGAGGCATTGACCAAAGCGCCTATTTTTATAAAATGCTGAAGATCTTGCGCATTGTTTTTATCGCTTTTCTGATGGTTTGTTTCCTGGTGTCGTGCAGGAGCAAAAAAAAGGACATAAAAACCGTACTTAAAACCACGCAGCCTCCTCCCCCTGTTGCCAAAAAAATGCCGGAGCCACAAAAAAGCGATGGCAGTTATGAAGCGCAGCTGAAACAAAAACTGGGCCTCAGCAGCCGCGAGCTGCGCACAAACAAACTCTACAGCTTTGTACTTGAGTGGTATGGCGTGCCCTATCGCTACGGGGGCTGCCAGAAAAGTGGCGTAGACTGCAGCTGTTTTGCCGGCGTACTCTGCGAACAGGTTTATGGTTATTCTTTGCCCCGCCGCGCCGAGGATATATTTCATGGCTGTAAACAGCTTTCGATCAAGGATGCCCGTCAGGGTGATCTGGTGTTTTTTACCATAGGCGGAGGACGAAAGATCACGCATGTAGGAATTTACCTTGACAAACAATTATTTGTACACGCCAGCACCTCTAAAGGTGTAATGGTAAATAGCCTTGAAGAGGCCTATTACAAAAAGTACTTTTTCTCCGCGGGTAGAATGAAGGACGCATGATGCAGGGCCTGCAGATAAGGATTCCCCAGCGTCTTGCACTGTTGCGTGCAATAACAGTGCTCTCCTTTCTCCTTTGTATAAGTGTGACCTTTCCGCTCTGGTACACTGTTCATCTGTTTCCTGCTGCTTCAGTATTTGAGATAGATCAGCGCAGTTCGGAATTGCCTTTATACCTCACCCTGGTGATCCTGCTTTGTTTTTCGGCATCATTTATTTTTCGCTGGCATCGCCTGCTGCTGATTCTGGGACTGTTAGCCCTCTCCGCACTGTTGCTGCTTGATCTGAACCGCCTGCAGCAATGGGTATTTATTTATGGGAGTATGCTTCTTGTTCTGGCCTCCTATAATGGCAGGGTAGATGAACCAAGCCGCTTTACTTCTTATTTTATCATGCTGCAGATAATAGTGTGCAGCCTTTATTTTTTTACTGGTTTTTATCAGCTTCAGGATGGCTTTATCGAAAACGGGCTTGCCCCGGCACTTGCGCCTGTTAGGGGTTTATTCAGCCCCAGGCAGTTCGGATTTATTCTCACCGCGGGAAAGATCCTGCCCTTTGTAACGATGTTCACCGCCATAGCACTTTTTGTTGCCCCGTTGCGTTACCTGGGCATCACCTTCGCGATATTGCTGCACCTTGCGCTTATTCTGCTTGGTTATCCTTTAAGAACCGGCGATGTGGCAGGATACATAATGAACATCAGTATGATTCCTCTGGTGCTTGTGTTGTTTTCAGGAAAAACTAAAGAACGGTATTTCAGTCCGGTTTTTCTGCTGCAAAGACCATTGTTTTACCTGGTATGCGCAGTCTTTCTTGTGATGCCATTTTTTAACGTTACTTCAAAATGGCCCGACGAACTTTCAGCGAACGTATACAGCGGCAACAAAGAAAAGATCACCATAAAATTGCCCGTATCTACCTATCTGCGTCTGCCACTTTTCGTGAAAAATTTCTGCAAACCCCATCAGCAAAAGATACTGCTCGACCATCAGGCGTGGTGCCGCTACGAGTTGAGTGTTAGCTGTACTAATTCAAAACCGGTAATGAAAGCGATCATCACGCAACTCGAATTCTGGAACAGGGGTCCTGTTAAAGATTTGGAATTACATACTTCAATCAAAAAACCTTTGTTGGTTAAACCATGAGCTAATTCTATATTTGCAGCACCTAACCCTCTGCTAAATGAATAAATTCCTGATTGCTATTTCCGGTCTGCTCCTGGCAGCGGTAATTTTTCTGTTCATAAAGGTTTTCTCGATAGAACCTCTGGTGGCTGAAACCAAAGAAGATGTGACGGATGCCGATACCTCGCAGGTTACCTTGCCTTCTGCACCGGAAACAAAGCGACAGGCCGATTCTGCGCCAACAGGCAAGATTGTTTATGTAAACATCGACCAGCTGAACGAACAAAGTCTGGAGATCGCTGATCTGGTGGCGGAATCAAAACGCAGGCAAAACAGCATAGAGAGAAGTGTGGAAGGGTTGCGGGAACGCTACCAGCAAAAAGTTGAAGATTTTCAGCGCTCACAGCAAGCGGGAATTGCGCCTGAAAGTGAACTGAGAGCCAAAGCCAAAGAGATCGAAAATATTGAAAGAGAGGCGGCAAACAAACAGATGCAGATGGATGATCTGACCATGGACATCAGTGAAAAGAATCAGAAGTTTCAGAAAACAGTAAGGGATTTTTTGCAAAAATGGAACCAGGGCCGTTATGATTTTATCCTGTCTTACAGCGAAACCGTTCCAACCATGCTGCTCGGTAACTCTAACCTTGAAGTTACCGAAGAAGTGATTGCCGAACTCAACAGGGAATACAAAAACAGAAAAAACACCGGAAAAAAATGAGCAGGTTACGCGAAAAGATCAGTTCAGTAGAGGAATTTCACAATGTATTTAAGATCGGGAACGCGGCCAGTCCCTGTCTTATCGATCAAAAGGATTTTTATTTACGCTACAATCTGATTAAAGAAGAAAATGAGGAATATCTTGAGGCCTGTAAGAATGGCGATCTGGTTGAGATCGCCGACGCGCTTGGCGATCAGCTCTACATCCTTTTTGGCACCATCCTTAAACACGGCCTGCAACATAAAATAGAGGAGGTTTACGACGAAATTCACCGCAGCAACATGAGTAAGCTCGATGAAAATGGCAGACCGCTCTATCGCGAAGACGGTAAGATATTGAAGTCAGCGCTCTATTTTAAACCCGACATCCGGCGTATACTGGATAACATGTAATTCTCAGTATCGGTGAATTATGCCCGGTCAGAATGCATCCATGATCTGCAGAAAAAAGTATTTGGCAAGTACGGGTTTGGCGATGAGTATAAATACCACACCGAACAGCGCGCCCCAGAAATGTGATTCGTGACTGATGTTATCACTGTAATTGCCTTTCCGTTTTCTTTTTATCAGATAATAGCTCACGCCAAGCAGCAGCGCCCCGGCAATCCAGCCCTGTATTGGAATAAAAAACAGATAGATCTGACTGAGGGGGCTTACCATGATAAAACAGAACAATATAGAGGAGATAGCTCCGCTCGCACCAAGCGAGGAGTAATCGGGATTGTTTTTGTTGCGAAGGTATTCTGTTATTGAAGCCGCATAAATGCCGCCGGTAAAAAGTATGATGTAATAGATCCTGCCAAGCTTTTCACCAAAAAGCTGCGGAAAAAAGTGATCCTCCAGCACTCTGCCGAAACTGTACAGCGCAAGACAATTAAAGGCCAGATGAACAAAGTCGCCGTGTATAAAAGCGTGCGTAAGAAAACGATAGTGTTCGCCCTGGTGTTTAATCGAGTAGGGGTGGAACAGATATTTGCCCATGGCCGCCCTGTTACTGAAACAATAGAGCGAGAACAATATGATAATGCCTAGAAAAACGTAAGTGATCATAAATGAGGTGATATGCGGATAACGCAAATCTACTATAATATCTGTGAACAGGAGCCTTTACAGCCGGGCTCCCAGCGCTACCTTCAGACCAGCCAGCGCATCAAAATAAGTACCTGCGCCGCCACGCACAAAAAGATCGGCAGAGAGGTACAGACCCTGTTTTTCTGCCGGAAGCAGCCAGAATACTCCTGTAGCTAACTGCGGTGTAAGAAGTTTGTCTTCATCATAAAAAAAATGTGTTGCGTAACGCGGATTGCCGGCGTAAAAGTGTGTAGTTCTTTTTTCTTTGCCCAGCATGATGGAAGGTAATACACTTAAAAAAATGTTTTTTCCTTTACGCCACACTAATCTTGCACCTACCGTATAAGCCAGAAATTCATACGTAACATTTTTTATTTTGATCTCGAATGGTTCCAGAACAATGTAGGAGCCATAAAATCCTGCCATAAATGATGAGTTTGCGCCTGTCCTGAAAAGCAGCGAGAGTTCTGCACCTGGCAGTACCTCGCCGAATCCGGCAGAAGTAAAGATCCCTGGCATTACCACACTCGCGGGAGCCGCTCTGGTAATCCAGGAAATGTCATCAGCGTGAAAGTATCCGGATTCCGGATCTGCGGGCAGGATGGTGGAGTCTGTTTTTGTGGGAGAAACCTGACCTCGTACAAAAGTGCTGATCAACAAAAGGTAACAAAAGGCCTGGAACCGCGCGAAAAGAAGCATTGTACAAAAGTACCAAAACTGGTTTTTAAAGTAAAGCTAATCTGCGATAAGGGTCTCCTTTTTAAGAAAATACCTTATCAGGTTATGTCCGAGATAAATAAATGGGATCATACAAACAGCAATCAGAAGTTTAAATGCATAACCCCAGCTGGCGTTCAGAATAAATTCATTTACAGTCCAGGCACCCGGAATCACAAAGGCAATAAACTGTACTATAAATGTATCTACCAGCTGGCTGACGGCAGTACTGGCCGTGGCCCTTAGCCATATCATTCTGCCTTTTGTCAGTTGCCTCATTATCCAGAACAGGTACACATCAACCAGCTGCGATACTAAAAACGCTGCCACGCTGCCTACAATTATCCACCTGCTTTGACCAAATACGGCATAAAAATTATGGTCGCTTACAGGACTAAAATCCGTTGCTTCGGTGTTTAAACCCAGCGTGAGAATGAGGTAAGTGTAAATGATAAGTCCTACCGTTATGTAGGTTAGTTTTTTTACCCCTTTTTTTCCATAATGCTCATTGATAAGATCGGTAAGTACAAAAACAACCGGCCACAGCAGGATGCCGATACTTTGCGTGAACAAGCCAAAATACCGTACCAGTTTTCCGCCTATGAGCTCTGCTACCACGGCATTGGTGATAAAAAAACCCGCCAACACAAGAAATACAATGTCTCTGCGTTTGCCGAAATCCATTACCTTTTTTAATTAGGCTGTCGTAGAAAAAAATAGAACAGCGCCAGCGCAAACATGGTGCTAAATAGCACATTAAGTATCGCCGAAGCAAAAAATTCCGCCTTTAGCAGAAGATAGGTCTCATAGCCGAAGGTGGAGAAAGTGCTGAGTCCACCGCAAAAACCTACGAGTAAAAAGATACTGAGATTTGGATAAACTGATTCACGTGTGCGGTCGAAATACACAACAAGGGCAAAGATAAGGCAGGCTATCATGTTGCTGCAGAATGTGGCCAATGGAAGTGCGATATTAGTGCTGCGTACAAGCAGTCCTATCAGGTAGCGAAGAACCGAACCGGCCCCTCCACCTGCAAACACCAGTACTAACTGCGTCATGGCTGAATGTTTTCGCTTGTTACTACCACGCGAACCCTTCTGTTCTTTTTATGTTGAGCTTCTTTGCAGGGTTTGCTGCCATCACAGTCGTTAAGCAGCTCGTTCTCGCCTTTGCCTTTTACTCCTGCAATCTGCGATTGCTGAATACCATTGCCTAGAAGGTAATTTAGCACCGCTTTGGCGCGGCGCTCAGAAAGGACCTTGTTATAGCTTGCCGGACCTCGTGAATCGGTATAGCCTATCACATTTACCTTAAGCCGGTAATACTTTTTTAACACAACAATATTGCTGTCGAGCATCTTTTTGAACTGGGCGCTGATCGACGTTTTGTCGAAACCGAACAAAACAGGTTCAGGGTTAAAACCGATCTTACGCAATTGTTCGTCGCTGAGCTCGCCCTGCATGGAAGCAAGGTCAGGAGAGTACCCGCTGGTGTCGGAAGGAGTTGGTATCCGTACTTTTTTCAGGTTGTTTTGAATGGTGTTGCAGGCAACCACCGGCACTAGGCAGGTATCGCAGATGGCGATGATCTTTGAGGATATCGTATACTTTCCCGGTTTACCGTAGTTATTTTCAAAACCGCTCGTGTCTCCTTTAACTTCCCTGCCATCGAGCCACCAACGGTAACTTAGCACCTTAAGACCGGCTGGCATGTTCAGCGCAGTTAAGTTACTGTAGTCGTTACTGTCGGCATCTCTTATCTCAAGGCTTACCAGATCGCTGTAATCGTCTGAACAGCTTGTGTCAATCCTGTCGAGGTAAATAACCTTGTAAATATCCATGTCGCCGAAACCACCATTTCTGCCTGAAGCAAAATAACCGGTGGTTTTGAGGCTGTCGTGTACCAGAAAAATATCGTGACCTGGTGAATTTAGGGGCTTGCCCAGATTTTCCGGCTCTCCCCATTTGCCATCGCTCAGCTTTTTACTTTTGTACAGATCAAAATTTCCGTATCCGGGATGTCCGGTGCTGGCAAAATAAAGCGTTTCGCCGTCATCAGAGAGAAAAGGAGCGTCCTCGTCAAAAGCTGTGTTAATTGGTTCGCCCAGGTTCTGAGGTGTTGACCACTCTCCATTTTCATTGCGGCTGCTCAGGTAAAGATCTGTGCCACCCAGACTGCTCTCCGCTTCCACGCTAAAAAAAAGTTGCCTGCCATCCGCGCTCAGGTAAGCATGATTTTCGTAGATGTTTTTATTAAGCGAGGTTTTAAGCTTTCGTGGTTGGATGGAGGCCGTTTCGCTCAGGTCCACCTCATAGATACTTCCATTCTTGAAGGTGAACAGCTTTTTCCCATCCTGGCTCAGCGAAACCACCGACTCATGGCGATTACTGCTTTTCTTTTTGTTGCCGGTGTACTGGTCGGGAATGGTGTACCTCCTGGTGTTTTTGAATCCGGTGGGCGTGATCTCGGTAAGGTACATGCTCTCAAAATATTTTCCATCAAGATAGTTTATTCTCTCCCGTTCATCATCTTTCCTTTTTGAGGTAAAGATCATGCGGTTGCCGGGTACCAGTACCGGCACATACTCAGGCATGTCGGTATTGATGGTCCTTCCCCCGTTCACCACATGTATCTTAGTATCTCCTCTTTGGTTCTCATGAGCCATGGCATAACGGCAATCTGCCTTACGTTTGGAGAGTTCTTTTTGAAAGTCTTTTTCTTGTTCAAGATCAACCACAAAAGCAAGCCGGTCAAAATAATTGATCGCTTTTTGAAATTCCCCGCTGTGCTGGTAACATTTCCCCAGTGCAAACATCAGGTCATAAAGTGAATCTTCAACCGGAGGCTGATTGGCTTTTTCAAGATAGGGAAGCGCTTTTGAAAAATTGTCGAGCAGTTCGCACAACATCATACCCATGCCATAATTGGCCCTGATATTCTCAGGTTCAAGCGTCAGAGCCTTCTCATAGAACTGGCGGGCGAGTTCAAGATTACCCCGCTCAACATTAAGTTCCGCTTTTTTAATATAACGCTTTACAGGAGAAAAAGACAATGACAGCAGTGCAAGAAGCAGAACCAGGGCTATATGGGGCTTGTTTTTCATCAAGCTTTAAAGGTATGAATTATTTGTTGTCGCAAGGGCTCAAACTGCTTAATTACGAACAAGATATAGTGTAAAATAAAGCCCCACACCGTAGGTGGCCTCAGTGCCGTGAGTTGTTTTACCGCCACGCCTCTATTTCTGAGCTGTAGTGTAAAAATAAAGCGCTACAAAAGAAAAGATAATGTTAGGGGTCCACACCCCCAGAAGCGGAGAGGCAAAACCTGTGGTTGCAATGGTGGTGAATACGTACATCAGCATAATGTAGATACAGCTCAGGAATAAACCCAGCGCTATCTGCAATCCCACCCCGCCTCTCACTTTTCTTGAAGATACACATACGCCGATAACAGTGAGGATAAAAGTGGCGAAGGGAAAAGAACTTCTTTTGTGATTCTCCACTTCATAAAGTTCTATGCGGTTTGAACCTTTCAACTTCTCCCTCACAATATAATCCTTAAGTTCAAAATAGTTCTTGGTTTCAATCTTGCTTTCATCCCGCCACATGTCCACAGGATAAAACTCCAGCTTTATTCTTTTCTCCGGAGTGAACCTTACTTCCTGCCTGTATTCGGGCTTGTGATTGCGCAGCGTGTCAAGCCTGTCCTGCAGCGTAATTGTTCGTTCGCGAACATTGTGCATTACCCACTCGCTGTGCAAACTGTCCCATTGCATATTGTCGGCACTTAAAAAGTAGGTCTGTTTATAATTCTCAACATCTTCCAGCGTTACCTTGTAAGCGGTATTTATCTGGTTATCGTAGCTCTCAATGTAAAGCAACCGGTTCTCACCTATCTTTTTATGAATGTTATGCTCTTCATTGTTATAGTTTTTGTTGATCCATTTGTCTTCAAATCCAATCTTGATCTTAAAGGCTTTGGGAAGGAAAAAATGATTAAAGATCAATGAGAAACCTGCCAGCAGAAAGGCTGCTATCAGATAGGGGCGGAGGATGCGGTTAAAACTGGTTCCACTGCTCAGAATTGCTATAAATTCGCTCTGCTGGGCCATCCGCGAGGTAAAAAAGATCACCGAAATAAAAACAAAAAGCGGGCTGAACAGATTCCCGTAGTAGGGAATGAACATCAGGTAATAGTCGAAGATTATTTCCCTGAGCGGAATGTCATTTGTGGTGAAATTCGACAGCTTGTCTTTGATGTCGAATACAATAAAGATTGCAAGTATAAGGGTAATTGAAAAAAAGAAAGTGCTCAGGAATTTCCTGATAATATAGAGGTCAAGCTTTTTAAGCATTATCTCATAACCTTTGCGACAGTTTAGTTACCATCTCCGATTTCCAGTGGCTGAAGCTGCCGTCTTTAATGCGCCTGCGTGCTTCCTGCACCAGCCATAAATATAAACCTAAATTATGAACACTGGCAATCTGTGCCGCGAGGATCTCGTTACAAACAAGCAGGTGCCTCAGGTAAGCCCGTGTATATTGCGCGTCAACAAAAGTTGAACCGTCGGTTTCGAGCGGGCTGAAATCATCTTTCCACTTTTCGTTCCTGATGTTGATGATGCCGTTCTTGGTGAACAGAAGTCCGTGACGCGCATTGCGGGTGGGAAGCACACAATCGAACATGTCTACCCCCAGGGCAATACATTCAAGCAGGTTGGCAGGCGTTCCCACACCCATAAGATACCTGGGTTTGTCTTTGGGGAGTATGGCGGTAACCAACTCTGTCATGGCATACATCTCTTCCGCCGGCTCACCTACGCTCAATCCGCCAATGGCATTGCCCTCACGGTTTTTTGATGCAACAAATTCAGCCGATCGTTTCCTCAAATCGGCATAAACGCTGCCCTGCACTATGGGAAACAATGTCTGGCTATAACCGTATTTGCCCTCTGTACTGTCAAAACGGGCAATACACCTGTCAAGCCACTGATGTGTGAGCTGCATTGAATTTTCGGCATATTTTTTTTCACAGGGATAGGGTGTACATTCATCAAATGCCATTATTATGTCGGCGCCTATGGTCCTCTGAATATCCATTACCGATTCAGGTGAAAAAAAGTGTGTGCTGCCGTCAATATGGCTTTTAAAAGTGGCGCCTTCGTTCTTGAGTTTGCGCTGCTGTGCCAGTGAAAAGATCTGATAGCCGCCGCTGTCGGTTAGTATGGGTTTGTCCCACCCGTTAAACTTGTGAAGCCCGCCTGCTTTTTCCAGAATATCAGTCCCGGGACGAAGATACAGGTGATAGGTATTGCCCAGAATGATCTGCGCCCTGATGTCGTCTTTAAGTTCCCGCTGGTGAACAGCTTTTACAGTCCCGGCTGTTCCTACGGGCATAAAGATGGGTGTCTCAATTACACCGTGTGCAGTAGTTATAAGCCCGGCGCGGGCAGAACTATGCGGATCACTAAATTGTAGCTCGAAATTCAAGGTGCAAAGATAAGGGAATCAGCGGGGAAACATTTGCGGATATTTGGCCGTATTATGCTGTGATGTTCTCATTAAAATAACGCCTGCGTATGATGCCCTGAACATCGGCCATTTTTTCAGCTCTTTCGTCGGCCAGACTGAATTGTTTCTGTCTTAACACATCGGCATGCAGGTAGTCGTCGTCAGGCACCGCAATCACTGTCATAGAAGCCGCCTTCGCCGCAATCACGCCGTTAAGCGAGTCTTCTATCACCAGGCATTTTTGAGGGTGACATTTTAAGTTTTCAGCGCAAAGAAGAAATACCTCAGGGTGTGGTTTTCCGTAACGGAGTCTTTCGGCTGATATGGTTGCTGAAAACTTTTTCTGTAACCCTAACCTCGCAAGAACGGCTTTCATCAGACGTACCGAAGAAGAGGTGGCCAAACCACATTTAAGTTTTTTTGCCTCACAAAAATCCAGCAGCTCATGTACTCCATCAAGCGCCCGACCCTCTCTTTCAATCAATTCCAGCAAAACATCCATTATGCGCAGTTCAATAAGGTCAGAGGAAGAAGCGGGCTGGTTGAACCGATGCAGCCATAATTTAACAACTTCTGCGATCCTCATGCCCATGGTTTGCCTGCATTCGTCTTCGCTCACAACCATGCCAGATTCGCCAAAACCCTTCACCATTGCCCGTCGCCACAAAGGTTCACTGTTAATCAGCACGCCATCCATATCAAATATCACCGCCTCAGGTACCCACGTCATTGTTAATTATTTTGTTTAATAGTCGCAAAGATACCTGAATTTGCCTGCGCAGGGAGCGATAACTTTGAGATATGTTTTACCCATCATTCAACGAGCTGGGCCTGCCAGAAGTGTGTACTATTATTGCCGGTCTCGCTTTTGTAATGGTGCTGGTGAATTACCTCCTCAATTATCTGCCGGTAACGCTGCTGAAAAAAAACCATCTTGATGCGGCAACAGAACCTCCTCCCGTATCAGTGATCATTTGCGCGCGCAATGAGGAAGATAACCTTGCCGCCTTTCTTCCAAAGATCCTGGCGCAGAAGTATCCGAAATTTGAAGTGGTGGTGGTGAATGATTGCAGCGACGACAATACAGGGAATGTGGTTGACGCGCTTGCAGTAACTCATCCACATCTGCGTAAAGCCGATATAAAGGAAGACGCCTATTATAAGCACGGTAAAAAATTTGCAATGCTCGTGGGAATAAAAAGCGCCAGCTACGGGCACCTGGTCTTTACCGATGCAGATTGTTACCCCGCTTCTGATCAGTGGTTGAGGAACATGGCTGAAGGATTTACGCCACAGCGTGAGATTGTGCTGGGTTATGGTTCTTACGAAAAGCAGGAAGGAATGCTGAATGACCTGATCCGTTACGACACTTTTTCAAATGCCGTAATGTACCTGTCGGCTGCTATTCGCAAAAAGCCCTATATGGGAGTGGGACGCAATCTTGCATACAACAAAGAACTGTTCTTTCGCAACAAAGGTTTCGCCACCCATTATCACCTTAAATCAGGAGATGATGACCTCTTTGTTAACGAGGTGGCAAACAACAGCAACACAAATGTGTGTATTGCCCCTGAAGCCATTAC
Organism: Bacteroidota bacterium; assembly: GCA_023433205.1. Taxonomy (GTDB): domain Bacteria; phylum Bacteroidota; class Bacteroidia; order B-17B0; family Aurantibacillaceae; genus Aurantibacillus. Next base: position 39,251 of record JAEZDS010000239.1, read on the forward strand.
GATAAGTAAACCTGAAGTTAAATTCAGGGAATGGAATCTGCAGAAAGCGCGGCACCTTACAACAGCACCTTTATATAAATCCGGCAGCAGGGGACGACTGATGTTTAACCATTTTTCACAGTACTTTTTCCTTCTGGCTTTAATAGCTTTGGCCTTTTCAATGGAAACCGTCCTCTTTATCCCCGCACTTCTTTTGTTGAACTTCGTTGTTCACCTGCTGGTAATGAAAGGCGCGGTAAAAAAGCTTGGCGAGCCCGATCTGCTTGTCTCCGGTTACTTTTATGGGTTGATACTTCTGTTTATTTACCCTATCTTTCAAGCTACAAAAATCTTCAATAAAAAACGGTGGACGATTTAGACGATAAAGAATCAAGGCTTACAACCAAGGCGGTTTACGACTATCGCCTGGTGCGTAAGGCACTCGACAGTGGCGATCAAAAAGCCTATGCCGAATTGCTGCAGCGTTATCGTGAAAGCGTTTTTTTTATGATGATGAAGATGTGCAACAACCGTGATGACGCGGAAGATCTTACCATCGAGGCCTTCGGACGCGCCTTCAAAAAACTTGAACAATACAGTCCCGATTTTGCCTTCAGCACCTGGCTGTTTAAGATAGCCAGTAATAACGCCATCGATTTTCTGAGGAAAAAGAAACAGAAGTTCGCTCTTTCTATTGATACCAAAGCCGAAAACACTGAAGGTGCAGATCACTCAGCCAATATCCGCGCCAATACACTCGATCCTGAAGAGCAGTATATCCGTAAACAAAAACTCGACAATGTTCGCGATCTGGTGAACAATCTCAAACCAAAGTACAAAGAGATGATAGAACTTTTTTACTTTCAGGAAATGAGCCATGAGGAGATATCACAGAAACTTGGTCTCCCCATCGGGACCATCAAAGCCCAGCTATTCAGGGCACGAGATCTTTTGTACAACGCGCTCAAGGGCGTACACGGAAAAGTTTAGGTGAATGCCCTTGTCGGTAAATATTTTCCTGATCTGAGTTCCGGGCAGGCAGCGCAGATTGATCTGTTGTATGAGCTTTACCTAGAGTGGAACAGCAAGATCAATGTAATTTCACGTAAAGATATAGACCTCCTTTATGAGCGACATGTGCTGCATTCGCTCGGTATTGCAAAAGTAATTCAATTCACGCCCGGCACCCGGGTGCTTGACGTTGGCACCGGTGGCGGTTTTCCGGGAATTCCTCTGGCAATCCTTTTCCCTGAAAGCAATTTTACGCTGGTTGACAGCATTGGAAAAAAGATCAAAGTGGTGGAAGAAGTGAGCGCGGCCCTTAAGCTTAAAAATGTTGCAGCCTTTCAGAAACGCGCAGAGGAAGTAAAAGAAAAATTTCATTTTGTGGTAAGCCGCGCCGTTACTGAATTTCCTGTGTTTCACAAATGGGTGCGCAATAGCTTTTTAAAGGAGCAGCTCAATGACTTACGCAATGGAATTTTGTACCTGAAGGGTGGAGACCTTCAGGAGGAGTTTGGTAAATATTACAATACCGCTCAATTTTTTGAGTTGAAACATTTTTTCGCAGAAGAGTTTTTCGAAAGTAAAAAGGTGGTTTATTTTCCAATGACCTGATCGAAGTGAGTTGCGGGAGGCACCATGTAAATTTGTAAATTTATATCTGGGCCTTGTTGCATGAAGATTGGTTTCTTATTTTTTCTTGTTGTTTTAACCTGCTTATGCTGCTGCCGTGTAAACAGGTTTGATGCTGAACTGCGGCGGCATGGCAGATGGGTCACTTATGCCGACTCAACGAAACAGCAGGTCCTGTTTAAAGGCAGGTTCGCGCATGGTGTTGCTGCCGGCAGGGCATGCTATTATGATTCAGAAGGGCGGCTTCTGAAGAAGGAGTATAACGGCAGAAAAAAACTATGCATTCGCGCCTATTATCCCAATGGTGGTCTGCGGATGAAAGGACAGGCCAGGATTGAACTCAATGATACACTCATCAGGTACTATTACTATGGCAGGTGGAAGTACTTTAACGAAGCCGGCAAGTTACATAAGTATGGATATTTTGAAGATGGCAGGCTCCTCCGTAGCGAGTACCCTAACAGGCAGGGTGGCAATGATTCGCTGATAGCGCAGTTGAACAGACTGGAAATAGAGTTTAATCAGCGCCACCGTAATTTACTCATTCAGATAAACCGGGCAAGGTATAACGCCCGGGAAACTGAAGTGCTTCTGGAGAAGCTGTACAAAACAGATCGTGTTACTTTTAGTTTTATCGAAGAATTGCTGCAGTCCGGCTACCCTCATAAAGCTGAATTGCGGGAGGCTATCGCTATTCCATTTTACTTTCTGAACTATGTTCCTTCACAGGTAAAAAACAAATATCTTTCCCTGCTCGAAGTTGCCGTTTCACGGGGAGACCTTGAAGCGGTTTCCGTGGCAAGATTTGTTGACAAAACGAGAGTGGGATCAGGACAGCCGCAGCTGTATGGAAC
>JAEZDS010000002.1 GCA_023433205.1 Bacteroidota bacterium
CGATCAGCTGGTGTATAAATTTTCAGCGCCTTTTCAGGGTCTCGACGTATGTTGTCCCGCAATAGGCGCGGTTCCTTCAAACTGCGCTAATCAGCCTCCTTCTTGTCCGCAGGTTGCCGTTGCACCACCTTACCCCACAGTAAATTATGCCGCGGGTTATTCTGCAGCCAATCCAGCCCCGGCCAATCCCCCATTCGCAATAAATGCAATGAGTGGCGCAATGAGCGGTGCACCAACAATGGTTGGTCAGTACGTTATTAGTGTATGTGTGGAAGAGTACAGGGACGGTCAGCTTATCAGTAAACATTTCAGAGACTTTCAGTTTAACATGCTGCCCTGCCAGGGTGTGGTGAGCCAGTTTAAGAATCAGGAAAAATGTCAGGGAACGGATTTTAAATTCCAGAACACAAGCTTTAACGCAAGCAGCTTTTACTGGGATTTCGGCGTGCCCGACAGCGACAGTGATACCTCAAATCTTGAACATCCGGCTTTTGTGTTTCCTGATACAGGTCAGTACCTGGTGAAGCTGATCGTTAACCGCGGTGGAGACTGCTCAGATACAGCAGAAAAAATGGTGAGGGTTTATCCGCCACTTGATATTTCATTCGAGCCGCCGGGAGTACAATGCCTGCTGGGAAATTCGTTCAGCTTTAAAACCCTGGGGTCTTACGCCGGCTCCACTGATTTTTTCTGGACCTTTAATGCAGCGGCTACACCTTCAGCCACCACTTCTCGAGATGTAGAAAAGGTTGTGTTTAGTGAACCCGGCACTTATTTTGTGCAGTTGCGTGCAAAACATTTCGTCTGTACAGATGAATGGCTCGATACACTAAAGATTCTGCCCATGCCCGTGGTAGAGATTCAGGGTCCCGGCCCTCTTTGTGAGCCTGCCACGGCAAGGCTCTCAAATAAACTGGAAGACGATGGTGACCTTAGTGTGGTGTGGCAAACAAATGCCGGCAAAACATCAACACTAAGCGCGCCTGAATTTACCGCTCTGAAGGCAGGGACCTACACAGTGCAGATGATTGGCACGCTTTTTAACATGTGCAGAGACACCAGCTATTATAGTTTTGTGGTGAATAAACCTCCGGTCTCTCTTTTTGATGTTTACCCTGAAACAGTGACCATACTTGAACCGGAGGTTAATATTAAATCGCAGGTAAAAGATGCTGTGCAGCATTTTTATGTGTTCAGTGATGGCGGTAATGCTGATTTTGTAAGCGGAAAATATAGTTTTTACTCCGAAGGGGTTTATCAGATCACACAATATGTCACCAACTTTTTTGGCTGTGTCGACAGTTCAAGCAAGATCATAAACGTACTTCCCGAACACCGTTTCTGGATGCCGAATGTTTTTACGCCTGATGGTAACGGATTGAACGACACATTCGGGCCACACTTAATTGGCGTAAGCCAGTATGTGTTCGAGGTGTTCGATCGCTGGGGCGAACAATTATTTTACAGCGCCGATCCCTTTCTGGGGTGGAATGGCGAGTATAAGGGAAAGAAATGCCCTGAAGGCGTTTATACCTACAGGCTAATGTTTAAGAACGCTGTTGACGGTACTCCTGTGCTAAGGCATGGTCACGTTACCTTGCTTCGCAGCGAATAAGGTGAAATGCAACTGGCACTGAGTTTTTTGCTGCTCTGAGTAAACCTGTTCATGATGATGTTTTTTGAAGTCCAGAAAACCTGAACCTTTTACAGCTTTAGTGCTAATTTTACAGCACATGACAGCCCTCTTTAATTATTTTTTCGGGAGCTATAATCTTCCCCGGCACAGCAGGCTGTTCAAGATCTGTATCTATCTTTTTATACTTTTAAAATGTTTTTACTGGCTGTTCAATTACAGTCTGCTCTTTGGCGACCATTCAATAGTGTACCGTGCTGCAGGCCACACCAATTTTATCAAAGACCTGGCGTACGTGCTGTACAACAACAAAAGTAATACCCTTGCCCTCACTTTTATAGTGCTTGCCATAGCACTTTGCAGCTTAATGTTATGGCGCCGCCGTAACAACCAGCTGGCCGATTTCGCGTTATGGTTACTGGTAATAAATCTTCATTACAGTATTTACCCCACACTTACCGGCGGCGACTATTTGCTGAACCAGTTGTTGTTCTTTAATATTTTTATCGCTGTAGATACCCGGGCCGACAGGGGCAAAGAACGCGACCTGATGGTTTGTCTGCACAACGCAGCCGTGCTGGGAGTAATGCTGCAGGTTTGCCTGCTGTACTTTGTAGCGGGTCTGGCCAAGGTGTTTGATCATGACTGGTTAAATGGCTCAGCTGTGGAAAAGATACTGCTGGTAGATCATTTTTCACTTTTCCAGGCGCCGTCTGCGCATTACAGTATGTTTTACAGGTTCATGAACTGGCTGGTGCTGGGATATCAGCTGCTGTTTCCTTTGCTGGTGTGGTTAAGGCGGGTGAAAATTCCTCTGCTGCTGAGCGGCGTGCTAATGCACCTGTACATCGCGGTGGTGCTGGGTTTGCCGGCTTTCGGTTTAATTATGATACTGAGTTACATCTATTTCTGGCCAACAAAAAGGCCGGCTGTTTAAATTTGAGTATCTTTGCCGCCATGTTTACTTACGAGCAATTAAAAGACTTGAATGACCGCAGTGGCGCATTGAGGGGGTTTCTTTAACTACGATAGAAAGAAACACGATCTCGCACTACTAGAGGAGAAGACCCTCGATCCCGCATTCTGGGAGGATTCAAAAAAAGCCGAGAAAATTCTTGGCGAAATAAAACAGATCAAATCCTGGACCACAGGTTTTGAGGAGCTGTCGCGTGCCGTTGATGACCTCAATACGCTTTATGAATTTTTTAAAAGCGGTGATGCAACAGCTGCAGAAACTGAAGCAGAATACCAGCAGGTATTAAAGAAACTCGAGAACATCGAGTTCAGGAATATGCTTAGAGGAGAAGAAGACCCTCTTAACTGCGTATTGCAGATAAATGCCGGCGCCGGCGGCACTGAAAGCTGCGACTGGGCAAGTATGCTGATGCGCATGTACCTGATGTGGGCTGAAACCCAGGGCTACAAGGTTACCGAACTCGATTATAATCCCGGCGATGTGGCGGGTATCAAATCCATCTCTTTGCAGATCGAAGGCGATTTTGCCTATGGTTATCTGAAGGGAGAGAACGGCGTTCACCGGTTGGTGCGTATCAGTCCTTTCGATTCAAACGCGAAACGCCACACCAGTTTTGCTTCGGTATACGTTTATCCTATTGTTGATGATACCATTGAAATAGACATTAAACCTGCCGATATTGAGATCAGTACCTCACGAAGTGGAGGGGCCGGTGGGCAGAATGTGAACAAGGTGGAGACAAAAGTTCAGCTGACTCATAAACCATCAGGAATTGTTGTGGTTTGCCAGGTAGAACGTTCGCAGCATGGGAACCGTGAGCGGGCTATGCAGATGTTGCGTTCACAGTTATACGAACTTGAGATGCGGAAACGCAACGAAAGCAAACAGGCGGTGGAAGACAGCAAGATGAAGATAGAGTGGGGTTCGCAGATCCGCAGTTATGTTCTGCATCCTTACAAAATGGTGAACGATCACCGTACCGAGTTAAAGATCACCGATGCAGAGGGAGTTTTAAATGGAGACCTGGACGAGTTGATAAAATCTTACCTGATGGCTCTGGGCGGCAACAGGAAGGCGGAACAAAACTGATCACGGCCAAAAAACATGCATCCTGTACGCGCTAAAAAACACCTGGGTCAGCATTTTTTAAACGACCTTAACATTGCGGAACGCACTGTACAAGCATTGCTGGAGGCTGGTTCAGGTAATCCCATTATTGAAGTTGGTCCCGGTACCGGTGTACTCACCAGATTCCTGATAGAAAAGGGCGTAAATTTTATTGCGCTGGATGTTGACACTGAATCTATAGCTTATCTGCAGAAAGAATTTCCGCAACACAGCGAAAAGTTTAAGGAGGCCGATTTTTTAGCGGCTGATCTGAAAAAACTTTGCGGGGAAAAATTCAATGTGCTCGGAAATTTTCCCTACAACATCAGCAGCCAGATCATGTTCAGGGTGCTTGAGTACCGCCATAATGTTGATGTGGTAACGGGGATGTTCCAGAAAGAAGTGGCGGAGCGTATCGCTGAAAAACCTGGTTCTAAACAATACGGCATTTTAAGCGTTTTGCTTCAGGCTTTTTATAACATAGAGTATCTCTTTACCGTACACGAAAATGTTTTTACGCCTCCGCCAAAGGTTAAAAGCGCTGTTATAAGGTTGCAACGTAACGCTGTTACAAAACTCAACTGCGACGAGGTGCTTTTTAAGAAGGTTGTAAAAACAACATTTAACCAGCGCAGGAAAACCATCAGGAATTCTGTTCGTTCGTTGTTTAACAATAATGAGATCAGGCATCCTTTGCTTGATAAGAGGCCGGAGCAGCTGAGTGTAGAACAGTTTGTGGAGTTAACGAATTTTGTTGCGGAGCACAGTGATCAATCCAAAATGTTTGGGGGTATTTGAAGTATTTTGATTTGAGTCTCAGATTTGAATGCAGTCGGACTGGCAATACACTGCATGGCCTCGACTTGTTTCAAGGCTGCCGGAACCCTAGCGATACATAACTTTCCAAATTTCAGATTGATACGGAATCAAAGTCCTGTTAAGGACTTAATGTTGGTTGAATATTTAAAACCACAAGTGGTGTTGCTGCTTGCGACAACCCTTCCGCTTTCCACAGATTAATAGCGGAAGGGTTGTTCGCTGCCCCTTCCGCTGTTGTATTATACCAGAAGGGGAAGGGGCCCCGATGGCTATCGGGGGGCGATGCCTTGGTGGTATTCGCGGTGAGGCATCGCCGCAAGTGAGTAGATCTGCCTGATGCGTGTTTTTACCAACATATTGTCCCTGACGGGATAAGCGACCAGGCTTGCTATTCGACCAGAATCCTGCATCAAGCCGAATTGCTTCAATATTTTTCTAAATCCTGTTCGTGCAAAACCTTTCCTCAGATTTTCGGATTGATCCGAGAACTGTACTGATCTTACTAAAGACTGCTGGAACCCTAGCGATACAAAACTTTCCATATTTCAGATTGATACGGAATCAAAGTCCTGTTAGGGACTTAATGTTGGTTGAATATTTAAACCCACAAGTGCGGCAGCAGCGTTAAGGTGCAGCACAAAAGCAATGTAACCACAACAGTTTTTTCATTAAACAATCAAAACCAGCCACTGTGGGAATTTCTCAACGAATTTATGATTTGGGTCCGTAAATGACCTGGTCTTCATACAATCCGGCAAGCTGTTTTTTTAGTTTATCAGTTGTGGGGGAATTTGATTTGTGTGGGCAAAGTGTAAATCAGTCCTGCACCTGGGGAGCAGGTATCCTGAAGCTGATAATATCGGCTGCTTTTAAAGAATTTGTTTTCCAGAAAAGGAGAACAAGTACCAGCGATTGTGTTGCGTATGATGCAGTGGCGGTAAGCGCAGCGCCGTGCATACCATACCGGTGTATGAGCGGATAACTCAGCATTAAGGTAACCCCTAGTCCGGCCAGGTTGGCCATCAGAAGCACTTTTTGTTTACCGAGACCAGAGAAATAGTGGCTGATTATAGTGCTGAAACTGATACACAATACGCCGGGAGCCAGGTATAACATTAAGGATCGGACTTCCGCAAAATCACTTCCCAGCAGGCTGGTAAAAAAAGCATCGGGAAGGAAGTAAACCACGGCAGCGCAAAGCAGGCTGAGAATAAAAGAAAGTTTTGCCAGCGATAGAGTAACGTGCGCATTGTCGGCTTCCTTTTGCCGGTTTGCGATGCGCGTGAGTATGATGGGTGAGATGCTGCCCCCGATTATCCATACTTTTTCAATAAGTGAGCTCGAGCTGCTGTAAACACCTACCAGGGTAACCGATCCAAGCACAAAATAATTGTAACGGTTGCTGAGCATGTGAGCCAGGTTGCCCATTTCGTTAATGAAGCCGGTACGCATCACTGCCAAAAAACGCGGTTGTTCGCTGCTGTTGTCGGTTCTGATAAGCATTAACA
>JAEZDS010000102.1 GCA_023433205.1 Bacteroidota bacterium
AAAAGCGACCGCTGGTGGATGGAGATCCCCTACCCGCCTCATAAAGATCTGAAGTTTGAGAGGCATACCCTTATTCCATGCAGTTTCAGGGACTATGAGATGGCCATTAAAAATGAGATCCCCGACCGTTGGTGGCAGACCTATCAGAAGCTGAGCTAGATTTTTATTGCAACCCTGGAAATCTGTAATACTATTATTCCATCACTCTAATTTCAACGCGGCGGTTCATCTGTTCTGTCTCTGGTGATACTTCTTTTGCCCTTCTTCTGGTGCTTCCGAATCCCTTGTAACTCATCCGGTCTTCATCAACACCGTGCTTCAGCAGGTAATCATAAACTTCCTTTGCACGGTTAAGGCTCAGGTTCATATCGTCACTATCATAATCGTAACCATCGGTGGGATAATCCCAGCAGCAGATGTGACCTTGAATTTCAATTTTAAGGTCTGGGTTCTTGAGCATGGTATTTAGCAAACGTTCCAGAACCGGGATAGAGGATGGCATAAGTGTATGGCGACCGGGAATAAAGCTTAAACCTTCAAGCGCCACCTTGCCGCGTTCTTTTAGTTCTTTTACGTTAATTGATCCTGTGTCGCGCGGCGCTTTTTGTGGTTCAGGAGCGGGACCGGGCTTTTGCGGCCGGGTATCAACAACCCGGTTTGCAGGTCGCAGCTCAAAAATCAGATCAACCCTTCGCTGAAAGGGTTCTCCCAAACCAGAACCATGGTCAGCTGAATTTTTTTCACCTCTACCTTCGCAGGCCAGAATACTCATCTGGGGAGCTGAGGAATTTTTTTGCAGAACAGACTTCACCCATTCTGCTCTCTGTTGCGAAAGTGTCTGGTTATAATCATCGGTGTGCAGAAAATCGGCATAACCGTATAACCATACGTTGTACACTTTTCCTTTCAGAGTTTTCTGCAAGGAATCAATGCGTGCCTTATTTTGTGAGGACCCGCTCTTATCGATTTCAAAAAAGAGTTGCAGCGTATCTTTCTTATTCTGAGAGAAACAGAAAAAGGGAATTAAAACCAGAAACAATTGCTGCGCCGTTTTAAACACAATTTAAAAATACAGAGATTCTTTGGGGGAGACAAGGAAAGTGCGAGGTACGAAGTACGAAGTAAAGTACGGAGTACGAAGTACAATTGACGATTTACAATTTACGATTTACGATTTACGATCGTGAGGCTTCGCTGAATGGACCAGCGTAAAAAAGTGCAAAATTTCCAAAGACTAATGCACGGAATTTTGATGGTTGTAAATAAATTCCATGATTTTGTTAACCTTATTTGATTCTGTAATAAGCTGATTCACAAATATTTTTGCGCTTTTCAGTTGACCCTGTTTAGGGCCTACGCTTCGGCTTTGGTATTCAGCGCTTAGTTTTTGGTTTTTAAGTATTCCAAATTAGCATTTCAACTTTTCCACCTTACTGTCCTCCCACTTTATTAAGATTACTCCGTTTACGGCTGTAAACAAAGTAAATAAGCAAACCGGCGATCATCCAGAAAAAGGCTGAAAGCAGCGTTGCCTGATCAAGCGCGATGATCATAAAACCACACACCAGAATACCAAGGATAGGCACCAGCGGCACCAATGGCGCACGGAATGGCCGTTCAACTTCCGGACTTTTCACACGCATGATCCAGATGCCCGCACAAACAAGCACAAAAGCGAAGAGCGTTCCAAACGAGGTAAGATCACCTGCCACGTTGCCAGGTACAAAAGCAGCGAACAAACCCACAAAAACAAACAGCAGCATATTTGATTTATACGGAGTCTGATATTTTGGATGCAGATGAGAAAATACCCTTGGTAACAATCCGTCTTTTGACATTGAGAAAAATACCCGTGACTGCCCCATCAGCATTACAAGGATCACCGAAGAAAATCCGGCAAGGATCGCAACCGTCACACTGGTTCCCAGCCACTCATACCCTATCATGTATTTTTGAATAGCATAAGACACAGAGGCCTCTTTGCCGGCTGCCGAAAATTCGCTCCAGTGAGCCAGACCGGTTAACACATGCGAGAACAACACATATAATATGGTGCAAACGGCCAGTGAACCGAGGATGCCAATTGGCATGTCTTTTTTGGGGTTTTTTGCTTCCTGCGCGGCAGTTGAAACAGCATCAAAACCAATAAAAGCGAAAAACACCACAGCTGCTCCTCCCAGAATTCCGGCATAACCCCAGTTAAAAAAACCTGAATGCCCGGCCACTCCCTCGGGGATAAGATAAGGCGTGTGGTTCTCAGGATTGATGAATTGCCAGCCTATCACAATAAACACCAGTACAATGGCCACTTTAACAAAAACTATGATACCGTTTACGAACGCCGACTCCTGAGTGCCCTTAATAAGGAGCAGTGTAAGAATCAGCAGAATAAGAAGAGCTGGAAGGTTGATCATGCCTGAAAAAACAGTAACCAGACCTTTAAGGTCGGGCGACAGCAATTTGTATTGTTCAGGACTTAAGATAAGCACGCCATGGTTGGCCATAGCTGCCAGATCAGCGGGAAACTCCGCGATAGCGGCACCAGCCACTCTGTACATCTTTTCAAAAGGCGAGTGACACCATTCATAAGGGATGGCGTGGCCCAGCAGATTATTGAGATATTCGCTCCAGGCAATAGCTACTGTAGCGGCACCCAGGGCGTATTCCATAATAAGTGCCCAGCCGATGACCCAGGCAATCAGTTCGCCCATGGTGGTGTATGCATATGTATATGCGCTGCCCGCAATGGGAATCATGGCAGCGAATTCAGCGTAACAAAGTCCGGCAAAAGCACAACCTATAGCCGCAACAATAAACGACATGGTTACACCAGAGCCTGCATGATCAGCGGCGGCGGCGGCAGTGCGTACAAAAAGACCGGCACCGATAATGGCGCCAATCCCTAAAGCGATCAGCGACCATTTGCCTAGGGTTTTTTTCAGCGTTTTCTCGCCTGAGGCGGCATCGGCCAGTAAATAGGCCAGAGATTTTTTCCTGAAGAGATCAGACATGTGTGTGTAGAGTGTTAAGAATTCCAAATTAAATGATTAATGGGGGAATAAACAAACCAATTGAGAAGCATCTGACCGGAATAAAAAGCAGGGTAAATTCTTTTTTCAGATATTTGTAAGATAAATGCAGGCTTCTTTCAGTAAATATTTCTTTTCAACACTTGTAGGTATCTATCTCCTCACAAGCGTTGGATTGCCCGTGTACCTGCATTACTGCGGCGGTGAAGTGGAAGAAGTAAGTTATCTGGTGGAATCAAACGGCTGCTGCGGTGAGGAGGTTCCAGATAACGATTGCTGCCGTAACGAAGGAATTGTTCTGCAGAATACCGTTGATTTTACGCTTAAAAGTTTTAACGCGGATCTTGTTAAGACTGTTACGGATCTTTTTTTCCTGCCTAAAGTTTTCACTTTTGTACAAACCAGCACCGTTTTGCTGGCTGTTGATCAAAAACTCTCACCTCCTCCCTGGCAGCATGGTCTGCTGCCTGATATTACTGTTTTAAGGATTTAGCAGTTGGCCGGGGGAAACCTCTGCCTATTACTAAATTTCTACTTAATCATTAACAAAACAGCATATCAGTAACATGAAAACATTGATCGTAATATTATTCAGCTTTGCCGGCTATTATGCCAGCGCCCAATCTTCAGTTAAAACAGAGACCTTTATGGTAAAAGGCAACTGCGAAGATTGTAAAGAACGTATAGAGAATGCCGCAGACATTAAAGGCGTAAAGATCGTTGAATGGAACGCAGATACAAAGATCGCCACCGCAACCTACGACAGCGGAAAGACCAGTCTGCTAAAAATCCAGGAGGCAATTGCATCCAAAGGGTATGATGCCGGCGAATTTACCGGCAGCAGCAAAGCCTATAAAAAGTTACCAAAATGCTGTCAGTACCGTGACGGTAAGTGCGAAGAAAAATAACACAACTTCGTATGAAAAAAATACTTTTTATTCTGTGCCTTGTAACGGCACAGCAGCTTGGCGCGCAGGTGCGTGGAAAAATTTTTGAGTTCAGCGAAAGCGATACGCTGAACATTCCGGGAGCTGTAATTTACTGGGACAGCACCAACATTGCCTCCACTACAGGTCCGGATGGGACTTTTACAATTCGCACCACTGCAAAAACAAACAAACTTATTATAAAAGCTGTTGGCTACCAGAATAAGTTTGCAGTAATCAGTGATACCAGCCGTTTTGTGCTGCTTCCATTACAATCAGATGCCCGCGTGCAGGAAGTAGAGGTGGTATATTACACCACCGGTACTGAAATATCTTATCTCAATCCAATAAAAACAGAGACGCTTAATGAAAGAAGTCTGATGAAAGCGGCCTGTTGTAACCTCTCTGAAAGTTTTGAGACCAACCCAAGCGTTGACGTGAATTTTACAGATGCGGTGAGCGGCACCAAACAGATCCAGATGCTGGGCCTTGCAGGACAATACGCGCAGATCACCAAAGAGAATATGCCTTATATGCGTGGGTTGGCAAACAGCTACGGACTCACTTTTATTCCCGGTACATGGATCCAAAGTATCCAGCTTAGCAAAGGCGCAGGCTCGGTGGTGAACGGGTATGAGAGTTTTACCGGACAGATCAATACCGAACTGCAGGATCCACGAAATTCTGACCGGCTTCATTTCAATTCCTATGTAAACAACAACGGAAGAAATGAATATAACCTGAACCTGGCGCACAAGGTTAATCCCAAGTATTCTACCGGACTGCTTGGTCACGTGAGTTTTAACCCTCTGCTGCAGGACATGAACATGGATGGTTTTGCTGATATTCCCGCGGGCCGGCAGTATAACTTTATGAGCAAACACGCCATTGAACTTCCTGAGAAAGGTTTTGAGGCGCAGGTGGGAGGCGCGATCATGGACGATGAACGCCGGGGCGGACAGGTGGAAAAGATGATCATAGATCACCACGACACCCTGCCGCTATACAAAATAGGCATCCACAATAAAAAGTGGGAGCTTTTCAGTAAAACCGGATATGTCTTTAAAAACAAACCTGGCACAAGTACCGGATTGCAATTAAGCTATCTCGACCACAGCCAGAATAATTTTTTCGGTTTTAATACTTATCGTTCAACGCAGAAAACCTTTTACGCCAATTATATTTTTCAGGGCATATTTGGCAACAGTAATCATGGTTATAAGGCCGGTGCCAGCTTTATGAACGATGAGGTGAAGGAGAACTTTAACTCCGCTGATTACAACCGCATTGAAAGTGTATATGGCGCATTTTTTGAATATGCTTTTAATTACAAGGAAAAGTTCAATATGGTGGCAGGTATCAGAGCGGACCAGCACAACTTTTACAATTTTTTTGTGACGCCTCGTTTGCACGTTCGTTATGCTTTTACCCCGGAGCGCATCCTGCGTTTCAGCGGGGGCCGGGCCCTGCGCACAGCAAATGTTTTTGCCGACAATGCTTATGTGATGGCCAGCTCACGCGCCTGGACGATCGAACAAAATTCTCCCGGTATGCCTTACGGATTGGCGCCTGAAACCGGCTGGAACTACGGATTTAATTACACCCAGAAGTTCAAGATCAATTACCGGGAGGCATACATTACACTTGATCTGTACCGCACAGATTTTACCAGTCAGGTGATTGCCGACCTCGAGAACGCGCGTGAATTCAGACTATACAACCTTGATGGTGTTTCTTATTCGAACACTTTTCAGGGCGAATTTAATTTTGAGCCGCGCAAACGTCTGCACATAAAATCCGCTTACCGCTGGGTAGATGCTAAGGTTACTTACAAGAGCGGACTTTTGCAGCGCCAGATGGTTTCGATGCACAGGGCTTTTATTAATTTTAGTTATGAAACCCGCGACAAGCACTGGTTATTTGATCTAACAACTCAGTATCACGGTCCCAAACGTTTGCCAGATACCGATTTGAATCCGGCTGATTACAGGCGCGAGGATTACTCTCCTGCTTTTTATATTCTGATCTCTCAGGTTACCTGGCTGAAGAAATTTGAGAAGGGAGAGTTTCACGCTTACATTGGGGGAGAGAATCTGCTTAATTACAAACAGCAGAATCCCATTGTTTCCGTGCATCAGCCTTATAGTCCATTTTTTGATGCCAGTATGGTTTGGGGGCCGATATACGGAAGAATGGTGTATGCGGGGATCAGGGTGAAGATCAAATAAAGCTCGCACTGTGCAGCTTTGAAGTCATGGTGAAAAATTGTGTTTTAGCGTTTTTTATTTTTAACAACCCCGATACATATCGGGGGAACATAAGAAATTAGGGGAAGCATAGTTTCCTGCAGTAGGTCGTCACTCCGGGCGCCCGGGCCGGACAACGATCCGGCCTGACCCGGAGTCTAGCCCCCAGGATCTGAGGAAGGAATTGTTACGAGATTCCTGCTCCTGGCCGGAATGACGGTGGCAATAGAAATCGGAATGACGGTGAGGTTGAACAGCCGGTCACTGCCCCCAATCGCGCGACACAACCAGGTAAACCACAGGCCCTATAAAAATGGCCAGGTAAAACAACAGCACCAGCAGTTTACGGAATCCTTTAAGGTCGGGAACCAGATTGGTTTGTAATACCGCTGAGATATGCTGAATGATGATCCCTTCAAGAATACTGTATTCGTACCTGCCAGGTGCAAGTGAGGAATACTTTTTCGGAAATGAAAAGATAAGACAGTCACGCATCAGCCAGTAGTCCCTATCGGGCAGCGAGGCATAATCAACGCGATAATTAATTTTCTCCTGTTTCAGGTATTCCCTGATCTTCTGGTATTTTGATTCATTATAAAGTTCAAGCGCTATAAAAAAAGGTACCAGCACCAGAATAAAACTCTGCGCAAAAATTGCCATGAGCAAAAGCACCATAATGGACAAAATGCCAAAGACCATGTGAATGATAAAATTGTCCTTAAAGAACAGCGTCTCAATCAACCGGCCACCATCAAGGGGATGAAAAGGTAAACAGTTCAGAAGGTTTATGATCAGAAAAGAATAAGCAAGGATCTTTACATTCTCATTGTTCCATTCAAGGTTCAGGTAGTACAATAACATTCCGAGTAGAATTCCCGGTACCGGGCCTGCCAGAATAATAAAACTCAGCTGTTTCTGAGAAACCTGCTGTTTATTGCCGCTGGTTAAGGCGCCAAGCAGTGGTATAATAAAGATCTTTACATTACTGTAGCCGTAACGGCGCATCAAAAGGAAGTGACCCATTTCGTGAATGATCAAAACCACAAGAATAGCTGCTACATAAGTAAGGTTCTGGTCGAAGAACAGATAAAACAACAGTGCGTAAATAAACAGACTCAGCAACGAGCGCTGAAGCGCGTTCTGTTTCCGCTCCATTACTTTTGGTTTTGGCGGATATGTTCCCGGCGTGTGGCTGCCCTGCTCTCCTTTATCCTGCAATTTTTCTGTTATTAAATAGATGAAACAATAAATATATGGAAGCTGCGAATAAAAAGAAAGCGCCGGTCTGGTGCAATGCACCCAAAACAACTGGCACGTTGTGCAGCAACGTATAAACACCCAATATAAACTGTATGGTAACCCCATAAATAAGCAGTGTTACGCCCAGGTGTTGTTGTTTATTTAGAGAAAGTTTATTCGACCGCACCCAGATCACAGCCACCAGTGCCACTACAACCAGGGCCAGCATTCTGTGCGTAAACTGAATGCCTGCTGCGTTCTCAAAAATGTTCTGAAACCAAGTCTCTTTGGCGCTTACCTGTTCGGCCATCCAGCTTTCTCCCATTTTTGGCCAGGTATTATAAATGTGTCCAGGCCTTATTTTTGCCGCATCACCTTCAACGTAGCCGGCGGTAAACGCGCCGAAAATTATCTGTATGATCAGAACAGTAAAAAATACCACCGTGATATTTCTCAGTGGGTGGCGCGCGCTCTTCTCACTTTCTTTAGGAAAGATGAGCCGCAATGCAAACCAGAAAGTAAAAGCAAAAAGTGTAAAAGCACTGATAAGGTGTGTGGCCAGCCGGTAATGACTCACCGCAGGCTTTTGTTGTAGTCCGCTGTAAACCATCCACCAGCCAATTACCGCCTGCATGGCTCCCAGCAAAAACAGGAGGATCATGCCAGGCCACATCTGCCGTGTGATCTTTTTTCGGATCACAAAATATATAAAACCAAAAAGAAATACATACATCATTATCCTTCCGGTAAGCCGGTGTATGTATTCCCACCAGAAAATGCGTTTGAATTCTTCAAGCGCCATATTGCTGTTTACTTTCTGAAACTCCGGACTTTGCTGGTATTTCTGAAAACGCTCAAGCCACATTTCATCATTGAGCGGGGGAACCGAGCCCATAAAACTCCAGTCGGTGATTGAAAGCCCCGAATGAGTAAGCCTGGTGAGACAGCCAATAACCACCATCGCATATATCAGGAAACAGCCGCTAAGCAGCCAGTAAATGATCGCCCTGTGTGGGGAAGTTCTGATAAGGGACATTTGCAGCGCGCAAAGTTAGGGGTTTTTTAGGATTGCTGTCAAAAGGATTAAAGCAGCGGACCTAAATTAAGATGTACTTTTCTGCAAATGAGGCAAGCTTAGTGCTCTTAGCGCCTTATTAATTTGCGAAGCAATTCCGATTAGTAAGAGATCCTTCGCCAGCGGCAACCACCTATTTCTCGTACGCCCCGGCAGTGATACTACCTGCAGCGCCGTTCCTGAGTTTTAATAGGATGTCGCGTGGAAAAAGAGCAGTAACAGCAACCGCAAGGGGATCAGAAAATCCGCTGGCCCTCTGCTCATCGGCATCCAGAGCGAACTTGTAGGTCTCTATGTCGTCGTATTCAAGAGAAGTGGTGCTGCTTTGCACTGAAATATAGTTGGCTGTGCCGGTATTGATATTTGTTTTCACCCAGCAACTGCTGAAGGTATAAGAGGGGGTTACTCCTCCCCCGCTCTTCAGATCAATGTCCAGCTCATTTTCCCGGCTGCCGTCAATGATACAGTTGCCGAAAAAATATCGGTTAGGAATTACCTGCAATTCTGTGTAGTTATTCAATCGTAAAGTAGACTTTTCGCGCACCTTGCCTTTTTTCCAGAAGTTGGCAAAGGTACAGTGGTAAAATTCGTAGGAGCCACCCAGGGTAAGGTTAATGCTATGTTCCTGGCAGTTGCTGATAACATTATTAAATCCCGATACATTAAAAGCAAGACCATATAATCCCCACATGCTCATATTCTGGATAATGGTATTCTGAATATTCAGTCCCACACGCAAGCCCGAAGATGTGTCGGCGCCATTAAATAATTCTGCCTGCACGCCGATGTAGCCATTTTTGATAATGGCATAATCTATCACGTTCTGATCACTGCCTTCATTTATCCAGATCCTGTCCCACTGTCCGGGATCATCAGCAAAATCTCTTTCCCGCCTGGCGCCCTGAAAATGCACCTCGTTTCCTTTTTTGCCCAGCACTCTTATTTGTCCGTAACGGTACACCCAGATGCCTGCCTTATAATTCAGGTACACCTCTGTACCGGCAGGGATCCGTAATTTCTGCAGAGAATCAACCACCAGGAAACCATAGATCACATGGGGTTTGTCGTTTTTCCATACAAATTCATCACCCACCATGGTATATGAATTCTGCAAGGTATCTACCAGCGAATATGGCAGGTAGCTGCCATCACTAAATTTAATTGCGCGTGTGGGGTAATGGTAATAGGCATCCTGGCCCCAGGCCTCAAGTACTACACTTTGTTCATTGCCATTGGTGTTGAAGATCACACGGTCGTGGTGAATTTTTTGAGTGCGGCCCCCGTTGGGTTTGTTGTTTTCCTGCACAAAAACATAAATGCTGTCGCGCGGCCCAACCTCAATATTGCTGAACTTTTTGCCCGGCTCCCCATCCACATTCAGGAAAAAAGGAGAATTCGTTCTTTCAAGTCTGATAGAGCTTATTCTGATCGGTTTGCTGTTATTATTCAGAATTCTGAAGTTGCGTGTTGCAGAACCAATGGTGGTGAACACGGTATCAAAAAGCACCGAATCGGTAGAAAAAGCAAGTTTGTCGGAGGCATCTTGAGCGAAAGTTTCCTTTTTACGGCAGCCACCTGTTATCAATACAAGACAAATGAGAGGATAGAATATCTTAAGAATCGTTTTTATTTTTCCTTTTTTACAGTCTGCAAATATAAACGGATAAAATACTGAAATAGTGTCTTTTCGGCACATAGAAATAAAATAATCCCGGGGTTTGCCTTCCAGTAGGTCACATTTCACGGCGAAATTGGCAAATACTCCCAGGCGTTTTTATTTCTCAATCAAATTTCTATCCTTTGTACTCCCACTTAATGAGCAGATTTTTTACGCTCTGTTTCCTGCTACTGAATATTTGTGCTCCGGCGCAGCAGCAGGTTATTGACTCAATTCAGCAGTTAATACGTGAAGCTCCTTCTACCGATGAGGCACTCAGCCAGAAAGCAGTTCTTGTTTTAAAATATTTTGTGGCAGGTAAACCTGGCGAAAGCAGCAAACTGTTAAAACAAGCTATGGCAGAAGCTGCCAAAGGAGCATCCGATAAAGCACTGGGCAATCTTTACAAAAGTGCTGGAACCCTGCACTTTTACGAACACCGGCTCGATTCAGCGCTTGCCTGTTATGAAATAGCCCACAAGTACCTTGAGCGTGCCGGCGATAAGGTTGGCGTTATTAAGAGCCTTTGTAACATCGGCAATATTTACGGCATGCAGGGTGATGTTGAAAAAGCGCTTGACTACTACCGCAAAGCACTTTTACTCGAAGAGCAGGCAGGTTTTACCGAAGGCGCTCATGTGCCCCTTAATAATATAGCTGTACTCTAGCGTCGTCTGAATATTTCAGGCAAAGCGCTTGAC
>JAEZDS010000167.1 GCA_023433205.1 Bacteroidota bacterium
GATTCTTTTACTGCCGTGTTTTCTCCGTGCTCCTCTGTGTCCTCAGTCTCCGTGGTTTTTTGCCCACTGCCAACTGCCTCCTGCTAACTGCTCCTGCCAACTGCAACTCTCTTCAGCCCCCTGCCCGACGTCCTTCCCGCAACTCCTAAATTGCTAAGGATAAGCTTGTTAATGCCGATTCCCGGCCCACTACCACTTTTATGGTATTGTTTAAAATCAGTCTAAATAACACTTTTGTTCCCTCATTATTTCACTACCAAGAGAAGCTATTTATGACAACTACCAAATTTTTATTACCGCTTTCATTAACTGCATTACTTTTTGTTTCAGGCTGCAAAAAAGATCCTGCTGAACCGGAACCAAAAACGCCCGAGCCTGGTCCTTCCTATACAGTGCCTGCAACTTACAATTTTAGCAATGTTGATTACAACGGGCAAAAACAGCGCCTTGATATGGTTGCTGAAATGAAATCGTACATGAACAGCGGCAACACCCAGGGAACTGTTCTTGACGCGCAGAAATTAAAAGACATGTACGCCAATGTGAACAGTCCATTTACCGACGCTTCATTGAATACTGCCGGCAAAGACATCCGTTCAAAGACTTTTTTGCCTGACCAGGTGGTATTTGAAAACTATATCGACCAGATCGCTGCCGCCTCACAATCAACAGTAAACGGTTCTGAGGGCGTGGCAGGTGTGGTAGTGAGCAGCGCCGATCCTGCAAAAAAATACCTGTGTGACGCCAATGGTGTTGAATGGACGCAGGTGATAGAAAAAGGTCTGATGGGCTCGCTGATGTACTACCAGAGCGTTGCTGTTTATATGGATGATTCAAAAATTGGTAACACCGTTGATAATTCACAGGTTACCGAAGGAAAGGGAACCACCATGGAGCACCATTGGGACGAGGCATTCGGTTATTTTGGCGTGCCTGTTGATTTTCCTGCGAACAAAACCGGCATCCGCTTCTGGGGCAAATACTGCAACGACCGTAACGCGGTTCTTAACTGTAACGAACCTTTGATGAATGCCTTTATTAAAGGCAGGGCTGCAATCAGCAATAAAGATTACACCACCCGCGATGCACAGGTAACAATTGTAAGAAACACCTGGGAGAAGGTGATCGCCGCTACCATGATCCATTATGTGAACTCAACCAAATCAAAGATCACCGACGATGCTGTGAGAAACCATAACCTTTCCGAGCTCAAAGGTTTCCTGATGAACCTGAAATGTAATCCTGAAAAAAAGATCAGCGATGCGCAGCTGGCTGAGCTTGAAAATAAACTTGGGACCAATTTCTATGACATAACACTCACATCACTTGACGGGATCAAAAACACTCTGAGTAACATTTACGGTCTTGATAATGTTAAGGATGCACTTTAAAAAGATTTTGCCATTAGTGGCGCTCGTTCTGTTTGCTGCCGCGTGGAGTTGCAGAAAAAAGGAAAAGCCAAAGCCCATTGAGCCTGTGGTTTTCGACAAGCAGGCAATGCTGCTGAATTACGCCGATAATGTGATCCTGCCTGCATATGCGGACTTCAGTGCAAAACTAAATGGATTAGCAGAGGCATTCGGAACTTTTTCCGCCTCTCCTTCGGCCGGCACGCTCGACGAGGTAAAACAACATTATTTCGAGGCCTGTAACGCTTATCAGCTGATCAGTCCTTTTGAATTCGGTCCTGCCGAAAACGCCGTTGTGCGGATGAACTTTAATGTTTTTCCTGTTGACACAAAAAAGGTGAACAAAAACATCAGTTCCGGCAGTTACGACCTGGCCACAGTATCAAACCTTGATGCCAAAGGTTTCCCCGCGCTCGATTACCTTTTTTACGGAGAAGGTGCGCAGGTAACAGCTGCTTATACCAGCCAGCCCAACAGAGGTGTATACAGCGCTGCCGTTATCACAGAGATGCAGAACAGGATCAGCACTGTAATAAGTGGCTGGGACGGTTACCGCAACACCTTTGTGAATTCACTGGGAACAGATGTAGGCAGTTCAATTGGTTTCCTGGTGAACAACATCAATTTTGAACTCGATTATTTAAAAAATGCCAAAGTGGGAATCCCGCTCGGTAAAAAAAGTCTGGGACAAAAGCTGCCCGAACATTGTGAGGCAGTGTATTCAGGGTATTCTATTCCGTTTGCGCTTAAAACACTTGAAGCTATAGAGAATCTATACCGCGGCAGAGCTTTAGCAGGCACCGACGGAAAAGGTTTTGATGATTACCTGGTGCACCTTAACAGTCAGCACGTGAACGGTACCCTTGCCTCTGCCATTGATCAGCAGTTCGGAGTAGCCCGCGCAAGACTTGAAGCGATTCCTTCACCGCTAAAAGAGCAGGTAATTAGTAATCCTGAGCTTGTAGACAGCGCGCATACCGAATTGCTAAAATTACTTGTCTTATTAAAAACTGATATGCCTTCAGCGCTGGGAGTTGTGATCACTTACCAGGACGGAGACGGTGATTAAGAATCTGGGCACATATCTGAACCAAAAAGTTTCAATAGCTCCGCTGGTTATCTTCAGGATAGCCTTCGGGGCTTTGATGTTTATTTCAATTACCCGTTTTATTGCTAATGGCTGGGTGCACAGCATGTACATTGCGCCGAAGGTCTTCTTTCCCTTTTTCGGTCTTGACTTTATTCAGCCTCTTCCCGGAAATGGCATGTATCTGGTTTTTGGTCTGATGCTTCTTGCCTCGCTGGGTATTATACTGGGTGCTTTCTACAGACTTAGCAGCAGCCTTTTCTTTCTGCTTTTTACCTACGTTGAACTCATCGACAAGACCAATTACCTGAACCATTATTACTTTGTCAGCCTGGTGTCCTTCCTCATCATTTTTATGCCGGCCGCAGCAAGTTTTTCAGTTGACAATGTTCTGTTTAAACGCCGCGAACAAAAAGAAGCAGCCAGGATATTTGTGATGCTGCTGCAGCTGCAGCTTTTTCTGGTTTATTTTTTCGCGGGTGTGGCCAAGCTCAATTACGACTGGCTCATTGAGGCGCAACCACTTCGTACCTGGCTGCCCGCTTTTTCGCATTTTCCGGTGATCGGGCAATTTATGGAGATGGCTGAGGTAGCTTATCTCTTCGCCTGGTTCGGCTGTATTTACGATCTCAGTATAGGTTTTTTCCTTATGAATCGTCGCACGGTAAATGTTGCTTATTTTTTTGTGGTGATCTTTCACCTGGCAACCTCACTGTTCTTTAACATAGGCATGTTTCCTTATATCATGATCACCATCACCGTGATATTTTTCAGAGAGTCATTTCATTTGCGCATTCTGAACCGGCTGAAAAGTGTTGTGTGTTACAAACGGTTCATCACATCTGATAGTGTTCAGACTTCAACTTTATCGCCAGGAAGTTTCAGACTGTTTTACGCCATGCTGCTGGTGTATTTTACCGTGCAGATCGTAATGCCTTTCCGTTACCTTTTTTATGAGGGGAAGTTATTCTGGACAGAGCAGGGCTACCGTTTTTCGTGGCGTGTGATGCTGATGGAAAAGGCCGGTGCGGCTTTTTTTACAGTGAAAGATCAGAAGAGCGGCGCCAGTGTTGAGGTCGACAATAAAGACCATCTCACTTTTATGCAGGAAAAAATGATGGCCACCCAACCTGATATGATGGTTGATTATGCAAGATTTCTGAAAAAAGAGTACACGGCCAGGGGTTTTAAAGATCCTGTGGTTACAGTAATGAGTTATGTAACGGTGAATGGCAGAGGTTCAAGGGAATTTGTTGATCCTGCAGTAGATCTAGCCTCGGTGAGCAATTCATTATTTGAAAACAAAAACTGGGTAAGAAGTTACTGATGAAGCAGCTAAGTTTTGTCATATTTGTTTTTCTTGATCTGTTGCTTTCAGCACAGCAGGTGCAGTTGCGCGGGGTAGTGCAGGATGACCGGACCGGAAAAATGGTGGCCAACGCGGTGCTGGTGGTGCAAGGGAGAGAAGTGCCTGTAGATTCAAACGGTTATTTTTTTACCAGTCTTCCCGTTGGTTCTATGCAGTTGCGTTTAAGGCATGCCGCTTATTATCCCCACACCTGCAATCTGGTCTTGAAAAACGATACCAGTGTGGTGGTATTTGTAAACTGCCGTGCTGTGGCCCTTGAAGAAGTTGCCGTAAAGGCGGGCAGGGACAATGATTTTGGTATCAGCCGCATGAACAATGTTGATGGAACAACCATCTACGCAGGCAAAAAATCTGAAGCGGTTTATGTGCAGGACCTCAACGCGAACCTTGCCGCAAACAATAGCAGACAGGTGTTTTCAAAGGTGCCTGGTATCAATATTTTTGAGAACGATGGCTCCGGTGCTTCTATCGGAATAGGAGGGAGGGGATTAAATCCCAACCGCATCTCAAATTTCAACATGCGGCAGAATGGTTATGATATTTCTGCCGACGCCCTGGGTTATCCTGAAAGTTATTACACGCCTCCTACAGAAGCAATAGAACGTATTGAGATCTTGCGCGGCGCGGCGGGACTTCAGTTCGGAACACAATTTGGGGGAATGATAAATTACAAGTTTGCTGAAGCCCCTTTAGACCGGAAGATGAGCGGTAACTTCAGGCAGACGGCAGGATCGTACGGTTTTTACAACTCATTTAACCAGCTCTCCGGCACGGTTGGCAAATATTCGTACAATACCTTTTATCAGTACAAACATTATACTGGGTGGCGTCCACGGTCTGAGATGAACAGTCATAATATTTTTGGAAGTGTAAAATACAGGATCAGTGAAAAGCTGACCATTGGCGGAGAATACACCTTCCTTAATTATATTTCGCAGCAGCCTGGTGGTTTAAGCGACAGGCAGTTTGCTGCCGACCCTTCTTTTGTGAACCGACACCGCAACTGGTTCAGAGTGAAATGGAATTTGCTCGCTTTATCGGCAGATTACAAGATGAGCGACCGTACTACAATAAATGCCACCGCTTTTGGCCTCGATGCAGGTCGCGATGCGCTTGGTGTGCTTGGCCGGGCCGACAGGGCTGATGACACCAGCACTTACCGCAACCTGCTTGCCGACCAGTACAACAACCACGGAGCTGAGCTGAGAGTTCTGCACCGTTACACTGTTTTTAAACAGAACAATCACATCTTGGTTGGCGCGCGTTATTACCGGGGTCAAACCATCCGCAAACAAGGCGATGCACACAAAAGCTCTCTGCCGCGTTTCGAATTTATGAATCCTGTTGATCCTGAAAATTCATCTTATCTTTTTCCTTCCCGCAACATTGCTTTATTTGCAGAGAATATATTTCAGTTCAGTTCAAAGTTCAGCGTAACGCCTGGTTTACGGTATGAGAATATTTACACCTCCTCAGAAGGGTATTACCGGCTGATCAACAGAGATCTTGCCGGAGGTACTTTGCTTGACCAGAAAATTTCCGATAACAGAAGTAATCACCGCAGTTTTTTACTGGCAGGAATAGGTACGCAGTATAAGTTTAGCGGGGCATTTGAGATGTATGGCAACTTCAGTCAGAATTACAGATCCATAAACTTTAACGACATGCGTATTGTAAATCCCAACTTTCAGGTTGATCCTGAACTCAGGGATGAAAGTGGATTTACAGTTGACGGAGGTGTGAGGGGCGCCCTTAAAAATGTATTGTATTTTGATGCCGGGGTTTTTTATCTGAAGTACAACAACCGTATTGGCACCGCTTTGCGTGTTGATGAAACCACATACCAGGTGTACCGTTTCAGAACAAACATAGGCGACAGCAGAAACCTGGGTATTGAAACCATTACCGAACTCGACTGGATAAAACTCGTGAACAGAAGTAGTGCCTACAAACTCTCCACCTTTGTGAACTATTCCTATATCAGTGCAGTTTACAGCAGCAACAACGATCTTTACAATGGCAAGCTGGTGGAGTTTGTGCCTGCGCATATTTTCCGCACCGGACTAACATACGCCTACAAACATTTTGGTTTCACCTGCCAGTATTCATACACCGGACGACAGTTCTCGGATGCAAGTAATGCCGTGTCATCGCCATCGGGCATTTACGGAGAGATACCAGCGTATAATGTAATTGATGTCTCTGCGCATTACGACTGGCGGCGATTTGCTGTGATGGCGGGCATTAACAACCTCGGCAATTCCATCTATTTTACCCGCCGCGCCGAAGGATATCCTGGTCCCGGCATCATGCCGGCTGATCCCAGGAATTTTTACCTGACTTTGAGGGTGAAGATCTAGAGAAAGTACGAGGTACTGGGTACGAAGTACGGGGTACGAGGTATGAGGAGGAGGTACGGGGTACGAAGTACGAGGTACGGTACGAGGCAGGCGCAAGCGGCTAATAAATCAAGCGTGTCTAAAAAGAGTATTTTTACTTTATATCCGTTTTTTAAGAATTGTGCGGCAAAGTTAACGCCCCCATGTCGCTTGTATTTATTCCTTTGACGGGAACAACTACCCTGCAGTAAATAAATTGTATTTTAGCAGCTAGTTACATTCATCTTAACTAAACACTCAAAAAATGGAAAAAAGAAAGATCCTAACCCTGTTTTTAGTAGTCATTACTTTTTCCCTCATTGCCCAGTGTCCGGTGATTACCTGTCCTTCAACTGAAACTCTTGGTTGCAGCGCTCCGGTAACTGTGTCGGCCACTTCCAATTATTCTGCTAATGTGATCTCGAAATGGATAGCTCCCGGCAATTTTCAAATTCTTAGTTCAGGTAACGCCACCTCAGTGGTTTCATTCGGGCATGCTGGCACCTACACAGTGCTGTTCACCGATACAGTGAGCAACTGTAGTGTTTCTGACACAATCAAAATTAATCTGGGTTCTAGTGTTCAGACAGCTATCTGTTCTCTGAATCTGAGCGCCATGGGCTTCGGCTGCCCCAATTCTACTATACAAGCAAATATATCAAATGCGCAAACTTTGCCGATCGCAGGGGGAGCGATCTCATACACTATGGGTGTCTCGGGAGCTGCTGTCCCCGCTATTGGCGTACTCTCCACTTCATCAGTATATTCTATCACCACTTGTGGACACTATTTTTTTATGGTCAGAGACAATTCAACCAATTGTTCCAGTTCCTTTACCGTGCCTTTCAGTTGTTCAAGTCTGACGGTACCAGTGGTTTCCGTTACCGGTCCCCAAACTGTATGCCTGGGCAGCAGCGCCAATCTCATCAGCGGCGGAGCTGCCACCTACTCTTGGACAAGCGGCCAAACTGTCCCCTCCATAAATGTGCTACCGGTTATAAACACCACCTACGCAGTAACAGGGCAATCTACAAATGGATGCAGCGACACTAAGACCACCGTTGTTGTAGTTGATCAGAATTGTGCCGACATTTGGCCAGGTGACGCCAACAGCGATGGTGGGGTTGACCAGACAGACATCTTCGAGCTTGGTCTTGCATTTAATGCCACTGGCCCGGCGCGCAGCTCTGCATCTAACTTATGGGCAAGCCATACAGCTAGCGTCTGGTCGGGAACAGTCAGTACCGGTAAAAACAGATGTCACGCAGATTGTAATGGGGACGGCAGCATAAATTTCGCCGACACTGTGGCTATCTACAATAATTTTTCTCAGACACATTCATTCAAACCCTCTGCAAGCTCTGGCATAAATTCTGAATTGCATTTGTATAGCAGTCAACCTAAACTCAGCGGTGGTTCATGGAACAAAATTGACATATTGCTTGGCGACAGTCTGAACAATGTAAGTGATATATACGGTGTAGCATTTGACCTGGCTTTTGACGCTTCTCTGATAGAAAATAATGCGTTTTATCTTAATTATCCCGCCTCGTTTCTGGATCAGGGTCAGAACATCGTTTTTAGAAAAAAAGATTCTGGTAATGGTGTGATATATGCCGCTACGGTACGTACAAACAAGGCTGGGGTTAATGGGGCAGGCAAGATTGCTGAATTCCATTTTAAGTTAAAGGATGATCTGACAGATGGTACCATAGGCGATTTTACCTTGGCCAATTGCAGCAAAGTGAATGTGTCAGGAGCAATGGCCGCGCTGAGTTCAGGTAGTCTTTCTTTAGAAATAGATAATAGCACGGTAGGGATAAAAGCCCAGGCGCGTGATTTTTCTTTTTTGCTATTTCCCAACCCGGCTGCAGATGAGGTTAATTTCTTTTCACCTAACAATAAGTTAGTGGAATTTCAGATCCACGATCTGAGTGGAAGGGCATTAAAACAGGGCACATTCACCGGCGAAACGAGCATACCAATACGTGATATTTCTCCTGGAATGTATATGGTTCACTGTAGATCAGGGTCTGATAGCACAACAGTTCGGCTGATAATTTTGCGATAATATGCAGAGCGCACAACAGCGCCTCAGCGTTCTCTTCGCCTGTCCCGTCGAATGCCGGGAGTTAAAAGGTAGGGTTAAACCACAAGGCAAGTCTTGGTTCCTGCTGTTCTGGTCGCGACGCCTCGCGACTGCCTCCCCAAAGGATTAAACCACCACACTAGTCCCTCGAATTCCCCATATACCTCCAGATAAGGTACAGCAGAGAAGCTATTGCAGCGAGTGCTGCTACAAAATACGTGTAAGCGGCCCAGCGTAAAGCGTCTTTTGCTTCGCTGTGTTCCTGTCCGTACGTAATACCTGCACTATTTAGCCAGGCCAAAGCGCGTTTACTTGCATCCACCTCTACAGGAAGCGTAACCACACTAAATAAAGTAATGGCGCCCTGCAACACAATAAAGATCAGCAGCATGGTATTTGTAAGATGCGGTGAACTGTACGCAATAAAAAACAAAGCCAGAGAAAGGTATGACATTAAACTGCTGGCGACCTGCACTGCGGGAACCATTTTACTGCGCATTGTGAGCCAGCTATAAGCGGTTGCGTGCTGCACAGCGTGACCACATTCGTGCGCTGCTACTGCTGCCGCTGCTACTGTACGTCCATTATAAACATCAGTGCTGAGGTTAACAGTTTTATCTGCTGGATTATAATGATCTGTTAGTCTGCCCGCAACGCTTAATACTTTTACATCATAAATGCCACTGTCACGGAGCATTTTTTCTGCTACGTCTTTGCCGCTTAGTCCTGATCCCAGTCTTTCGCGTGAATATTTGGCGAATTTAGATTTGAGCACCCCGCTCACAATCATACCGATCACCATAAAAATTACGGCGATCGCCAGAAAACCCATGTCGTAAATCATCTTGTGTCTTTTTCAGCTTCAGGATCAACTAAAGTGCCAATCCCATCTTAGTGCCAAAATTGCACAGAAATTCGCAGATTGCGCAGTATTACTGACAAAAAGCGCAGCAGATTTTATAAAATTAACAACACAGCTTTAGTAAGTAAGCTATTACGTTAAAACGGAAGCCGATCTTTGTTCTAGTTTTACTCAGAGCTTTGAAACCCCTTATACTTGTTACCAACGACGACGGCATTTACGCGCCGGGCATTAAACTTCTCGCTGAGGTGGCAGCGCGCTACGGCAATATCGTGGTTATAGCCCCCGACAAACCACAGAGCGGGATGGGCCACGCCATCACTATAAACTCTACGCTTAGGGTGCAAAAAACCAATTACCACCCCGCCGAGCTCGAATATTCCTGCAGCGGCACACCGGTTGACTGCG
Source organism: Bacteroidota bacterium (assembly GCA_023433205.1). Classification (GTDB taxonomy): domain Bacteria; phylum Bacteroidota; class Bacteroidia; order B-17B0; family Aurantibacillaceae; genus Aurantibacillus. The sequence goes on from JAEZDS010000167.1 coordinate 9,603, forward strand.
TAAAAATGGCTGTAAACCATTTTCTAAAACGAAAACCCGACCTGGTACTGAGTGGTATAAATCACGGCAGCAACAGTTCCATAAACGTAATTTACAGTGGCACCATGAGCGCGGCAATTGAGGGCTCACTTGAAGGCACGCCAAGTATTGGTTTTAGTCTTTGTGATTACTCGATGGAGGCTGATTTTACTCAGGCTGAAAGGTTTGTTGCCAGGATCATAGAACGCAGCATTAACGAACCCATGCCAAAAGGCACCTGCCTAAATGTGAATATTCCCAAACTTAAGGCAGATGAAATTAAAGGCGTTAAGGTGGTGCGACAAGCAAAGGCCAACTGGGTGGAACGTTTTGAGGAGAGAAAAGATCCCTACGGCCGGGAATATTACTGGCTGAGCGGTGAGTTTATCAATTTTGAACCCACCTCAACCGACACCGACGAGTGGGCGCTGGCAAACGGCTATATATCTGTAGTGCCTACTCATGCCGATCTTACCGCGCACAGCAGCATAACCCCTCTTAAGCACCTGGAGGAATTTCAGACATGAACAAAAGATTAAATACTTTCTGGGCCGGATTGCTGGCAGGTGTGCTTTTTCCCCTGGTGCTTTTCTTTTTTTACTGGATGTTTTTTCAGAACCAGCTGGGTTTTCCATACAGGTTTGTAATGTACCTGCGCGGAGGTGATCTGCTGAGCAACGTCATAAAAGTTTGCGGACTCGGCAACCTGCTGCTTTTTTACATCAGCCTTAACAAAAAGTACGACAACTTCAGCAAGGGAATTATTGTGAGTGTGCTTTTATATGTTGCTCTGATCGCTTACGTCACTTATTATCTTGAACCCAGGTACTACTGATGCGTTATTATTTTATAGCAGGCGAAGCCAGTGGTGATCTGCACGCAGGAAATGCAATGCGTGAGCTGAAGAAGTTGGATAACGATGCCGTTTTCGGTTTTACCGGTGGTGATCTTATGGAAAAAGTAAGCGGCGAAAAAGCAGATATCCATATAAGAGAAATGGCTTTTATGGGCTTTGTAGATGTGCTCAAAAATATCGGTCAGATCAAAAAGAACTTTAAACGGGTAAAAGAAAAGATCCTTGCTTTTAAGCCCGATGTGCTGGTGCCTGTAGATTATCCTGGCTTTAATCTGAGAATGGCGCGCTGGGCAAGCGAAAAAGGTATAAGGGTTGATTACTACATCTCTCCCACAGTCTGGGCCTGGAAAGAGGGCAGGGTAGAGCAGATCAAAAAATACACGCACAAGTTATTTGTGATCCTGCCCTTTGAAGAAGACTTTTACAGAAAACATAATCACAAGGTTTATTTTGTGGGACATCCTTTGCTGGATGCCATCGCTGAACAACAAAAGCAGCTTGCTTCGGAGTCAGATTTTAGAAGTCGCAACAGTTTAAATCAACGAAATATTGTAGCGGTGTTGCCTGGCAGCAGAGAGCAGGAGATAAGCCGTATGCTGGGTATAATGCTTGAGGTTATCAAAGATTTTCCAGCTTACCAGTTTGTGATTGCCGGTACAAAAAATCTGCCGCAGCATTATTACGCGCAGGCTGAGAAGGCCGGCATAAAAGTGGTTTTCGAACAAACATATGAACTGATGAGTTATGCCAAAGCGGGCATCATTAAATCGGGCACATCAACACTTGAAAGCGCGCTTTTCAGGTTGCCGCAGGTGGTTTGTTACAGGGGGGGAGCGCTTTCATTCGCCATTGGCAAACGGCTGGTGAATGTAAAATACATCAGCCTGGTGAATCTGATTATGGATGCACCCGTGGTCAAAGAACTGATACAGCAGGATCTGAGCGCCAAAAACATATCCGAAGAACTTGAACGGCTGCTGCACGATGAGGTGTATCGCGACAACATGCTGCTGCAGTATGAGCTTCTACGCAGGAACCTGGGAGGAGGAGGGGCCTCATGGAAAGTGGCTCAATATTTATATGACGACGCAAAAACAGTTTTATCATGAAGAAAAAAGTACATGTTCTGCTTATTTTGACCGGTTTGCTGATGACCATTGTGGCATTCAAAGCCGGACATGTTTTTAGTGAACAGGTCCTTGTACGATTGTATTCCCACTTAAAGATCAGTGTCTTGCAGCTTTACGCCCCTGTTGCCGGTTACAAAATCATTGGAGATGGTGAAGTGATAACGCCCATGACCGCCGGCATCAATTATCATTTTGTTCAGCGCGGACAGAAGGTGCAGATAATGGAGAACCAGCGAAAAATAGGAACTTTCAGGTATGTTAAGATAGTGGGTACCGGCCAGTCTGAGCTCAAGATACACCTTATTGCGCCCGAACGCAAAACCAGGAGTTACCAGGGAAATATTTCGCTGGCGGTGAACGATGGTTCCATAAGACTGATCAACGAGATAGATCTTGACACTTATATTGCCGGTGTTACCGATGCCGAGTCGGGCACCCGCTGTAGTTCAGAATATTACAAGGTGCAGGCTATCCTCGCAAGAACATTTGCTCTGGCCCACATCAATAAACACATAAGTGAGGGTTTTAATCTCTGCGACCTGGTGCATTGTCAGGCTTATCACGGCAAACCCCGCGATCAGAACATCGTTGCTGCAGTAAGCGAAACACGGGGGCTTGTGGTGGTTGACCAGAACCTTGATCTGATAGTAGCGGCATTTCACAGTAATAGTGGCGGCCAAACTGCCAACAGTGAAGATGTGTGGGGCGGACAAACCAGTTATCTTAGAAGT
>JAEZDS010000049.1 GCA_023433205.1 Bacteroidota bacterium
TAAATTTTATTTGCGCTTTCACTCTAAGGGCGAAAAAGTCCCTGCCTGATCTGGGAGTTGCGCGAAAACATGCTTGCGCACATTACCCGGCAACACACACACTTAAAGCCTACACCTTCTCCGTAGAGTACTTCTTCATAAAATCCATCGCCATATCCACCATGTCTGAACTACCAAGGAAAAGTGGTGTGCGCTGATGTAATTCGGTGATTGGCACCTCCATTATTCTTCCGGATCCTGTACTAGCCTTCCCTCCAGCCTGCTCAATAATAAAGGCCAGTGGATTACATTCATATAACAACCTTAATTTTCCCTGTGGTGATTTGGTAGTGGTAGGATACACATAAATTCCGCCTGTGATAAGATTACGATGAATATCGGCCACACCTGAACCAATGTACCTTGATGAATAAGGACGGCTGGTGTTCTTATCTTCTTCCTGGCAATACTTAATGTACTTTTTTACACCATCGGGGAAATGCAGGTAATTTCCTTCATTAATGGAATACACATTTCCCTTTTTCGGCGTTTGCATTTTTGGATGTGAAAGACAAAACTCGCCGATGCTGGGATCGAGGGTAAAACCATCTACACCATGCCCGGTAGTATAAACAAGCATACAGCTTGATCCATAGATCACATAACCCGCAGCAACCTGCTCGGTACCTCTGCGCATAAAATCTTCTTTAGTGCCAGGGCCTTTCAGACTAACCCTGCGGTAGATCGAAAAAATGGTCCCTACCGATACATTCACATCAATATTTGAGGACCCGTCGAGCGGATCAATGGCTACCACATATTTGGCGTTGCGCGAAATCTCCGAATCAACAGTGATAATTTCCTCGTTCTCTTCGCTGGCAATAGCGCACACCTCACCGCCGGCTCTCAAAGCGGCTATAAACTGCTCATTGGCAAAAACATCAAGCTTCTTTACCCTTTCGCCCTGTACATTGGTCTCACCGGTTTCACCAAGAATCTCAACCAGGCCCGCCTTGTTTACTTCACGGTTTACAATTTTGGAAGCGATACCTATATCTCTGAGCAAACGGGAAAGTTCGCCTTTTGCGTATGGAAAGTCGGCCTGTTTCTCAATGATGAACTGGCCCAGTGTTTTTACATTCATGGAAAGAAAAATTTAGATGCCAAAATTAGGCATTTAAATGCAAAGGTCAGGATAAAAGAGGTCAGGCTTCGTTGAACTCTGGCTTTAGAAACTCACGCCAGTCGCTTAAATTGGCAATCACCTGTAACTGCCTGTACTTTTGATGGAAGTTTTCTTCTTCGATCTGCGCGTTCAAAACACTGATCCTGTAACGGTCGAAATTGGAAACAGCAAGCTTTTCATCGGCGCTTAACTTTACCCCGCTGAATTCACGGTCGCGCAGATCATTTATGCTGGTGGCAAGCGCATCACCTTTTTTACTTAGAAGTTTAGATAAAAAATCAGTTTTGCTTTCCACATTGTAAATTTACCTTTTGATCTGCCGGACAGCTGATCTTATAATTTTATAATACTAACATTGCCGTGTTAATTGTGGGTAAAATCTTCATTTATTTATTTGATAGTCTGAAAGCCTTGTCCCTGCTGGGATTCCTGGTCTCCCCCACCCTTGTTTCCGCTCAGTTCTCTTCACTCAGTGCCCCCGTTAAAAAATGGGCGCTCTTACACCCCTTTGCAGCGATCAAAGTAAAAAAAATACAGGACCAATGCAGTATTTTATACGACCAGAAGCAGATCCGTCAGGAACTCGACAGCTTTTCATCAGGCGGTAAACTCGATGCTTACCGTCATGTTTTCAACATGGCAGCATTCAGCCAAAAGTTGAAAACCGGCAAAATTCGTAAGCTGGGAATAGCCCACGAAAAGGGAAATTATCGCCAGTTTAAAAAAAGTGAACTGGAAGAAGGCGAAAAGCCCGACAGCCTGGCTTCGGTGATGGATCTGAGGAACAATGAGCTGGGACTGAGTATAGGCTGCAATTTCCCCTACCTGTCGCTCGACAGTTTGAGCAGGTTGGTTATCTCCGAGATCAATAACGGAAAGGCCTGGGTATTTCTGCGTAATAATAAAGGACATTACCTTGACTGCAACAGGCAAAAAATTGACCCGGCCCGTTATCGGCACCAATGGTATGTGCCAAAATGCCTGGTGCGATCAGACACTGATTACAAACCCTGAAGTTGTTTGTCGGTAATTCTGCAGTTAAGCCATTCATTATCTACCACTGCCTGGTATTTCCTGTAAAAATTCAGCGCCGGTTCATTCCAGGCAAGCACCTGCCATTCAAGTCTCTTTACTTTCTGTTGTCGCGCAAGTTCAAGAACGGCCTCAAACAAAAGCGAACCGTAACCGTTCCTCCGTTCAGATTCAGTAATGATGAGGTCTTCCAGAAAAAGGCAACGCCCTTTCCAGGTTGAGTATTTATAATAATAGAGTGCGATGCCAACAACAGTGCCCTCTTTTTCTGCCACAAAAAAACCAAAAACCTTGTCCGGGCCAAAGCCCCATGACCTGAGTTCAGCGATACCTGTTTCCACTTCACCAGCGCATTGTTCATATTCTGCCAGTTCTTTTATCAGCTGCATAAGCGCTGGAAGGTCTTTTTCCTCTCCCTTTCTTACAATGGTTTTATTCATTAGAGTATTTTTTACGTAGTATTACTTTTTGCAACACCCTTCTTATCACCAGTTCAGTCACCACCTCTGGGAAACTTAGAGCAGGTTGAGATTTTGAAAACTTGTTAAGTTGTTTTTCACTGATATCAACACGATACAGCAATCGCGAAATGTTCTGTGGATCAGCTGCCGCAACAATGTTTAGTGCTTCAAAAATTTTCCCGCGTACTTTCAGGGGGTCGCAGATAAAAAGTTCGGGCTGATAATCGTTTAACCCTGCACCCTGAAAATCTTTGATGAGCTGTGCGCAAAAAAGTTCAAAGATGTGCTTTTGCAAAAGGTAGCTGCTTATGTCTTTTTCTTCCAATTTTCCTGTAAAAGCAAACGTGGTACCGTTCCCCCATATAAAACATGTGCATCAACAATTTCTTTTACATCAGAAACCTGTACTCCCACATAAAATTGTCCGCCCGGGTACACTGCAACAGTTGGGCCATAGTCGCAGATCCCAAGACAGCCGCTGCGGTTAGCTCTCACCTTAAGGTGCGCGGCTTTTTCTTTTAGCTGCTTTTTAAACTCTGCAACCAGTGCCATACCATGGGCCTCACCGCAACTTAGCTTTTCAGAACCACTGCGCTGGTTCACACAAATAAAAATATGAAAGTCGTAAACCATTAAAAATGTAATTTTAAAGTAAAATAACGGAGTGTCAAAGATATTAATAACAGGAGGAAGCGGACTGGTTGGGCAGGCAATAAGCAGATTGTTGATTGCTGAGGGACACAGTGTTGTGTGGCTGAGCAGAACTGCAAACGAAGGTGGTGGTATCAGGCAATTCAAATGGGATATAGAACGAGGAACAATCGACCCCCTGGCCTTTGAAGGGGTTGAACACATTATTCATCTGGCCGGTGCAAACATTGCAGCCCACCGCTGGACAAAAAGGTACAAAAAGGAAATAATAAACTCCCGTGTACGGTCAGCAGCTCTGCTTGCTGAACACCTCATCATCAACCGTGTGCAGTTAAAAAGTTTCACCGGTGCCAGTGCAGTGGGATATTATGGTGCCAGACTAAGCGACAGAGTATTTAGTGAAGCGCATGAGGCCGGCAATGATTTTCTGGCAGAGGTGTGTATAGCC
>JAEZDS010000054.1 GCA_023433205.1 Bacteroidota bacterium
TTACATTCACCGTAATGGCCTGTGTGTCGTAACAGTTGGCATTCCACTTGGTAAGTGTGTACGTGGTTGTTGAGTTTGGCGAAACCACCACTACGCTGTTGATTGAAGAACCCGGCGACCAGCTGTAATTGTCTGCTCCCACTGCCGAGAGTGTAGCTGAATTGCCGACACAGATCAGCGAGTGCGTTGATAAGGGCGGTATGGCAGGTGTTGTTACTACCGTGATAGTGGTCATTGCTGAATTGGTGCAGGTAAGTGCGTTAGAACCAACTACCGTATAGGTTTGTGTGCTGAATGGATAGAAAGCAACGCCGTTTTGTATATTTTGAGGATACCAGGTGTATGAATTTGCTCCCCCGCCTATCACAGTAACTGAATTGGTAGAACAAAGTGAAGGCTGACTGGCTGTTGCTGTAACAGTGGGCTGTGGATGCACCGATACCGAGGTAGCGGCACTGCCTGTACCGCAGGCATTTTCACCGGTTACTGTATAACCCGAGCTGGCCGTTGGTAAAAAGGAAACGCCGTTCAGCACATTTCCTGTCCAGGTGTAAGTTGTTGCGCCTGTAGCTGTAAGGGTAGCTGTTTTGCCCGGACAAACGCCCGAGGCTGTAACTGTTGTTGAATTGGAAAGTGTTAAGGTTGGCGCCGAAGTGTCAACTGAAACAGTGATCACCGCCGAAGTTACGCAGTTTGAGGGACTTGTTGCAGTGAGCTGATACACGGTGTTGGTAGTAGGGGCAACAACAATTGAAGAAGTGGTTGCACCGGTGCTCCATGAATAATTACTGATGGCGTTTGTTGTTAAGGTAACCGAAGCTCCGCTGCAGATGGCGATGTTATTGGTTGACCCGTTAGCGGCCAGAGTAATATTACAAAGCTCTTTGATCAGCACCAACCCGTCTCCTGTATTAACTGGTTTTGCCACAAAACCGGTTTGACCAAAAGTGATAGTTGTGCCATTGCTTACTCCGCCAATGTACCCTGAGCCACCGGCACCGCTACCGCCCTGGGTTGCGCCGCCACCGCCGCCATACCATCCCCCTCCGCCGCCGCCGGCAGGATAAATGTTACCTGAAACGCTTCCGCCATTACCACCAATCCCAAAAGTCCCTGAACCTCCAGTGTTTGAGCTATATACGCCGCCTGCACCGCCTGCTGTCTGAGTCCCTGCTTTTCCATTGTGGTTCGTCTGAGAACTTCCCAATATGCCATTCTGACCTGAAGTGCCACCGCCATTGCCTCCAAAGCCAATATATCCTGTACTGGAGGCTCCACCACCTCCGCCGCCGCCGCCGGCAACAATTATCCTGTTTGCATACACTGCATTTAGTGTGGTCCTGACATCAGTACCGCCTCCCCCGCCACCTTTGTATAAAAGAGTGGTAGAAGTACTGCCGGTAAAGCCGCCACCGCCGCCATTCCAGCCGCCCGCTGCCGAAATGCTTGCAGCACCAGACGAGGTATTGGTCGATTGCCCTTTTCCACCAACATAAATATACAATACTGTAGGTGAAGGTACTGCATAAGTACCCTTGCTGTATCCGCCTTTACCGCCTGAACCCGCTGACACAGTTGTGCCTCCGCCTTCTCCGCCATCGGCTCCCCAGCATTCTATTTCATAAATGCCTGCCTGCACGGTTAAGGTTTGCACACTTCCCGTATAATTAAAGGTGTAGGTTGTTTGTGAGTTGGCCGCGCCAGAAAACATGGCTAAAGCCAAAACAATCAAACCTTTTTTTCCGCCTGAGATCATTTTGTAAATTTTCGCTTTCATTTTATTGTATTAATTTATCTGTAACTTCTAATCAATTCTCTTTAATCAACCTGTATAGTTTGTGTTCTTTACCTTCCAGTTCTGAGATAAAACTGCATGTTGTGTCACCGCTGTATTCGTTTCAAACTGTAAATTTCGCTTTGCGCTGAATACCCCCATCTGTAATGAGTTTTAAATATATACCAAAATATGATTAGTTATACCGGAACAAATAATTTTTTTCGGTGGAAAGTGGCTAATTTTCCCCCGATGATATGAATAAGCCGTGACAAATATCATCAGTTATCTGCAGAAGTACAGATCTGTAGCTGTGTTAGGTAATAATACATCAATCGCCGATGTGCGAATTTTACCAGGATGTACCCCATGAAGATCCAGGCCTTATAATTATTTTGGGAAAGTTCTTGCCACTGGAGGCTAGAGAAGAAAAGCCATCTAAAAATTTTGCCTGTTGTTAAAAGGACTGCGGTTTAGTATGTTTCTTTAAAGGTGCCTCGAAGCAACGATTGTTTCCCTCACCAGACCCCGCACTTTGCTAATTGGGTAAAAAAATCGTAAATTAATAGCTAAGTTTACCTCCAAACCTCCAGCTTATGCACAAATACAGGGCAGTAATTATTGATGATGAAGACGACAGCCGTAGCAATACCCGCAGCATGATTGAAAACTATTGCTCCGAGATTGAAGTGGTGGGCGAGGCGTCCAATGGTCCCGAAGGCAAAACAAAGATACAGGAACTTAAACCCCAGGTGGTTTTTCTTGACATAAATATGCCTGGAATGAATGGATTTCAGATGCTGGAAGGTATTTATGACCGTGATTTTTGCGTGATTTTTATTACCGCCTACAGCGAGCACGGCATTACAGCTGTTAAAGCCGGCGCCACCGATTACCTGCTTAAACCTCTTATGCTTGGCGAATTACAGGGAGCCATCAAAAAGGTGGTTGATCATTTTGAAGGTAAATCCCAGCAGGCGGTAAAATCCCAGGAGGATAAAAACCTTGTGCTGATCAATCACAGTAAAGGATTTACGCTTGTGGATTTTAAAGACATTGTTTGGCTTGAAGCAAGTGACAATTATACAAACCTGTATTTAAGCGGTCAGAAAAAGATAGTCGCCAGCAAAACGCTCAAAGAATTTGAAGCAATTTTACCGGCAAGCGAATTTTTCCGGGTCCACCGCTCAGCGCTCATCAATATCCGTTACGTAAAAGAATACAGCAATCATGAGGGTGGAGAGGTGATCCTTAGCGATGGCACACACGTTCAGGTTAGTAAAGCCCGCACTCAGGAGTTTGCCGACTTTATCAGAAACCGCTCGGTGTTCCCCAAATAATTACAGGGGTTTTTCTGCGCCAGCTTAAGGTTTTGTATTTTTATGCCATATGCTGCTTCGGCATGGCCTGTGAAACAAAAATGTTCCTTCATACTTTGTTTTAGAACATCACTGCTTTTTGCACTGTGCGAAATCTTCTTCCCTATATTCGTTTCTGCTCAGGTACCGGCCTTTAACTTCCGGCAGCTTGGAAGTGAGGAGGGGCTCAATAATCCCAACATCTTTAATATACAGCAAAACAGGAACGGGGTAGTGTATTTCACCACACAGAATGGCATCTACCAATTTGACGGTTATACTTTCAGCAAACTTGAGATTGACAGCCTTAAAAGCAACGCGCTGGAAACAGCTGTACTGGAGGACGAACAGGATCTTTTTCTCTCCGTGAGGGGAGAAGGTCTGGCCAAATACAGTTTGCATTCGGGAAATTATGATCTTCCGGAAAAACTACGTGTAAAAAACAATAATGCCGATGAGGTGGTGTTAACCCGCGACCATGTTTTCCTGCTTACTTCGCAGATAAAACTGGTGATAATTGAACGAAATTCCGGCAAAGTGATTTCCGATGGTTCAAAACGTAACGAAAAAAACCTCCCCAACTGTATCCTCAAAACCAGGGAAGGGCGGGTGCTGGTGGGACGTTCAGATGGAATTTATGATGTAACTTCAGGTGAGGAGCAACAGCTGCAGGCGCTTGCCGGCACAGCCGTATTTGCCCTCGCTCAGAATAAAGAGTCGCAGCTGCTTGCAGGTACTGCCGGCGCCATTGTCACCATCTATGATGACAGGGTCATTTCCCAATACAATCCTGTTTATGAAAAACAAAACACAACATTTCAGCTGGGAGGATTAAAAAGTATCAATAAAATTGTTGCAGATGATTATGGCAGGATCTGGTTTACCTCTTACCCGGGAGAAAATGTGTACCTGTATGCATATAATAAAGTGCATGACATCTTTGACATCCTTGATATTCAGCCATCACTGGTAAACTGCCTTTACAAAGACAGCCGCCAGAACATCTGGATCGGCACCATGAGCGACGGGGTTTATCAGCTTCAAAACACTTTTTTCAACAGTTTTAATTTCAGCTACGATAATAAGATATTAAATATCAATCAGGTGTACCTGCACGGCGACCTGCTGGTAGCCGCCACAAGTAATGGATTGTATGGAATGAATCTGCGTACAAACCAGACAAAGATACTTTCTCAGCCCGATGCGGTTTTTGTTGAGCCGGTGTATAGTATCACTGAATCGGGAGGCGCGCTTTTTTATTCCAAAAGAAATGAACTTAGTATGTCGCCCTCCATATTCCTCGACAGCAGATTTACCTATCGGTTCAGACCCATCAGCGCAAGAAAATTCCTGCCTCTTAACCGGTCGGAAAGTGTACTCGCAACCTGGGACGGTTACATCGTGAGCACCACCGGCGATGCCGCCAATATAAAAGATACGCTTATCTCTTTCAGCGATTACCGTATCACTGTGAACGCGCTTTTATATCGCGACTCACTGCTTTATATAGGTACCAATGATGGTTTGTTTACTTATGACTTCAGGTCAAACACAAAACAACATGTGGTGCGTGATGCCCTTAATTTCAGTATCAACGATCTGGCTGTTGTCAATAACAGCATCATAGCCGCACACGATGGTGGTTTAACGGATGTTAAAAGCAGAAACCTGATACGGTCCGCAGGGAAATTCGCGCTGAATACGGTGCGTAAGATCCGTGCATACCACAACCAGATCTGGCTTGGTACCCTTGACGGAGTTTATATCTGCGACACGTTGTTCAATCCGTTGAAGATCCTGAATAAAAATACCGGCCTGCTCTCTAATTCGGTGAGCGACATAAGTTTTGATGAGAGCAGAGTTGCAATAGCCACGGTGCGGGGGGTAAGCGTTACCGACTTTAAGCATATTATCAGGCACAGCAGCAGGCTGCCTCCTGTAAATATTGATTATCTTAAGGTAGGTGAAGAAATTGTCCGCAGCGACGACAACACTTTTGTATTGCCTTCACACGCCGATGATATCACGCTGTTTTTTCTGAGCCCCGTTTTCAATAAGAATAACAAGCAGATCTTTCGTTTCAGGCAGAATGGAGGGGAATGGATACGATTTGAGAACCAGACCCAGCTGCCTTTTCCTACACTGGGCGGAGGCGAGCACAAAATTGAAATAGAGGCTTCAACAGATGATATCAACTGGAGTCCCGCCACTTCGGTGCAACTGCGCAAGGAGCAGAAATTCAGCGAAAAACCGGTACTTTACTGGCTCATCACAATAGGTGTGCTTGTTGTAATTGCTCTCATATCTTTTTTGGTGATAAGAAGGATAAAGAACCGTGCAAGGAAACGGCTCACCGAAGAGCAGCAGATGAACCTGCTGAAACACCAGGCCATGAACGCCCTGCTTAGTCCTCACTTTATTTTTAACTCACTCACCTCTATTCAGAACTATATCAATACAAATAACAGCCTGCGGGCAAGTGAGTACCTTGCAAAATTTTCGCGGCTGATCCGAATGATCATTGAAAAAGCAGCGCAGAGCCATATTTCGTTGTATGACGAACTGGCGCGGCTCACCTACTACCTTGAACTTGAAAAAGAAAGGTTCAAGAATAAATTCGATTATGAAATACAGATCTCAGATGATATTAATACACACGAGGTGATGATCCCTAATATGATCATCCAGCCTTATGTCGAGAATTCTATCCTGCATGGTATATTACCCACCCATGCGCCAGGCAAACTTTGGATCAGCTTTAACAAGGTTGATTCAGGGAGACTGATCATCACTATTGAGGACAACGGTGTGGGCCTGATAAAAGCCGCTGAACATGCAAAAACCGGACACAAATCACTGGGGACCAGTACTATCAGAAGTATTCTGGAAGTAAACAGCAAATTAACCGGCAAAAAACAGTTGGTGAGCATGATAGATAAATCAACGGTAGATGCAGGAGCTTCAGGCACAAAAATTACAGTAGAACTTGAATTGTGAGAATACTTGCGGTACATACCTTGTTGATTTTGGCTTTCTGTGCCTCGGCACAGCGAAGGTTGCTGCCCGATACCATCACGCTCTGCGCCGGCGACACAGCCAGTATCGAAATCCGGCAGGACCTAGGCAACAATTCACGTGTGCGCTGGTTAACCCCTTATGGCAGCGCTGAACAGACGAAACGGGTAAAAGCCTTTGTTCAGGGTAAATATTACATTATTGTAACCGACAATTCAGGTAAGGTTAACCGCCGCGACAGCACTTTTGTTAAGATCCTCGCCCGGCCCGTACCTTTACTAAAAGATACAGCGTTTTGTGCAGGCACTGAGATCCTGCTCGATGCTGGAAATCCTGGGATGAGATACAACTGGAAAAATGGCGAGAGAACAAGGAAACTCGGCGTATTCCGCGCAGGAACCTACTGGGTAAAGATAAGCAACGGCCGCTGCTGGATCACAGATACTGCCAGGGTTACGGTGAAGGGAGTAGCCGATCCGCTTCCTGATGAAGAACTGGTATTTTGCCTGAACGAGACCAAAAAGGTACTTGCTGTTAAGGTTCCCACAAATGTGCCTGTTCAGTGGAGCACCGGCGCTTACAGCAATTCAATCTCAGTTTCCCGCGAAGGGAATTATGTGGTGGTGGTTAAATACCCCGGTTGTCCCGAAGTTCGCGACAGTGTTTCGGTTAAACTGAAAGCCTGTGAATGCGAAGTACTGATGCCGAACAGTTTTACGCCAAATGAAGATAACCGCAATGACTATTTTTTCCCGGTGCTTTCCTGCGAATACAGCCATTATCTGCTCACCATCAGCGACCGCTGGGGATATGTGGTATTTCAGACAAACAATCCCGTCGCAAAATGGGATGGCCGTTTTAAGGGGAATCTTTGCCCCGAAGATATTTATGTTTACACACTTGAGACCACTGAAAAGCTCACGGGTAAGAAAGAAGCACGCAAGGGGTCTATCTCCCTTTTTCGTTAAGATTTGCCGCTGACTGGCATTGTATTTGTTGTTTTTAAATGCTGTTTCTGAGTTGCCATGGTAAGTAAAATATTTCATCTGAAGATTAGCGCCTTGTTGTGTTTGGTGGGCGTGATTAATGGTCAGGAGAAACTTGGCATTGTAAACAGCAACTATTCACCCGTCAACAGTATTTTTTTGAACCCCTCTTTTTCAGCTGATTCAAAAACCTATATGCAGTTAAAGTTTGCAGGCCTCAGCGCTTTTGTTATGACCAACGCAGGTTACATACCGTCCACTAGTTTATGGTCGTTCAGGGCGGCCGGCGAGGGTCCATTGCCGCAACCGGCTGAAGGCACAAGGAACAGATTCGCGTTTTTAACGGCAGCTGCCGAGGGGCCCTGTTTTGTGATGAGCAAGAATCTTTTTGGCGCCGGAATATTTGTGCGGGGACGCAGCATTTTAAATGTGCGGCGTTTACCTCACCAGTTTACCAGCCTGGTCCTGGGGCAGGAACCTATTGGTCCGGACAGGCTTGACGTTGATTTGAAGAACGGCGGTTTTGCCAACCTCACATGGCTGGAGATCGGAGGCAACTTTTCCTATATTATTTCCCGCAGTGGCCCGCACCTGTGGCAGGCCGGCATTAATGTCAGTTACCTGATGGGCTACAATGCGCTGTATGCCAACCTGAAAGAGCTCAGGGGTTTTTACAATGACTCGGTGCTTGATGTGCAGCGCCTGGATGGTCGGATTTTTTATAATACACCCCGTTTTAACAGCGGCAGGGGGCTTGCCACCGATGTTGGTATAGTTTACAAAAAAATGCTTGGTAATATAGATCATTACCTCGCACACGCTGTACGCAGCAACTGCGCGATAGTTGATTACAAGTACAGGATAGGCTTATCGCTGCGCGACGCTGGCTTTGTAAAGGTAAATTCAGGAGTTGTTGATCGCCGCATAAATGGGGCAGGTTATCTGAGCATTGAACAGGAGCGCGGCACATTCACACGGATCACCGAAACTAATGTTGAACTTGAAGAAAGTACCGCACCTGTTCGCGTGTTTTTACCACTCACCGCCTCCCTGCAGTTTGATTATAATTTTGAAAATAATATTTACCTGGCCGGGGTCTTTGTAAAAAACATGGTGCCTGCCGGTCTTCCCGCTGTCCAGGGCCATGATCTGCTGGCGGTGATCCCCCGCGTAGAATTTAAAAACATAGAGGTGGCGCTTCCTTTTACCATGCACCGTTATGTTTACCCGCGGCTGGGTTTTGCCTTTCGGGTGCGATCGCTGGTGCTGGGAGTTGACAATGTTTTCCCTTTACTGATGCGCACCAATGTAAATACAGTTGGACTATATGCGAATCTCAGCGTTTCACTTTTCCGGAATCCTGCATGCAGGTTCAAGTGCAGGGCGGTAGATGACTGTATGCCGCGTTTAAGGTCAGCACGACAGAAAGGTGCCGGTTTTTTCAGAACTGTTTTTGGAAGAAAAAAAACTTACAGGAAGTAAGTCGGTGAAAGCATAAATGGCAGCAGAATGAACCGTACCTGTGAGCAAATATTTATTTTTCTCCTTTTTCGGAAAGAAATTTATCAATAAGAGCTAATAATTTGGTACTGATCCTGTTGTTTTCTTCCAAAAGACTGTTGAGCAGGTTCGACTGTTTGTCAGCTACTTCTTTTTGTGATTCAATAAACTGATTGATGTATGCAATATTGATGTGATTATTATTAAAATTTACGACAGACTCCCCTTCAAAAAAATCATTGATAGGAACATTCAAGATCTCTGAAATCTTAAGTAACCTTTCGGCACTTACTTTTACCTGATTGTTTTCAATCCTGCCTAAGGTACTTTCATCAATACCAAGTTTTGCGGCAAGATCTGGTCTTTTAAGGCCTTTGTTTTCCCGTACTTTTCGGATCTGATAACCTATCATATTGTTAAAATGCAGATTATGCCAAAAATAGGAATTAAATGCACGATATAAAATAAATTCAAATGATACCTTCGGATTGCCTCTCTTTTATTAATCCTAAAAAAACTGAACATGAAAATCAAGAACATTCTTCTGCTGGCCGCCTTTTTAATTATAACGAACCAGGGCCTCACACAACAAATTTTTATAAACCTCGAAAATCAGGTAGCTTCAGGGCATCCGGTTGTTAATCCCATTCTTTCGCCCTTTGGTGTACAATGGGGCCAGTCTGTAACCTCACTCTCCGGTGATTTGATAACAGTGGGCCATACTCATGTGCCTGGCCAGGGAGAAGACCTTTATCTCGTTAAAAGAGATCCCGGAGGAAACCTGATCTTTGAAACCAGTTTTAACTCAAACGGCTCTAATGATGATTACGGCATTAACCTTTTTGAAACGAGCAATGGTGAAATATATGTGTGCGGCACCGCTGATAATGGTGTAAACACAGGGTACGATTTGATATTGCTGCATTATGATGCTGCCGGCACCCTTATAAACTCAACAGTTTGGGACAGTGGAAATAACCTTAATGATATTGGTACAGGTTTATTGCTCCACCCGGTAAACGGCAATTTATACGTGGCCGCAAGCAGTGAAGGGGCCATTGGCAATTATAATTATTTGTTGTTAGAAGTTAGTCCTGCTAATTTGCAGGTGCAGTCATCGAATTCATACGATTATGCGGCACTTATGGATGTGACGCTGGGCATTGAAGTGGATTTGAGCTCAGGAGATGTTATTTTAATTGGCGGAAGCCAGAATAGCAGTGGTTCCTGGTCGTATGCACTGGCATCTTACGATGTAAACACGTTGGCATTTATCAGTGACTCCAGAACAAGCTTTGGTGGACTTATTGACGATCACCCCGTAGCTTTTAAAAAAGACAGTCAGAACAATATTTTTATCACCGGCAAAACATGGAATGGTACAGATTACAATATTAAAACAGTTAAGGTATTGCCCAACTATAGTATAGCCTGGACCTCGACCATTGACGTTCATGGTTCTGACGATCTGCCCTCAAGCATTGACGCTGACGCAGCAGGAGATGTAATTGTAGGCGGCTTCAGCACAGCTAACAACGGACAGAAAAATATGTACTGCGCATTGTTGAATGGGAACACCGGTGCTATAGTGTGGCAGTGGGAACGAGAGGCAGCACTGAACGGGGGTGACGCTCTTATTAGAAAGTTACAGGTAAAAAATGGAGGCAAAAATATATATTTTGTGGGCGGAGAAGATGGAAGCTCTGGTAAAAAAGAAGTAGTAACCGGGAGGATAGCTGGTAACGGAGTAATCAACTGGCACAGAAACATAATCTCACAAAATGACATTGTACCTTCTGATCTTGAAATTGGAAATGATCTGATTTATGTGGTATCAGTTATAGACTCCGTTACCGATAGTTATCAATGGACAACTTATTCTGAATTTGAAGCAGATACCAGCAGGAACTTTAATAACGGAGTAGCCACCTCAAAAGCTTCAGAACTTATAGTAGGTCTTAATCCAGCCGTAATTAATAAAAATGTGATTGATAACCTCAACGGATCAAAGGTATATGAATATTGTAGCCTGCAGGATTTTATCACCGACTCGGCATACCAGCTGGTTAGTACAGCCCTTGAGGGATTATGCCGGGGCTGCACGCTTACTGTCAGCAAAATTTACAAAGGCATGAAAACAACAGACACGGTAACAGTATCACGCCGCGGAGTAAATGTGCCAATACCTGCATTCTGGGCCACAGCCTTGTTACATCTGCCTGCATCAATGGGCCTTGCCCAAACACAGCAGGCACTTGGTAAGGTGCCGGGGATAGTATTTTTCAGCCATCCTAATTATTTTCCACTGCCCCTCACTTCACCTCCAAACGACAGCTTGTATCCCTCGCAGCTTAATCTGCACTCGGTGAACAGCACCTCATGTGATATAAATGCTGAAGAGGCCTGGGACCTTCTGCCTTCAGCCGGTCTGCCATTTGTGCGGGCGGGAGTATTTGATTCCGGAGTACACTGGCGGCATGAGGAATGGGGGTATAATGGCAGCAATGCGGCCACCAGCAAGGTAAATGGTTGGTATTTCTACTCCGATGGTTCCCATACAAATATCAAGTATCTGCCTACTCCCGATTCCTCAGGTCACGGTACCACCGTAATGGGCGTAATGGGCGCAAATCGCAATAATAAGAAAGGCATCAGCGGCATTGCAGGCGGCGACAGCACCAATAGTCCCGGTATCTCAATGTTTGCGTTAAAGATCCTGGGCGGGATTCCGTTAAGCATTGTTTTAGATATTATGCACCAGAATACCCTGGCTTACCCACAGTTTGAATATGGCTGTTATATAGATTTTGCCAATCATTCATGGGGACTTGACATCAATAAATCTACTGCACAGGGTGTACAGGCACTGCAAAATGAAGTCCGTTTTGGTTTTCGCAACCAGCTTACCTTTGTAACTGCAAGGGGCAACGCCGGCATTAATGATATTTCTCCTCCTGCCACCTTTGATTCAACCTGGGTGTTAAGCGTGGGAGGAACCAATAGTGTAGGGCAGTATAAACAAAGTTCCGATAGCGACGCCGGTTGGGCGCCCAGTTATGGCGGGGGCATAGATGTAGCTGCTCCCTGTGTACCCAACATAGTTAAGACCTTTGGCGCAAATCCAGCGAATGGTGGTTACGTAGGCGTAAACGGCACCTCTATAGCCGCGCCTCACGTTGCCGGTGTGGTTGGTTTGCTGATGAGTTATCACAACGCGAGTGTAAACGCCCATAACAACCTCTCGCCAGAAGATTGTGAATTTATAATCACAAGGTCTGCTACTGATGTAGGGGCGCCGGGCTATGACTCCCTCACAGGTTACGGCAGGTTAAACGCGGGAAAGGCCTTGAGGATGATAGAAAAGCCTGTACGAATTCTTTACCATTTTGGAGCTAACACGCTTACTCCGCATATTATCACTACAAATCTGTTTCAGGGCGGGGATACAATAGTGCTGACTGAACCTTATGAGACGCCCGTCTCACCTAAACTGTATTATCCACCTGCCCGTTATGTCGTAAATGCCTTTGAGGTCACTATTCAGACGAGCCATAACAATACCCATAACACCGACAGTGTAATGTTTTACTGGCCCCGGCCAAGTGAAAGTTTCCTTTATG
The DNA here is from genome assembly GCA_023433205.1 of Bacteroidota bacterium. GTDB lineage: Bacteria > Bacteroidota > Bacteroidia > B-17B0 > Aurantibacillaceae > Aurantibacillus. The sequence continues at coordinate 12,254 of JAEZDS010000054.1, forward strand.
ATAAACCAAAAGGACCATTTAAAACCCTCAACCTTCATGAACATGTTGAGATCACCTCCTGCAATCTTTCTGGGGCTACGCTCAAAGGTTATGTTTATCAGGTTAAAGATACCACTGGTACTGACCTGGGCTGGTGGCCCTGTGATACTTCCTTTGCGGCACTGTTTGGTTTTAACCGTCCCAACACATTGGCTGCTTACACCCTACTTGCCAAAAATAAAGCGGTTGGTATTGCAGATATCGAAATGGCAAATAACAATCTGAAACTCTATCCTAATCCTTCTGGAGGCGTACATACCCTGGAGATCACAGCAACATCAAATGAAGAAGTGAAGGTTTATTTATATGATATAAACGGCAGAAAAATTGAAACCGTGTATGAGGGGAAATTAAGGCAGGGGAAGAATTTATTAAGTCATGACCTTTCAAAACAGCCCAATTCTGTCTATATTTATGTTATAGAACAAAAAAGCGGCAACAGTAGTTTTAAAGTTATCAAGTCAAATTAGTTGTGAAAAAGCGATTAATATATCTTTTCCTGCTAATAACCCATTGCAATTTTTCTCAAGTGCAACGTATGCATACCGGCACCACCGATTATCTCGATCATGTTTCTGTTGAGGAAGGGGTTGTGCTTATTGGTAGCCGCAATAAATACCTGGCTAAAAGTTATGACGGTGGGGAGACCTTAATGCCTTTAAACGACCCCGTACCTCCTGGCTTTTGGAAAAGCATAAACAGATTGGATAGTTCAAATATTTTCGTTCTTGCCTATTCTTTGGGCGGTGGAAGCAAAATATTTTTTAGTAATGATGGTGGCGTCGGGTGGCAGACAAAGCTTGAAGACCCCAACCTCCATCTGCGAAGCATAGGATTTTTTGATACCACAAGTGGAACTGGATTGGCTGCAATAAACGAATTTGTAACATTCAATGATGGAGGAACCAAATACACAACTTTCACTACAAATATCACACATGGTTCTCTGGTTCAGACTTTTGGTGATAGTACTGTTTGTTTTGGCGGAAGCACCGGTTGGGGAACGGGGGCATTTTATTTGTCAACGGACAGAGGTCAGAATACTGGGCAATGG
>JAEZDS010000107.1 GCA_023433205.1 Bacteroidota bacterium
CTATCGGGGATGTCGATGCCAATTTTAAAGTCAAAAAGCCTTGCTAGAAATAGTGAGGCTTTTTGCGTTATGGTATGTATGTCTCCCGGCGTTCCGCTGCGCTTCAGCCGGGATTAGGCAGCGCTAAGCACTTGCTGCGGCTTTGAGCCTTGCAAATGCCAAGCGCTGCCTAAGATGCCATCCCGATTGCTATCGGGATTACAAAAGGCCCTCACTATTAATTTAGTGGGGGTTTTTTGATTTTACACCCGGCCAATGGTATCCCGCTTCCCTGCAGGCCGGCCCCTCGCTAAAAAAGCCCACCGGGCTTTTTCTAAACGCTCGGTCATGCTGCGGTACGCCCGGGATTCAGAGCTTTGAATTTTTCTTAGAATATAGTTCTTAGGTTTTAGTCCCTTCTCACGGCCCGGGTAGTTATCACGACGAGACCTTTTGACTTGTCACTTAGCCGTTTAATCGAAATCCTTGCCGATCACAGCTCATGCGAAAAATAGAAATTCGTGAATAACCTATCTAAGTGAGTGAACTAAGTAATAAACTCACATCAAGGACACTATCTTTACTAAAAGCATACCTCAATAATGAAAAGGATCTTTTTTATAATTTCTATTCTTGTTCAAAATCTATCTGGGCTATCTCAACCCTCCAATATAAATTTTGAACTAACTAGCCCTGGGGCCTACTCAGCTTCAAATTCAGTAAGTGGCTGGACACTGAGCAGTCAGACTGCTACCTGCGGAACTGCTGCATGGACAACGGGTAGTTCAGAATTTTCCATTGTAAGCACACCAATACTGTCATTTCAAACAATTGGAAACATTGGCAATTCCCCCCTGGGAGGTACAAAAGTTGCCAGGCTCAATAATTCAACAGCCAACTCCTCACGCACCAAACTGGCCTATACATTTTCCGTCAATACAATTTCTCCTTTGTTGGAATACGCTTTTGCGGGTGTCTGGGAAAGCGCCGACAGTCATTCATGTTGTGCACAATCAGGTTTCCAAATCGTGTTAAAGAATCAGTCAGGTGGTATTTTACCCTGTAGTGATAACTCGTTTGCTCCCGGTACTGGCTGTTCTTCGACGAATTCAACATTTTCTACATCATCAACGGCCGCCTGGTCCAACTGGCAGGTCAGGTACTTTGACTTAACTCCATGGATAGGTTCTTTGGTTACGGTTGAAGTCATCGCCACCGACTGTTCCTTTGGTGACCATTTTGGCACTTTGTTCTTTGATGCTAGACATGTAGTTCCTGATGTTTACTGTTTTTGCCCCAGCCCTCCGCAGTGTAATCCTGTAAGCTACTGTAGTGGCTCAAACATCGCTCAACTCTCAATGCCGGTAGGTTATTTGTCCTATCAATGGATATCGCCGGTTTCAGGTACTGTGGCGGCTCCTCAGGGAACCATGTCAACGTTAACTGTCACGAATCCAGTAGCGAATTCTGTTTATTCTGTGGTTCTGCAAACTGCGTCAGGTTGTTCATTCATTTCGACATTAGCAATTGTGCCAAGTACTGTTTCTATCCTTGCAAGCGCCTCCAATTCGTCTTGTGCAGGCGGAGCAAGTGGTTCAGCAACAATCGCAACCTGTGGAAGTGGGGGCGGCTATAATGTTGCATGGTATAATTCAACCAATTCTCTTGTTGGCACAAGTCATACTGTCAGTAATTTAAGTCCTGGAACCTACAGCGTAGTTGTTACGACCGGTTCAGAAGGTGTGAGTTGTGGTATAGCAAGTTCCATCATTACAATTGGCACTAATACTAACAATTTCACACAGACAGTAAAGCCCTTTTGTAACAATAGTGCAATCGCTTTATCTTATCCGGGAGGCACAAACTATCAATGGTACAATAACCTTAGTGCGATTTCCGCCAGTCTGGGAGGCACTGCTTCAAGCTATACCGTTAGCAGTCCCACGAATGGTTCAAATTATTATCTGAAGTATACTACTTCTCAAAGTTGTCAGGATTCGATAAAAATAACTTTAGTTTCTGTCTCGTCCGGCTCGCTCAATCTTGCTTCAAACCCAATGATCTGTCCAGGCGCTACAAATGGATCGGTCACCCTGAATATGTCTCCTTCACCTGGTGCACAGCCGGGAAATAACTGGTATACCATGATCTCAACGGGAACGACTTCAGCTTACAGCGTTTCCATAAGTCCTGGCGCATCGAATACGTTTACCGCAGGAGGACTGGTTGCGGGAGGAACGTATTCAGTCAATGCATCTGATGGGCTTTGCGAGTACAACAAAAGTTTCACTGTAAGCCCTTATCTTTTTGATTATACTTTAACTCCAGGTGGCACACCTACAGTGTGCAGTGGCAGCGGGATTCCAGCCAGTGTTAATTTTTCTGTTGCTCCTTCAAATTCACAATATACCTATTCCTGGACACCTGCTGCTTTCGTGTTTGGTGCCAATTCAAAAAATGCAATTATCGTCCCCACAGTAAATCCCGGTGGCTCAGCAACAATGAATTATACTGTAATTGTGACACCGTCGGTGATTAATTGCCCCCTGAGCAAAACGATGGCTATTACGGTGGCAAACCCAATAACACCAAGCATCTCGCCGGTACCAGCTCTTTGCCCCAATTCATCAAATTATTCCATTCAGGTACAACCAGCAGGTGGGACTTTTATTAATGGGTCATCTGCAGCTATTGATGTTAATACCGGTGTACTTACCCCTTCATTGGCTGCAACGGGGCTGAATACGTTTACGTATGCAAACAGTATAGGGACTTGTGTGGCCCAAACAACATCTACATTTTATATAAATAGTACACCGCAGATTTCAATTTCCGGTGACACCACCATTTGTGAGGGACAGTCGACTACATTAACTGCAAGTGGCGCGACTTCATACAGTTGGAGTAATTTAGTGACGAATCCGGTAATATCAGTGTCGCCCGCTACTACCAGTGTTTATCTGGTTACAGGCACAGATGTCAATTCAAATTGCTCGTCCACCGGATCTGTAACTGTTTTAGTATTTCCCAATCCTACACTTACTGTTTCGGGTAACACCACTGTTTGTGAAGGGCAAACGACTATTTTAACGGCGAGTGGCGCGGGTACATATAGCTGGAGTAATTTGGTAACTAATGCCTCTATATCAGTGTCACCCATTACCACAAGTATGTATGTGGTAACAGGTACCGATGTCAACTCAAATTGTTCATCCACCGGATCTGTAACTGTTTCAGTATTTCCCAATCCTACACTTAACGTTTCCGGCGATACAATTATTTGCAAAGGAGAAACAGCAATTCTAAATATCAGCGGCGCCGATACGTACAGCTGGAACACCGGTGATATCACATCTTCCTTATCTGTTTCACCCAATTCAACTACTCAATACACAGTTGCAGGAACCAATTTGCAGGGCTACTGCACCTCAACATTGCAGGTTCAGGTAAAAGTGGCGGCTTGTCTTGGAACGGAAAATATTTCCGGAGGATTTTCCACGGTACAAATATTTCCTAATCCAAACCCAGGCATTTTTTATTTAGCGAATAAAAACTCTATCGCTATTTCAATTACTGATGTCTACGGTAGGGTGATTTTTGAAAGTAATTTTGAGGCAGGTGTTCATACAATTGATCTTAGACCGAACAACAGTGACTTATATCTTGTAAAAATTTTTGATGGCTCAGACACTAAGATCTTTAAAATATTAAAATCAGATTAGTGCCACCCAGAACCTCCAGAGGCGATCAATGTGTCGGTGTTGTCGCCATAATACTCTTTTAGTTTTCTGTCAAAGCTAAGCAACAGATGATTTTTTTAAGGGGTAAACAAGCAAGGATCTAATTTTTAAGTTTGATCTGGAGACCCGTTATTTTTCTAAAGTTGGCGAACGATAGCTGGTGCAGGCACATCAGTGGCTGCAAGGCATGAGAGCACCTGGCTAAAGTATGAGTTTCTGTTTTACCATGTAGGAGTTGGCACTTATAAAAGCGCGGCGAAATTTTCAGAGCTAAGTTTTGTTAAAATAAATTGGCAGAATTCTAATTGAATTCTAATGAAATTTTTATGGTATGCTAATATCAGTAGCCGACTTTTGTTTTATAAGAAAAAACGACATGACATGACTAAAACTTTACTTATACCAACTGATTTTCAGATCGAATCATTAAACATGCTCAAGTTCGCACTGGAGGAACAAACAGAGCCCGTAAAAATTATTCTGCTGTATGGGAATAATCTCAATGGCTCCATTAGCGAACTGCTGTTCTATTCCCGCAAAAGTATTCTTGATAAACTTCTTCACCCATCTTTCCGTGAGACACTGGAAATCTTGAAAAATAGATTTGAGAATGTAATACATTGCATTTCCATAGAGTTATTGAACCATAACGGCAGCGGTTTGCTGCGAAATTTACTTGAGGCGCATAAAGTTGATGTGATCTATGTTCCGAAGAGCTATAAGTTGAGACCCGGACTCCATGGATTCGACCCTGTCCCACGTTTGCGAGCCGCAGGGGTAGTGGTGAGAGAGCTGGCGTGGAGCAGCCCTGCGAATGAAGAGAATCATCTGCAGACGCTTTTTGTGCCTGCAACCAATTTGAATAATTAATTCAAGCAACAATTAAGGTAATATGTTCTCGAAAAAGATACTGATATTTTACACTTTAATTATTTCTTCAATCCTGGCAGTGCTGGTCCTGTTGTCTTTCCGTTGCGAAAACCCGCACCGCGCACTTTATGGCGCCTGGAAGGAGGTGTCATGGGACTATGAAAATTCGAAAAGTGATATCACGGGAGAAATGTCATTTGAAAGGGTTAGTGACGAAGTAAAGACGCTCACCGGTCAGGAGCTTGTTATCCACAGATTTGAAACCTGGGAGTTCAGGCCAGATGGCAAATTGAAGCTTTCAGCACCCGGGCACGAGCGGGTTCTTAGCTGGAGGCTGAAAGGCCGGGGACATATACTGGAACTAAGTGACGGAAAACAACACGAGTACTATAATATTATGTCGCTTACAGCAGGTAAGCTAACTGTAAATTTTGATGCCGACCTGGAATTACGCGGTATTGCTAAACTAACTTTTGAACGCGCAGTTAAATAATTATGATCTCAAAGTACAGCAGCAGTCGCACGCTAAAAGATAATCTCGTTCTGGGTTCATTAACCTCTTTTACTGCCGGTGCAGTGAATGTTTTGTCTTTCCTTCTCTTTTTTTCGTTCACTTCCAACATTACAGGTTACTACGCTATCCTGTCTGCTGAACTGGCAAAGGGTAATCTGTTTCAGATCTCGATCGTTCTCTCTTGGATCTTCCTGTTTTTTATTGGTGGATTTGTTTCCAATATTATTGTAATTAGCACTATCAATCGCGGGAAAGTTTACCTGGGCCATTTTTTGCCGATTGCAATCGAGATCTTGTGTATTGGAGGTGTAGGAATATATGGACAATTCCTGTATCAGGAAACCTTCTTTGAAAGCGGGGTGCTCTTGTCGGTGCTGTTATTTGCAATGGGGTTGCAGAACGGTTTTACTGCAAGCATTTCCAACTTCGCTGTAAAAACTACTCACCTTACAGGCGCCACAACCGATATGGCCATTCTCTTCGCGCTTTTTACTCAAAAGAAGTTCAGAGAAAATGGTGAACTTAAAGCAAAAGCCAAGGTGCTTATTATTGTGAGCACTTTTTACGTTACAGGTGGGTTCTTCTCTGCTTATGTTCAGATAAATTATGGTTTTAGTTCGTTTTACGTTACATGTGCACTGCTTGTAATTGTAATGCTTTACGATTTTTCACGAATCCGCAGCATAAACAGAGAATTCAGCAGGCCAGATAAACCGGTGTTGGAGACCGATGGTTTTGTGAATGAAAATGAACAGGAAACCATGCCAACCCAAACCGTGCGTTTGTGAACCGGCAGGAGTTAACCATTACAGCTGAAAAAATTCATCGCGTGCTGTGGCTATCGCTGGGCTGAGAGATTGTTAGGTGCTCAATTACCTGGTGAGTCGATCAATACTGCTATTGAGCAGCTTAGTATTTAGTGTGCCTGCAGGAAATGGAGAGTCGTACGTGAGGATTATGGTATCGGGCTTTCCATATAAAATGATCCCTGGAAATCTTGAAAAATCATATTGTCGGTCGCAGGTACTAATTGGGGCCTTAGCGACTTGAGAATAGGATTGAATTTGTGACTGGTTTACAATAAAATTCCCTGTATTGTTAACACAGACCTTGTAGTTTTCGATCTTATTTTGAATAAAGTATTTCTCCAAATCCCTTACACAGTCCTTGCATGTAAGTGATCCCAGGATAACTAAGACAGATAAAATATTCGCCATTTTAGAATTTGAAAGTGTATATGTATAAATCCAAATCCTCAACCTGCTGACTTTCCGGAAAATAAAAATCCCTATCCAATGACATCCTGCTTCTTTTGTCTTGAAATATTGAATAATGTATCAGTTCATTGTCAAAATATAATTTGCTTCCGACAACAAACTCGGGGTATGGTGGTCTTTCAAGGAATTTTCCCAATTGACGAGATTCCTTAATTGCCCACTTTCCATTTTGCTTCTTCCAGATATGATCGACAAAATCAAATGAATTATTGGCATCAGATGCTGGACGGCTGTACCGAATAAAAAAGGTAGATGAGTCCAACATTACACAAAACCAAACCCGGGATTTTTGATCAATGACTTTATGAAGTTCGTGAAATTTATTTACTGGGTTTGTGCGATAGGCCGATGTCTCCCATTTACTAAAGTATTTTAGTAAAGAATCCGTATAAACAAATTCTGGAGATCCAATCGCGAAACTGTCTGTAATCTTGTTCTCTCCAATTTCTTTGACATGTATTTTATAAGTAATTGGATCGCAAATTGCGTAGTAGGAACCTGAGAAAGTTAAAAAGCAGAATGGAGAAAAGTGAGTTAAGGGAATTGCCGGGAAGTGAAAGTTTTCGATAATCTCCTGCTTCGTATTGCAATCTATAATGAGCATGCCACTTCGCAAACCATCAGATTTAGGATGGAGGTTATCAAGACCATATGTCACTATTTTATTGTTAAAGAAGTAAACACCCGATTGTCCAAATTGAGCTGATTTAATTCTATGATGGAACGCAAATTCGAATTTGTCTCTGTTTAGAGTAAAAATAGCAACAAGACGATTATTTTTGGATGGCGAGTGAATCATTCCTGAAATAATAGTTGAAAGAATATCGCAGGTCGATGTCCTTCCTAATCTCGCGTGGCAACGATTCAAGTAAATCGCGCTGTAAATATTTACCATCTTTGAGGTGCATATATATGATCTTGCCTTGTGCGAGAAACATCCCGGCGCTATTCGAAAATACAAAAGCTGTTTTTCTATCAAACTGATCAACCTTAATATGTGGAAAGCTGTCAGTAGCCAGCTGACAATGAGCCGGCAAAACTAAGGCCTCTAACGTCAGAAAAAGCATGAAGCGCCGAAAACCAAAGTTTACCAGCGCTTCAAGTACGGACAAAATCATATCTAGTCGAGTTGAGGGCAATCGATGGTGATTTCCATAATATAATCACCACTCGATGCAGGATCCGGTCTCCACTCGGCGGTGATATATATATCTATGAAGGTATTGTCACTCATTTGAATTACATGGTGCCAAGATTTTTCGCCGGTATCTTCATCATACACTTCGATCTCATTATCTATCCAATCGATCGCATCAGCAGTTTTGCTTTCCATGTGATCAGTAATCTCATTTTCATAGCTCGTTCCACCACCAGGCACTACCAGGCTGTTAGGCTCTAATCTACATCTTGTCCATCCGGGATTATAACAACTTAGGTTGTAGTACCTATTTCCAAAGGCATCCTGCCCCACAAAGTCTTGATAAACAGTGTTATAAAGTCCAAGAACTCCCCCACTTTTATGCGCTGTCAAGACAACAGGCTTGGCCTTTGCAAAGTTCGCCATGCCCAGCATAACCAATGCCAGAGCTACAATTCTAGTTTTTAGTTTCATTGTGCTAATGCAATTTACCACCATTGCGAGTTTTAAAGGTTAGAATTATTTAAAAACACGGCCGGTAGAACAAATGTAAATCCTCAAAAAAAAAAAAAAAACAAGTTAATTAATGTTAAAACTATCCTTTTGCACTACATTTTTAAGGATAGACTTTTGGTTTAGCCCGCTCTTCTTACAAAAATCTTTAACAGGATTTCCTGCTGTTGCTAAAACAGCAAGAAGCAGAAAAATTATATTAATATGAACTCTCATCATGCCGCAAGTTATAGAACATGCCAATCAAAAATGATAACCTTGCGCTTTATCCGTTTTCCCAAGAAACCTACAACTTCATAGGATAAAAACTCAAAGTATATGCAGTGCCGGCAGCTGATCTCTTCAATAACAACGTTCCAAATTCATTCTTTACTACCTTATCACCATTTAGTTTAGATACGAGCATCTCAGTAGGAGGGACTATCGGGGTTACAGCGCTTTTTTCCCTGTTTAAAGCTACCTGAAGTATGTTGGGGTAATTCACCATGTAATAAGAACGATCTTCGTACTCACCAAGCGTAACAATTGATACCGGCACCTGGGCCTTATAGCCCGGTAACATGTCAAGCGTGGTGACTTTTCCGTCAGCTTCTATCCTGAGAATATTGAGAGGCAAATACTGGTCAGTGTTTGTAGCTTCATCTTTTCTCACGCCCTCAGTAAAAATGTACCTGGTTCCTCCAACTTCCTTAAATCCCAGGGCAATATTCCGCTGCGCCAGGGGAGGTGCGCTGCCCACCGGCTGCTGCGGCTGAAAAGATTCTGCAAAAACTGACTTTTCCGTTCCCTGTTCATCGGCAGTTTTCGGGAATAATAGCAGAGCTTCTTTGTTTTTTTCAAACTGGTGAAGCTGGTAATAGGGCTTGAAGAATTTCTCATTGTTGGTACTTAATACCAGTAGTTTATCTCCCTCAAACCAGCAGATCTCCGGATTCAGCGAGTTGAGTTTGTTTTTCCCCACAAGATGTTTCCAGCCATAAATTTTAAAATCAGGGAATAAACCATAGGTGATCTGCTGTGAAAGGTCGGCTCCCTTGTCATCTTTTGTTCTGTTCAGCAAATTTGTAACTGCTCCAACTACAGTGGCATTGGTATCATACACAGTAGCAACAGAGGTGAGATCGATCTTGCCCTCAACACTTGCAGTATCTATCAGATCGAAAGTTTTAAAATCTTCTGTCAGATAGAACTTTAAAAGGGTCGATTTTTTGCCGGACTTAGTAACAACAAAACTTTGATCTGCTTTCATTGTAAACCGCGTTAATACACTTTCTTCTTTTGGGAGATCACCACGACCTGTGAGACCTGAAGCACGCAGTGACCTGAACTGCTCTTTTGTTTTATTGATGTCGTCGGCGAGGGTAGGCTCTTTATAAACCTGGTTTTGAGCAATTACCCGTTCCGGAAACATCTGTTTTGCATGCAGCACAAGCGCTTCGAACTCACTCCTGGATAATCCTTTTACATTATCAAGATTATGCATAGTATGTTGCAGGGGAATATTGGTGTTGATGATGGGATGTTTAAATCCCCGGGGCAGGAAAAGCCTGTATTCCCCTGCAGATTCCATTTTTCGGTTGGCGAGCACCCATACCTGCTGTGTGCTGGCCCTGCCGTTTGCCTCAACCAGTTGTTTTACAAGCAAGGTGGCGGAATTGCTGAACTGCACCATCTCCTTTTTCTGATCATTGGTGTACACTACGGAACCCGTATCGCGCATTACTTCATTGCCGGTAACAACGCTTGCATTAATATTCTGCAAATAAACAATGCTGAACTTGTCTTTCGCAATGGGCTCAAAATGCAGGATAGCAAATTGCTGATTAACATCGGGAGAGACGGGTGCTACGGAATACTGCTGTGGAAGTTCCTGGGCACAGATCTCATTGCTGATGAAGAGTGAGAGGAAGAGAATTTTAAGTGTATTCATCATTTGGGGTGCTTTGATTAATAGTTCAGTTGCAACCTCGAAGGTACACCAATAAATCACCCTTACCTGTTAAAACTGTAGTTTTACAGGATTTGCGCGCCAGCCGCCAGCTTTCCTCTCTATACAGTGTGGATGAGGTTGTATAGAACCATACAAGTGGTTGTATTTGCCGGCTGACAGCCTATAGCAGAAACAGAGGCCTTCAAAGGAAACGAGGGACCTGCTTAGTCACACAGGCACTTAAACCCGTGCCGGCAGCAAGGTTGTTTAAACATGGCTGCCGGACCTGCCGGCTAAAGTTTTTCCCCGTCCTGCTCTTCCAGGTTATCGTGGTTGTCGCCTCCCAGGCTGTAATGATTGTTTTCCTCGTCTTCGCTACCAATCTCTTCCTGAGCATCATCATCCTCTGCTCCAGGCACATCAAGGTCGGCGCCTGAAACGTCATCGCCAAAATCCTTCGCGTTCATTTCACCTCCGGGTTCGGTTTTTTTTATCTTTTTAGGATCTTCAGGATCCAGTTCGCCATCAACCTGCTTTTGGTTAAACACATCCTGTGATTCAGGATAATGGGGATAGCCGGGAAACCCTTGCCGTGCCGCCCTGTCTGGTTTTTGTTCTTTCTTGCTCATGTTTCTACTATATAAAAACAAATGCCAGGTTAAAAAACGTGGAAAATGATGTTTTCTGCGACAGATCAAGGAAAATATCACACATTGGTACCTGCAGATAGGGGTGACAGGAAAAAGCCACACTCCGCTCAGGAAAGCTTCGCTGTTACTCATTGAAGAATGTAGTTAAAGTACCCGCAGATACGTTTCACTAAAACATTGAAGTGCCGGCCAACCCTTTTCAGGAAGAAGCTGTATTGTGAGTATAGCCACCCTTTAAAAATAATTACCATGAAAAAACTCTTATCGATCATCACCCTCCTGTTTTTGTGCTCAAACATGAGCGCACAAACACCAACTGTTGCCATTCAATATTATGTGGATGCAAACAATAATTGTACCTATGATACGGGCGAACAGCTGCTGAACAATGTGCCGTCTACTCTTGTGTATGCACAGAATTCCACCACCAATACAGCTTCAGCTACCAACACTAGTTCATTTACCAGCTGTAATGGATTTACTCTGTACCTTTGGAATGCTGCGGCAACGCCGGCAAACACATTGGTTATTAACGGCAGCGGTATTAGTCCGAACACTGTTTGCGGAGGATTTACGAACATTTCTTATAACACTAACAGTTTAATCTATTTACCGGTGATTGTAAGTGGCACCAGCAACATTGGTGTTCAAGTTTATACCTGGCTTGATACCAGCTACGCGAACAGTTATAACGGGGGAAATCTTGCCCTGGGGGGTGGTACAGTTGGATTGTGTTCAAATTATAGCGACTCTGTGACCTTTAATATGCAGATACACAATACTTTCGACTGTACTGGCAGCAATACAGTTAGTCCCCGTACTTACACTGTTTATTTTAATAATGTTATTCACGACATCATCACGCTTACAGGTGGTTCATTCTCTTCTTCATTCGCCCAGGGAACAAATAACAAGGCAAGTATTTATGAGTTTTACCAGCCCAACCAAACCTATGCGAGCCTCCACCTTAAATTACCTACTACATTTTCTGTATTAGGTGTGCATGTGGTAAAGGTGAAATCAAGCATGATCTATAACGATCCTTTATCGGTTGTTGAATTTAGTATGGCCCTTAACTCAATTCCATGCAGCAAAATAAGCGGGAAATTTTTTAGTGACTGTAATAGTAACTGTGTTTTTGATGGCAACGATTCCTATGGTGTTGGTAGTTTTGCAACAGGACTCATTTATAACACCGCTACAAATTACAGCCTTACGTTTTATCCTAACTGGAGTGGTGATTTCAGCGTGTACCTCCCCGCTACCGGAAGTTATTCACTTACGCAATTCCCAACAAGCAATGTAAGTTCCACACTAAGTTTTACCGCCTGCAGCAACGCTACTATTGCTATACCGCCTGCAACGTCAACTAATACTTTTTTATTCGGATATAAACACAACGCCGTAAATGTGGTTGATCCCAGCGTGTATCTGAGCAGAATTTCAAGCAGTTCGCCCAGCGTTAACCCTGCCACCGGCGCAGTACTCGGGGTGCATCTGGGCAACAACTGGTGGAATGTGTGCGCTTCAAGTGCGAATAATCCCGGCACTATTAAAGTAACCCTTCCAAAATTTATTAATTACGTGAATACAATCAGCGGACTTGTGCCAACAGTAGTAAATGGCGCCACAGCCGATACACTGATTTACACGGTAACCAATTTCTCAGTAATTAATAGCTCCTGGTTCAATCCGGCCTCTACTTTTAGCATTGCCGTTACTCCAACTGCTGTACCGGGAACCACGTTCACCATAAAAGTGCAGATCTTCCCGGCAAATGATAATAATCTTGCAAATAACACTTATAATTTTATCCGTATAGTTGGTGGTCCATACGATCCAAATGGAAAATATGTGCAGGCTGTTGGAAAACAAAATAATGGTGATGTGCCACTGGGTACCCAGCAGTTCACCTACACCATCGGTTTTCAGAATATTGGAAACGCACCGGCCATCAATGTAAAAACCCTTGATACCATTGATGTGAACTTTGACCTGCGCAGTCTGGAAGTATTACAGAGTTCGTTTCCGGTGAGCACACAAATTAACTACGGCAGTCGTGAAGTAGCCTTTCATTTTGATAAGATCTATTTGCCAGGCGCCCTTGATGATGAACCCGGCAGCCATGGATTTGTGACGTATTCAATCAAATTGAAGCCTGGCGTAGCTGTTAACACAGTATTGAAGAACCGCGCTCACAACTATTTCGATTTCCTTGATCCCATCGCAACCAACCAGACTTCCAATAAACTGGTAGTGCCGGTTTCAGTGGTTGAGCATGGCAACCGCAGTGGATTTGTGCGGGCAATGCCAAATCCTTTCAAAAGTGAGTTGCAGCTGGTGTCAGACCTTGAGATGGCAAAGGTTACCGTTTACAGTGTAACCGGTCAATTGATTCAGAGTTTTGCCCCTGCCGGGAAAACTCAGGTGCTGAATCTGGAAAATTGTGTTCCTGGAATTTACCTGATCAACATAAGTACTTTGGATGGTTCTTCATCGGTGATGAAGGTGATTAAAGAATAAATGTTTTGTGTTTAGAAGAGAGGGGGGGCGGAGACGCCCCTTCTTTTTTTTTGACTAATTCTCATTTAGGATCAAACGTCCGCCGGGCTTCTTCGAAAAAAGCGCTGAAGTATTCTGCAAGCTGTTTTTCGTGTTTTTGAAACAGATCTAAACTGTAGTGCAGGTGAACCCCATGCCTGATCCGCTGCGATAGATGCTGGAGAACAGTGCTGATCCCCGTTTCGCTGGCGTAAGACTGGTATATTCCGTTATTTGTTATATAATCGAGGAATCGCTGGCTGCTTACCGGAATAATGGTTTGTTGGGCCCTGTAAACCTTGTACACCCTGTGGCTGAATTCGTCGAGCGCCGTGAGGGAATATTTTGGAAAATCACGGGCCAGAAGGTGGTCAAAGTAAATATCTACCAGTATGCCGCTGTGTTTTTCAAAACCATTGTAAAATAACCTTTTACTTGCCCTGAATAGAGGGTGCTGATCGGTAAAGCTGTCAATTTTCCGGTGGAGTATAATGCCGGCTGCAACGCCAGGCTGGTAATTTCGCAATTCACCACCCCTTAAATGATCGGCAATAAAATTTCCCAGCAAAAGATCCTCGTTATTTCCTGAAAGAAAAGCGTGCGCAAGATAGTTCATGAATAAAGGGCAGGAAATAATGATTAATTGGTCTTATAAATTTAAGGATTTTGCAGGGAAAAAGGAAGTGTAAATGGTGGAGAAGTACTAGGTTTTCCAAGTTAAACCTTGTTCTGATAAGAATTTCACGATATCATTGGTAGGCTCAGGAAAATCACTAATTTTGCGCTTCCTTTTTAATAAAGGAAATTTCGGGCTGTAGCACAGTTGGTAGTGTACTAGCATGGGGTGCTAGGGGTCGCCTGTTCGAGTCAGGTCAGCCCGACAGGGCTAAAAAGGAAGCGAGAGCTTCCTTTTTTTTGTGCGATAGCAAAAGACCTGGCGAGAAGGGATCAATCCGAAATGTTGGATTGAACTGAAGATAATTTGATTTTAGTCTCACATCTTGAAATCAGTCGGACCTGTATTAAATATGCTGCATTGCCTCGCTTGTTTTAAAGACAGTTAAATCCCTATCGGATACAAAACCTTCATGTACTTCAGACTGATCCGGAAACAAGTCACGTCGCGAGGCATCGCCAGGAACTTACTGTTGGTTTAATATTAAAACTACATGGTGCCGCCGCTTGTCACAACTCTTCCGCTTTCCGATGTTTTTAGCTGGAGGAAGGGTTGTTCGATGCCCCTTCCGCTGTTTTATCTAACAAGAGGCTTAGGAGCGACAGGTGGTATTAAATTTGTAATTGTTATTAAATGGTAGTTTGTGTACTTTAACTCAAAAATTGACACCCACTATCCTGTAATCTTGCAGAACGATGAAAAAATTTAGAAAGCTATTTTTGCTTTTTGCCTCAGTTATATTGTCCTTATCACATTACCACTCCCAGCTACAAACCAGCCAATGGTATTTCGGAAATTATGCCGGACTGGATTTTACTACTTCACCTCCAACAGTTATTTCGAACACAAATCTCAGTACCAGTGGCGGTATGTCATCTATTGCCGATGTAAACGGCAATTTGCTTTTTTATACTGACGGCGCCACCATCTGGAACAAACAACACCAGGTGATGGCAAATGGTGCCGGCCTGTCTTCCACCCAGGGCGCTTTACAAAATGTGGTTGTTGTGCCAAGCGCCACCAATGCCAATGAATATTATGTATTCTGCAGCGCGCCTTTCTCAAAGGCAATAGTTGATATGACTTTGGCAGCAGGACTTGGGTCCGTTACTGCAAAAAACGAAAATGTGACAGTGTTTACAGCTATTGATAATGTGGCGGGAGGTGCCAACTGCGGCACAGTACAGATAGTAAGCAGGGAAAAGACTAGCTATGGAGTACTTACCACTGCTTTTTATCCTAATGGGGGATCTATGGTGGGCGGGTGGTCAGGTGCTGATACCACCAATACTGTTTTTCAAGATAAATGGCTAAAAGTGTCTCCAAACTGTCGGCGATGGGCATTGATCACAAAAAAACAAGGAAACTCCTCAAATCACTATGCTGTGCAAATCCGCAATTTTATAGGTTATTGGATTTATGGCCTTTCACTGCAGCTTTATGACGGCACTTCACTTGGCGAACTTTTTGCAGGAGAGTTTTCTCCGGACGGTAGTAAGTTTTACGTGTCGGCGCCCGCTACACAGCAAATTTATCAGTGGGATCTGTGCGCCGGCTCTGACAGTGCT
>JAEZDS010000148.1 GCA_023433205.1 Bacteroidota bacterium
GCGCAGACCTATCTGCACCTGCACCTCGGTGGCAGTACCATTTTTTACAGCGAACACTTTTTGTCCGTCAATTGTAGGGATCACACACTGAGTTGGCAACATTATGGCGCTATTGATGTCGCCCATATTTACGTTTACTTTTACAAAACCTCCGGGATAAAAAGTGCGTGGCCCTTTGTACAGCGCCCTGGCTTTAATAGTTTTAGTGGCCTCGTCAACCCTTGGTTCAATTGCATAAATAGAAGCGGTATGTGTGCCAGTGCTTTGCGTGTTATCTGACGTGAAACTCACTTTTAAACCATTTCTGAACTCCTGCTGATATTTCTCTGGTACTGAAAATTCAATAAATACCGGCTGCAGCTGCACCAGAGAAACAATGGGGGAACTGGTTGATACAAATGACCCCACACTGATGTTTTCAAGACCAACAACACCATCAAAGGGCGCGGTAATATTGGTTTTCTCAATCTGCGCCAGCACAAAACTCTCGTCAGCTTTTAAAGCAGCGAGTTCATTTTCCTGCATTTCAAATTCCTCACGGCTTACGCCTTCCACCTCAAGCAATTTCTGCAGACGCTGCATTTTCTGGGAAGCAAGTTTTGCCTGAGTGCGGATCTTGGCCAGTTGGGCCTGAAGGTCGGCATCATTAAGTTTAATGAGCAGGGCCCCCTTTTTCACCTGTTCGCCTTCATTAAAGCTGATCTTTGTGACCCGGCCTGCTATTTCGGGCACAATATCAACTGCGTTGAGGGCCCCTACCCGGCCGGCCGCAAAAAGGTCGTTGCTGAAGCTGCTTGTGCGGGCTATGTGATAAGTAACCGGCATGTCACCAGCTGCCGCTCCGGAGCCTGCTTTACCGCCAACCTTTTGTTCGGCCTTTGGAAAAAACAGAAACTTGCTCGCAATAAGCACTGCCACCACAATAACTACTATGATCCAAACAGGAATTTTTTTCATCTGCTGTAATTGTTCTCTGATTTGCGTTTTCCCGATGTAGCCGGTCCTGTCTTCTTATAATTGAAAAAAAGATCATTGGCCGGTAATTCCTTTAAATTGATGAGCAGCGAGCCGGCCACTTTAAAAAATGTCTGTTTCTCAGCTTTACTTACGCCCTCAAAAATCACATTTTCAATATCCTCAAATGCCTTCACAATTATCCTGGTCTGTTGCCTCCCCATTTTGGTCAAGCTAACAAAGTGTTCGCGGCGGTCATCAGGATTTACCGCCCTTTCAAGATAACCAGACCTGAGAAGATAGTTCATTACTTTCACCATGGCTGTTTTGTCAATTGCCAGGGCGTTGCAGATCTGCTGCTGCGAACAGCCATTGTTGTCCATCAGGTAATAAAGCACCGAGTAATACCGTTCAATGTCGAGCTTCTCAAGGCGCTTGCTAAGCACTCCATAATAATATTTGGAGATAATAAGGGCAAGTGGCCCAAGGGGAAGCTCAAGTTCTGCTTTCAAAAACCGCCGGTTCTAAAATAGTTTGCAAATGTAACTATCTGCCTGTACGACTCCCTCCCTTTGGGGCTTTTTAACGATAATATTTTTACATTTGGCTCCGCAAAAAAAAAAAACTATGCGCAATATTGTCCTTTCAACAGTGTTTTGTACCATTGGTCTTATGAGTTACACTCAGGAAGAAAAACACCTGAAAAACATCCGGCAGCTGACCTTCGGCGGCGATAACGCCGAGGCATATTTTAGTCCGGATGGCAAATGCGCGGTGTTTCAAAGCAATAACAGCGCATGGGGTCTCTCCTGCGACCACATATTTAATCTTGATCTGCAGAAAGCAAAGGGCGACAGTTCATACCGTCCGGTTATGGTAAGCAATGGCCTGGGACGCACCACCTGCAGTTATTACATGCCCGATGGCAAACATGTGTTATACGCATCTACATTCAAATCTGATTCAGCCTGCCCGCCGGTTCCGCACATAAAAGGAAAATATGTATGGCCTGTTTACAGCAGTTTCGACATCTATGTTTCCGATCTTACAGGAAAAATCGTGAAACAGCTTACTGATGCTCCTGGCTACGATGCCGAAGCTACAGTGTCGCCTCTTGGCGATATGATAGTTTTTACCAGCGACAGAAGCGGCGATCTTGAGTTATGGACGATGAACATCGACGGCTCAGACCAGAAACAGATAACTAACGGTTTAGGATATGACGGAGGCGCTTTTTTTTCACCTGACGGAAAGCGTCTTGTGTTCCGTGCGTCACGGCCAGGAACAGAGCAGGAGAAAGCAGAATATAGGGATCTGCTGAAAAAAGGCATGGTAACTCCCACCAATATGGAATTATACACCTGTAATGTGGATGGAAGTGACTTAAGACAGGTAACCAGACTGGGAAAAGCAAACTGGGCGCCATTCTACCATCCTTCAGGCAAAAAGATCATCTTCTCAAGCAATCACCACAGCGAAAAGGGATACGACTTTCAGCTGTATATGATCAATACTGATGGCACCGGGCTGGAACAAATTACCGCTGAAAGTATCTTTAATGCATTCCCCATGTTTTCACCCGATGGAAAAAAACTGATCTTTTCATCGAACCGCAACAATGGCGGTACCCGCGACACCAATCTTTTTATTGCCGACTGGCATGAATAAAAAAAGCCTTTTCCCGGATGGAAAAAGGCTTTGTACCAGTGATTTTAACCGTTAAAAATGGAAGTTCAGGCGCAGCGATCCCGATCCTCCAAAAAAGGAGTTGTTATTATCAGTGTCGATAAATAAGAATCTTCCAGCAGGTGTTTCAAAAGTAGTATTCCCGGTTACATTGCTGCCTCCTCCGCCGTTATTGCCGATAGACTCCCATCTGGTTGAACTTTTCCCGGTCATGCCCAGGCCCAGCCCCCAGCCAAACTCTCCGCCAATGCTGATCTTTGGTAACACAAAATACTCAACTCCAATAAAACCGCGCACCCCAAAAGCAAATGTAGCGCCGCTTTTTCTTTCGGTAATTCTCGACATGCCAATAACGCCGGGTATGGAGCCCGACTGGTCCTGCACATTGCCCGCTCCTCCGAAATTATCGGCTCCTGAAACGTTCACTACCTGACCCGGCGTGGCATTTAAAGAGTTTCCGTAGCGGAATTCATCACGGGTAGACGAATAAAACAGGCCCAGTTCACCGCCATAATAACCCTGTAAGCGGGTTTTGCCCCTGCGTTTTTCAATCCCCCCGGTAACCCCTATGTTCGTAAAGCTGCGCATCCAGCTGTTCTCAACCTGATTAAGTGGCTCAGGGAAAGTATTTACCGAACCACCGGTAACCGGCAGCGCGTTAACCATCGAACGGGTAGTATTGTTATTGATGCCTATCCTCAGCCCGGCCCGGTAAGCGGTGCTGCTGTCGACAAAATACTTGCCGATAATCAGCTGGTTTCCCAGGAAATTAAAACCAGGGGAGTTGTTGTTATTTGCTTTGCCGAAAAAGTTTCCGGCATATTCAAGAAAGGGACGTGCGTCTATGCCCAGCGCCCAGTCACCGGCCTCCGGAAGTATTGGCTCGCCCTTTTTTGAAACAAGACCCTGCGCATGTACTCCGGCGCAACCTATAAGCAGCGCCATGAGAAGGATGTTTTTTTTCATTGTGTGTTTTTTTTTGTTTGAACAAAGGTACTTGTGCTGCACTTAGCCTGATACCTGCCTTGGTGAGGGTTATGCACACGGCGCTGTTGATGCCTCAATCAATGCAGCTCTTAATAATCCGGGGCGCTGATCTCGAATCCTTTGTTACTTTTGCACTTTTTTAAATAGTATGGCCCAACTGATCATTTTTATATTTATTACCGGCTACCTGCTTATTGCTCTTGAGCACAAGATCAAAATGAACAAAGCCGCCATTGCCCTGCTTACAGGTGTTTTGTGCTGGACCGTATATATGG
>JAEZDS010000191.1 GCA_023433205.1 Bacteroidota bacterium
TATACAGAAAGTGCTGAGTGATAAAATTTTTGTGCAACACCTGATTGATGCGGGGAAAAGCCGGGCCTCTGCTTTTACCTGGCAAAAATGTGCTGAAAATACATTTAAGGTTTACAAAGCCCTTGCACCATGAGCGGGAACAGGATCTCAGTTATCACTATAAATCTCAATAATGCAGAAGGGCTTGAAAGAACCCTGCAAAGTGTTGCTGCACAGTCTCTGCATTGCGAGCTGCTTGTAATTGACGGCGGAAGTACCGATGGCAGCGCCGCTGTCATCTCAGCTTTCAGTGACACAATTACCTACTCTGTTTCAGAGAAAGACAGGGGCATTTACGAGGCCATGAACAAAGGTATTAAAGCCGCCACCGGTGACTATTTATTATTTTTAAATTCAGGAGATACTTTGTACAGCAATGAGGTTATCGAAAAGGCCGCTGCACTGCTGGCAGGAGCAGAGGTTGTAAGCGGTGATCTTGTTATTCACGGTAAGGTCGGCAGGCATCATGTACAGTCTGAGGATGTTATAACTACCTCGCTGTTCTGGCGGCTTAATCTTTACCACCAGGCTACTTTTATAAAAGCCACACTATTTCAGCAATACGGCCTGTACAATGAGATTTTTAAAATTGCCGGAGATATGGAGTTCTTTATCAGATGCCTGCTGCGTAATGTTTCAGTTTACAAACATATCCCGCTAACCATTTGTAATTATTACGAAGGGGGCATCAGCAACGATCCCGTACACAGCGAAACAAATTTTCGGGAGCGTGAGCAGGCCTGGCAAATCAATTTCAGCGAACCTGTAATTAACGATCTTCGTGCGCTATTTGAACTTAAAAGATCGCCTTTTTTCTGGATCATGCGAAAAACGGTGAAAAGGGGTTTTTTCTTTTACTTCTTTTCTTTCTGGAATATGATATTTTTGGGTGGCCTGAAAATCATAGAAAAATTTAAACGAAAATAAAGTCGTGCTATTATCCATAATCACCGTAAATAAGAACAACGCCGATGGACTGGCTGCCACACTGCAAAGTGTTGCAGAGCAAACATTTCCGCAGCTTGAACAGCTGGTGATTGACGGTCTGTCTTCCGATAACAGCATGCAGGTGGTAAAACACTTCGAAAACGGCATCTCCTATCATTGTTCTGAGTCCGACTCTGGAATTTATGAGGCCATGAACAAGGGCATTGAAAAGGCAAAGGGAGAATACCTGCTTTTCCTGAACAGCGGAGACACCCTTTATTCATCAACAGTGCTCGAAGAGGTTTTTTCTCAGATTGATAATAAGGATCTTTATTATGGGAACCTGTTACTTACAGGAAAGGGCGGCAGGCTTGAACAGCAGGCTCCCGCTATCCTTGACCTTGATGTGATGCTGAACAGCACTCTCTGGCATCCATGCACCTTTATTAAAAGAACGCTTTTTGAACAACTGGGGTACTATAACACCGATTTTAAACTGGCCGGCGATTATGAGTTTTTTGTGCGCTGTTTCGTGAAACCTGGCATAAGGTTTCAGCATGTTAACAACCTGGTTTGCGCTTTCGACAGGAGCGGGCTAAGCAACAACCCTTCAAATGCCTCTTTGTTGAGCAGCGAACGAAACAAAGCCTGGAGGATGAATGTTTCAGATGAGGTTTATGTTTCGCTTAAACGTTATAACCGTTTTACCAGGAGTAAGTATTATAATGTGTATGAATGGCTCGAAAAACTGAGAGGCCGCACCTGGTGAGTAAGCTGCAACATATAAAGGAAATTCTGTTTCAATTCAGAAAACGACTGAACCGTAAACTGAAAATACAGGGCTGGCGGGTTAAACGACTTTTTGTAAGAACCTCCCTTTCCAGAGAAAATTCTTTTCAGGTGCCAATTATAATTAATAACCGAAACCGATGTCAATGGCTGAAAGAATTAGTACAGTGGCTTCGCGACGCCGGCTATGTTAACATCGTGGTACTTGATAATCAGTCTGACTATCCCCCTCTTCTTGACTATTATAAAACAACAGATGTCCGGGTTGTCAGGCTTGATGCCAACCTGGGCTACATGGCGCTGTGGCAGAGTGAGTTTTTTTCAGAGATTCAGAATTCTTATTACGTTTATACCGATCCTGATGTATTACCGGCAGAAAATTGTCCAGATGACATTGTTTTTCGACTTTTCAGGGTGCTTGCAAAATTCAGTAAGATCGAAAAATGTGGTGTGGCACTGAAAATTGATGACCTGCCTGATCATTACGATCGAAAAAAGGAAGTTGTTGAAGTTGTTGAAGGCCAATACTGGAAGCATAAGGTAATGCAGGATGTTTTTGATGCACCGGTTGATACCACTTTTGCACTTTACCGGCCCTTTGCTTATGGTAATGCTGAAAACTGCCCCGCATACCGCCTTGCAGGAGAATGTGTATTCAGGCACCGGCCCTGGTATGAAAATTCTTCGCAACTTAGCCCTGAGTCGCTTTATTACAAACAGCACGCCTCCAGTTCCAGTACATGGTATTCAGCGCCAAAACACAAATAAAGGTCAGCGTTTGTATTCCCGCTTTTAAAAGGCTGGACCTTCTGCAGCGTTGTCTCGGATCGGTACTTGATCAGGATTTTGCTGATTTTGAGGTGATCATCACAGATGATTCTCCTGGCCGCGAAATAGCTGAGTGGCTGAGGGGTATCAGCGACAGGCGAATTGTTTACCAGCATAACCAACCTCCACTCGGAGCGCCAGAAAACTGGAACTGCGCCATACGACTGGCCAGCGGCGAGTACATCAAAGTCCTTCATCACGATGATTATTTCGAAAACAATAAAGCCTTAACCATGTTTGTGCAGGCACTTGAAAACAATCCACAGGCAGATCTTGCGTTTTCACAAATGAACATCCGCTTCCTGAAACAACAGGTATTTTACAGGCATAAACACACGGCCACCCAACTGAAACGGCTGAGGGACAATGCTGATTTTCTTTTTTTCAGGAATATTATCGGAAATCCCAGCGCGGTTATTTTCCGAAACAACAGACATCTCTTTTTTGATCCCCGGTATCGATGGCTGGTTGACGTGGAACTTTACATAAAAATCCTAAAAAAAAATCCTTATTTTGTTGTGATACCAAAACCTCTGGTAGTATCAGTAGATGGAGAAGAAGGACAGATCACCGGTTCAGTGTCTGATAATGCGCAGGTGGTTATTTCAGAGAGTCTGCGGTTATTTGCTGGTATTCGCAATGATAAGATTCTGAACAGCTACAAGTCATCGTTGTATTTCCAGGAGTTATTTCTGCGATTTGGGATATCCTCAAAAAGTCAGCTTGAAAGTCTGGTCAAACTTCCTGCGGTGCTAGATACTTTTATTGATGAGGCCTTTGCGGGAATGAACCATAACCGTTTATGGAAACGACTTTTAAAGCGTATTCTTACCAGCAGATACAATAAACGTTTTTTTAAGATAGAAAGATTCTGAAGTGCGGTTATTCTTTTATATAATGGCACACAAACTGCCGGAACAGTTGAAAATACTGGTTGATTTGCTGGCCGCTGAAGGAGACGAGGTGCAGATCCATATTGACAAAAAAGCTGATGAGAGGGCCTTCACGAAGGTTCTCCCTCCTTCCGCTAACGTAAGGTTTTCAAAGGTTCGGTTCAATGTTCACTGGGGAGGCTATTCACAGGTTAAGTGTGTTTTGTATGGACTTAATTCTTTTTTAAAAAGCGATTGCGATTATTTTTTTCTTTTGAGCGGACAGGATCTTCCCCTGAAACCGCTCTCTGAATTAAAAAGGTTTATCAGGGAGAATAAGGGAAGGCTGTTTATGCAGCTTGATACAGCCGAGAATAACTGGGGAAAAAAACATGCGAGGATCAGCAAATATTACCTCGTTGACCGATGGGCGGCACTTAAGCAGAAGGCCCCTCGCTTTAGCTCACTGATTGATAAAGCTGAGGCGCTTTATCATTATTCGCAGTTTTTTGTTAAACGCAAATTCAGAAAACAACTATTTGGAGGTTCTGCCTGGTTTGTAATAGAGCCCACTGCTGCCAGGTATATCATTGACCGCGTGGAGAAAGAGCCGCAATGGGAACGTTTTTTCCGTTTCACCATAAGTCCCGATGAAATGATCTTTCACACTATACTTGGTAATTCTCCATTCCGCAACAATATTAGCGCGGGCCTTACCTTTGCGAGGTTCAGCAGGGGGAGCAGAAATCCCGACATTATCAGGGAAACTGAAATAGAGGACCTGATAAATACAGGTCATTTTTTTGCGCGTAAATTTGATGGTGAGGTCGACAGGTTGGCCATAAAGCGGTTATCAGCGTGGCATGCAAAAGGATAATCCCGAAATAACAGTACTAATGCCGGTTTACAACGGAGCCGACTTCATCACTGAGGCTGTTCAGAGCATTCTTGGTCAAACATATTCTGATTTTGAACTGCTGATAATCAACGATGGTTCAACCGATAACACCTCTGAACTGATTCGCAGATTTACCGACAGAAGATTGAGACTGATAGATCATCCAGCAAATGCCGGGCTGATAACACGACTCAATGAAGGGTTATCGCTGGCACGCGGCAGATTTATCGCGCGGATGGATGCGGACGACATCGCTTTTCCGCAACGTTTGGCCCGGCAAATGGAGGTTTTTAATAACGACCCGCAAGTTATTGCCTGCGGTTCGTGGTATTATTCTTTTACAGTTTCAAAAAAAAAGCTTCACGTTGTGAAGGGTGGGGATGCTTACCTGAAATCGCTTCTGCTTTTCGCCACCTGTTTTAATCATCCCACTGTAATGTTCAGGAACGTGGTTGACTTACGTTTTGACCCTTCAAAACAACATGCAGAAGATTATGCTTTCTGGACCAGACTGGCAGAGCGGGGGGCTTTCCACATTATCAACGAACCATTATTGTTTTACAGGATCCATCCTAAGCAGATAACCGAACGATTTAGCGTTAAACAAAAACAGGTAAGTGCTGAGATCAGAAAAGACTATCTTGATCATCTGGGTTTTGTTTACACAAGCGCTGATCTCGTTTATCACAACCAGCTGGGCGATAATTACCGGGCGCGGAACATTGCTGATTTACGCGGGCAGGAGTTATGGCTCCTGAATCTTGAGCGGCAAAACGCTCAGAGAAGTGCGATTGAGCAGGGAACGTTCAGGAGTTTGTTGTTCAAATTCTGGATGGAATCGTGCGGCAACAGCTCAATTGGATTAACTGCGTTCAGAATGGCCCTGCATTCACCGCTTTCAAGGTTTGGCAAATATACGGTCTTACAAAAGATCAGGCTTTTATTCAAGTGTCTGATCAGGTTCAGACTACCTGGGAGAGGATAAACCTGTTTCCTTCATAAAAGACGCCACCCAGCTGTCCCAGTTAAGCGTTGACTCATAAAGATCGCGGGCGTTGTGTCTCAACTGCACAAAGGCTTCTGTATTATTGATAAGCCCGGCAATTTTTCTGGCATAAGCTTCTCCTTTATCGTGATAGGGCAGCAAAAATCCATTCAGTCCTTCACGAACATGAGCCGCAACGCCTCCAGTTTCAGCACTAAGCACAGGCAAACCAAATGCGCTGGCCTCGCAAAACACAATAGGAGAGCAGTCAAACCGGGTGGGGAGGATCAGTATCTGGTGTTCAAAAAGCAATTCATAGAATTTTTTCATGCCCTTATCGGTGTTCTTGTCAACAAAGGCAATGACTTCCATCTGAGGATGCTTTAAATGTTCCGGTGGTTCACAGCCTACCACAGTAAGGCTCACCTTGTACTGTTGTTCGTGCAGTATTCGCATGGCGTTGTATGCAATTTCACCTCCTTTATGTTCCCACGAACTGCCGATAAACAGAAGTTTAAATGGCACTGTGCTCTTTCTCGTAAAAACCTCCTCTCTGGCTGGTACCTTATCAATGTTTGCACCAAATGGAACAATACTGATCTTGTCGGCCTTAATGCCGTAGTGTACCCTGGCATGATCGGCCGCCCACCGTGAGGAAAAGAAGATCCTGCTGGCATTCTCCATGGCTCTTTTGTCGGTTGCAATACTTTGAGAACAGGAAAATGGCCAAAGATCCTGGAGGATCAGGTGATAATTGATTGCACCTGCTATGGTGCGGTCGAGGACATAATAAACCGGTTTGGCCGTTACAAGATAAGCGCCGTATTCCGTACCTCCGCATACAACAATAATGTCGTGCCTGATTTTTTGCAGCTTTTTATTGAATATTCGCGCAAATGCCCTGGCATAGGGTTTACTGTGTCTGTAATCAAACCGGCGACCGCCAAGCTTGATTGAGAGTTTGTTGAGGCTGCCAAGAATCAGTTTCTGGACCCGGGGAAGAGCGGGGCCCAGGGCATGCACCTGAAATCCATGGCGGCGCAAAGCATCATACACGTAATGCGCAGTGCCCGACCAGGCATGTTTGTCGTGTGCTGAGGTTTCAGTGATATAGGCTATTGATATAGGTTCCAGGCCGTTCAAATATACAATTTATGACACCGACCTTAAACTCTTTGTTATATTTGTGACAACCTGCATGAAAGTACTATTATTAAGTGATACCCACAGCCCGCACACCGAAAAGTGGGCGCTGGGACTTGCGGGCGCCGGTATAAAGGTTGGCCTCTTCAGTTTTAACAAAGCTGCCGATGAGTGGTACCACCACGAGAACATCACTGTGTTTTTTGAGCCGCCCTCGTCGATTAACGCCGAAAGCACCATTACCAAGTTGTCTTACATAAAATACGTGCGGATCTTAAAAAAGATCATCCGGCATTTTGAACCTGACATTCTTCATGCCCATTATGCTACCAGCTATGGGCTTATTGGGGCCCTTGCTGGTTACAAACCTTTTATTCTTTCGGTCTGGGGTTCTGATGTTTATAATTTCCCTGTAAAATCCAAGTTCCATCGAAAGATCCTTCAGTTCAATCTTAAAAAGGCCGACGTACTTCTGTCAACCAGCCTCATTATGAAAGAAGAACTGAAAAAATACACCGGCAGGCAGGTTAAGGTTACACCGTTTGGTGTTGATGTAAATGCTTTTGTCAGGAACAATTCCTTTGCAAAGAACGATGGCATGATCAGGGTGGGGACCATCAAACCCATTCAGGAAAAATACGGGATCATTTATATTATTGAGGCCGCTGAAATACTGATGAAGGAGGGGAGGATCAACAATTTGCGGTTTTACCTGGTAGGGGAGGGTAACCTTGAGTATTACCGCAAGGTGATCGGGGAAAAAGATCTGCAGTCCTATTTTGAAATTACGGGACGTGTGCCTTTTTCTGAGATAAACAGGTACCACAACCTGCTTGATATTTTCTTAAATGTGTCGGTTGAAGACAGTGAAAGTTTTGGTGTTGCCGCGGTTGAAGCAATGGCCTGCGAAAAGCCGGTGATAGTGAGTGATGTGGGCGGCTTAATGGAGGTGGTAAACCAGGGCGAATTTGGCCGCATAGTAAAGCGCCGCGATGCCCGCGCACTGGCAGAGGCTATTGTTGAGCTTGCAGCGGATGGGGAAGTGCGTGCGGAACTAGGCAGAAAAGCCAGGCAACAAGTTCTGAAACATTATCACTGGCAACACAATCTCGAACACATGATAGCTATTTACAGGTCGGTGCTTGATCACAAAAAGCTTGCTGCAAAGTGATAATAGAGGAAGTTAATGTTAAAAGCCCCTCGCCTGATCTCCAGCGTTTTGTTGCAATGCATCGGCTGCTGTTTCATACTCAAACCTGGCTTAGCAGCTACAACAGCGGTCAGATAAAACAATGTATGATCCTGAACCAGAACAGAGAAGTAATAGGCTGTTTTGTATATTATGAATTTTTTAAGGCACGGTTTCGCTGCATCATAACGCCGCCTTTTACACCCCACATTGCCTTGTTTTGTGTAAACCCTGCCTTATCAGTGGTGGGTCGCAATTCATTTGAAAAAGATCTTGGTAATTTACTCGGCGATTATTTCAAATCCCGCAATGCAGATTACCTGAGTATTAACCTGCCCGCAGAGTACAATGATGTGCAGCCGTTCTTATGGAAGGATTACGGGGCGCGTTCCAGATTCACTTACCATCTTAACCTTGAGCAGGCTGAAGATGAACTCATGGTAAACCTGAGTTCTGAAAAACGAAAGAGTTTAAACAAAGCCCGGAAAGACGGATTGGCAGTAGCTAAGGCAGATGATCCTAAGCAGGTTTATGAGCTGGTGACGGGATCTTTGTCGAGAAATGCGAAAAACAAAAATACCGCGATCATCAGCAATATTATCTCGCAATATTTAAATACGGAACAGTGTATTGCTTATGTTGCAAAGTCAGGAGAGAAAACAATCGCCGCATCATTTTGTGTATGTGATACAACAAGTGCCATTTATCTTTTTGGCGGATATGACGCAACGGCTAAACATCATGGAGCCGGAGTCTCTTGTATGTGGCACGCCATATTGGAGGCAAAAAGAAGGGGGCTGAAGATCTTCGATTTTGAAGGGTCAATGGATCCGCGCATCGAGAGATATTTCAGGGAATTCGGACCGGAGCTGGTGACTTACCAATGCGTTGAGAAAGTGAAACCCTTCTTTAACCTGCTGTTAAGAATAAAAGGTCACAAACCTCTATGATATATGAAGATCTGGAATGGAGATATTACCCTGCAGCAACTGAACGATCTTAATAAAGGAACATTTGGAGAATTTTTCGGCATCAGGTTCACTGAGATCGGCGAGGACTTTCTTTGCGCGCAGTTGGAGATCGCCGGTAAACACCGCCAGCCATTTGGGTTATTGCACGGTGGCGCTTCTGTTGCGCTGGCCGAAACCATTGGCAGTGTTGCAAGCTGGTGCTGTATAAACAGGGAACTGTTTATAGGGGTTGGCCTGGAGATAAATGCCAATCACCTGAAGCCGGTTACAGAAGGGAAAGTTACGGCAACCTGCAGGCCATTTAAAACAGGAGGAAAGATCCATGTATGGGATATTCAGATCACTGATCAGGCAGGCGACCTGTGCTGTATATGCAGATTCACCTGCATGGTGGTGCCAAAACCAAAATAAAGTCTGCTAAAGGTCATTGTTTACTCCCATTCCAAACAATGCAAAATCATATTTCACCGGATCTACTGGATCAAACTCACGAAGCGACGTCGTGAGCTCCTCTACTGCCTGCCAGTCGTCCTGTTTTCGGTTGAGTATGCCCAGTTTACGGCTTATATTTCCGGTATGCACGTCAAGCGGCATCATCAGCTGCGAAGGTGCAATATTGTTCCATATCCCGAAATCAACGCCACACTTGTCTTTACGAACCATCCAGCGCAGAAACATGCAGATCCTTTTAGCGCCTGACCTCTTTTCGGGGTCTGACACATGTTTGTGCGTGCGCATGGGGTGGCTGAGTTCAAAAAATACTTTTCTGAACCCCGAAATCCGGTCTTTTACCATTAAAGAAGGATCTGCCAGGCCAAATAACTGTTCCAGTCCCCCGTGTCGGTGGTAGATATGCTGCAGTGCACGCAGAAAGTACATACAATCTGTGCCGTTAAAGGTGCGGTGTACAAATTTTTTAAAGCGGTGGCGATCTTTTTCGGAGTGGTTACTAATAAAATCAAAAGGACTGTCTTCCATCAAAGTCATTAATTGTCCTGCATTTTTCAGAATACTCACCCGGTTGCCCCAGGCTATGGTTGCGGATAAAAACCCGGCAATCTCTATATCTTCTTTCCTGGTGAACCGGTGAGGAATGAGTATGGGATCGTGCTCAATAAAAACTGGCGTATTATAAAGCTGGTATTTTTGTTCGAGCAGATCTTTGATTTCATCACCTGTAACACGCACCAATTTTCTGTGATTTAACTGTGAAAAAGTTCAGGCGCAGAATTTTCTGCGCCTGATTTTTAAAGGTAAAAGTTTTATTGTTTAAGGATCCTGCCGATCTGAGTTTCCGCTTCTGATGATTTAAGCCTTATAAAATATACTCCTATGGCTTGCTGCCGCAGATCCAGATAATTTTTTGCCCTGGCAGGAATGGATATTACTATTTTTCCGCTGGCATCATAAAGCATGATTAAGGCGTTTTCAGGTACCCGATCCAGTTCCACTGTCAGACTTTCAAAGGCAGGATTGGGAAATAATTTTGCTAATGCAACAGCTTCCTCACCAACACCGGTGCAGCGTTCAACCTGTATGGTCACTATTGCAGTGTGGGTGCAGCCGCTGGCATTCATTCCGGTTACAGAATAATGGTGAGGCACATCAACTGTTGGGATTGTAGTGGCAGTGGCCCCGCTGCCGTTTGTGTTGGGAGAAAATGTATAACTGTCTGCCCCCGTTGCCGTTAATGTCACCAGTTCGTTTCTGCACACTTTTGATTTATTGGCATTTAACCCAACTACAGGCACAGCATTAACCGTTATGGTAACTGAATTCGACAGCACGCATCCATTAATATCGGTGCCGCTAGCCATGTACATTGTTGTAACGCTCGGCGTTTCTATGATCTGGTTAAAAACCTGACCCGCACCCCAGGTGTATGTTTGCGCGCCTGAAGCAATAAGTGTCGCTGAACTGCCTGCACACACGGCAGTATCTGGTGTTAAAGTGAGCGTATTGCTGTTAACCGGCACTGCTATGGTTTGCCCTTTAACACAGCCCAGGTTACTGGTTCCTGTAACACTGTAAATGGTGGTAACCTGCGGACTCACCATATACGAATTAGTTGTTGGTCCGCTGTCCCAGGTAAAAGTATTTGCCCCGCTGGCAGTTACCGTGGCTGTTTTGCCAACACAAAGCAGAGTAGGGCTTACCGCTGCCGTAACATTAGGAAGCGGATTTACGGTAATTGCTATTGAATTGGATGAAACACAGTTGCTGAGGTCTGTTGCCTGAACAGAATATACAGTACTTACGCTGGGAGTAACAGTAATATTCATGTTATTAGAGCCGGTACTCCAGGTATAACTTGAGATGCCGTTTCCTGATGCGGTGATAATTACATTGTCACCGCTGCAGATCACCGGGGCACTGGGCGAGAGCGTGATCGCAGCTCCTGTTTTGTATGTGATGGTCACATAACCGTTTCCCGCGTTTGCTCCCGCAGTATTTACCTGGTTGTTTCCTGCGTTGAATGATCCGCCTCCACCGCCTCCGCCGTAATTGCCGCTCTGCTGGTCGCTGCCGCCACCTGAATAGCCGCCACCGCCGCCACCACCGCCACCTGTGCTC
>JAEZDS010000069.1 GCA_023433205.1 Bacteroidota bacterium
GCTACGGTCATTTTAAATCCGGGATTTCTGTAATAATTGGCATTCACGGCAGAACCGGCAAAATTGTAGAAAAGTTTACCTGAGCGCACCCTGCCATCGCGGCACAAACAAACAGAGCCAAAATCAACCGTAAAGGTTTTGTTTGAAGGATTCAGAACCACGGTTGCACATGGTGCCATTTGCAGAGCGCCAGCCTCTGCTGTTTTGTATGTAACCAGTACAGAATTTTCAGCCACCTGAGCGCCTATACTTTCTATGTCGGCGGCAACCATCTCTGCCACATTATTATCTCCGGCAGTACTCTGCTCTGTATCCGGCTCGGGTTCAGGTTTAGGGTCGGGCTGCTTGGTGCAAGAAATGGCAAATAAAAAGCATGCTGCTGTTAATGACAGGAGCCTTGTTGCTGAAACAGCTGGAATGTTCATCTTTAGAAGTAGTCTTGTGTGATAACGAAGATACAAAATTACTTCGTTGGTTTTGTATGATTTTGTCTGCGTTCCCTGATAGCCTGAACCATCTCACGCCTGAAACTTTCTTCGGCACTGCGAAGCAAAACATACTTTTTATCACCTATCACCTTTCTTATCCATTCAGAATAGCGGTTATAAATGTCGTATTCCTCCCGGCGGAGCCGTGCTTCATTGTCAAGAAAAGACCTGGCATCATCTTCGGTAAGATCCTTACTGTTTTTCTGCGTTAGCTGCCGCGACAACTTCCTGTTTTCGCGCAGCTTCAGATGATATTCATTGTACAGCGGCCAGAATTTTTCCGCTTCAGCCTCAGTAAGCCCCACCTGCCTTGTAATATATTCAACACGCAGGTTCTCAACCTTGTCGGCCCGCTGCTGCGCCTGTAGCACCGGCATTCCCGGCAAACAGGCTATCAGAATGATCTTTATAAAGTTCCTCATATGTTCTCAGTATAAAGGTTTAAGTCCGTCCCGGGGGTCATGCTGCTGTGTTCCTTGTTCCCCCACTTTTCCAGAAGTTTTTCTTCCAGCAAGTCAGCATCAATAAGGTTCATCAGGTCATCGTCACTAAGGTTTTCAACAGCGCTGCTTTTTACAATATCAGCGCTTTCAACACAGGCGAGGGTCCTGCAGTCAGCGTCAGTGCCGCTGTTCCAGGGCTTAAAAAACCAGAGCCCCAGGGTGATCAGCAGCGTGGCGGCTACGGCCCATACTGCAGCGGGCGAGAACATCTGACGAACTTTGGCTCCTTTTTTCAGGGAAATTGCCCTCAACTTCACTCCATTGCTAAAAAAATAATGATCCGGCACCTGAAATGAAGCGCCCCCGGTTTGTGTGCGTATAGTCAGGCTTAACTGCAATTCCGTCTTCTTTTCAAAATAAGCTTCGGGTACCAGAAAACCTGTTTTGCCTTTAAGGTTCTTAAGCGCAGGATATTCTGAGATCTCTTCCAGGCAGCCTAATGTATGTTTCAGGTTCCGGGCTGAAGTTTCATAATAAGAAGCCGGCACTTTAAAACCTCCTGCCTTCGCGGTATTGTCTTCTTCTTTCATTTTTCTGCAGTCGTTTCAGTGAGTAATCCTTCTATTTTTTTTGCCGCTATGTGGTAACTTGCCTTAAGGGCTCCCACCGAGGTGTCGAGTATCTTTGACATTTCCTCGTAAGGCAGCTCATCATAATAGCGCATATTAAATACCAGCCTTTGTTTTTCAGGCAGCGTAAGAATGGCCTGCTGAAGTTTAAGCTGGATCTCATCACCGCTGAAATATTCATCACTTTCCAGTTCAGCGCCCAGCTGATATTCAATCGGGTGAATGCTGGTGGTCTGCCGCCGCTGTTTCTGTCGCAAAAATGTCAGCGCTTCATTGGTGGCAATGCGGTAAAGCCATGTAAACAAATTACTGTCCTCTCTGAAGTTCTCCAGTCCCTGCCAGATCTTTATAAAAGTATTCTGCAGCACATCATCACTGTCGTCATGACTTATTACTATTTTCCTGATATGCCAGTAAAGCCTCTTCTGGTACCTGCTTATAAGCAATTCCAGCGAAGCATTCCTGGTTTTTTTCTCCCGGAAAAGTGTAATGATCTTTTTGTCCTCTGTTTGCTCCAAAACCCGTTTTAATAATTAGATGCCGGCATTTGTCAATAGTTTAATCAGCCTACCTCACAGGATAAAATTTAACTCCACCTGCGCCTGCACTTATTGCCGGTGCCGGGATCTTAAAGGCGTTAACCACGGAAAAAAGCCCCTTTAACAACCGCGACCTGGTCCTGATCCTGGTAAGATCCAAATCCAGCGACAACAAAAACAGCCGCTCACGTTTGAAATGCAGCGGCATCCCATTCTCATCGCGGATCTCAATATTGTTTCCATGACCCCCGGTCATGCCATACGCCCCGTAGCCTATCGCAAGGTTCAGCCAGGCCGGAAATCTTCCTTTGGTTTTACCTGCAAATACAAGCGGACTAAAACACAGCCAGTAACTTTGGGCATTATAATCTTTAAGAACTCTTGTATAGGAATTTTCACCAAGCAATGCGGGATTATACTGCGCGATATTACTGGGGAAATAGGAGAATTTCAGCTGAAGTTTCTGTTCTCCCCAGGCGGCTTCCTGTCCCATGGCCAAAACGGCACCTGAAAAGTTTGCCAGCATATCGCCCCAGCTGAATCCCCAGCCCCTGCTGTAACCATCCATCAATTCGATTGCACCCAGATACACAAAACCTGCACTTCCCCCGATGAACAATTTTTGCCGGCTGCTGAATCCCGCCCAGTCAAACGCGCTCATCAGCAATCTGCCGCTTTGGTACGAGCTGTACATGTGCCCTGCTTTATCCATTTGCAGCCATTCAGCGTTGTCATTAAAAAAGTGAAATCTGCCGGTATTGTACTGGCTGTACCAGACCTCATTCAGGTATATCAGCGATCCACCCGCAAACGCAGCCGTGGCACCTGTTACAAAAAGCTTTCGTTGAAAAACAGAAAACGTATCGCGCTGCGCCTGCACATAAAAAGAAGCGACAATAAACAAACAAAAAAACGGCAGGCGCAACACCTTCCAAAGATAGAACATTCAGGTGGCCGCTCAAATTAAAGGCGCTAACCCTCATCAGTAGGTCCCTGCAATGTAAACCAATTCAAAATTATCGTTTTACCAATATTTTGTAACCCCGCCCTTCTTACCAAACAGCGGATCAAAGGCCGGTAAAGGCACTGCCGCTATATTTCTGTCACTCTGCGGGCGCTCACCCACCTTGCCATAATTAATATCGTAATCTCCTCCTTCAGGATAGGCACCTACACATTTCACCTGATTTTCTTTGCCCATATTCTTATGTGCAACACCCGCGGGAATTATCAGCACATCGCCTTTGGTAACCTGCACAACCACACCGTGCGGACCACCAAGCATCACCCTTGTTTCGCCTTTTATAAAACCCAGCACCTCGTGTGTAATGCTGTGGTAGTGGTGGTACTGAAAAATGCCGTAAACCCAGCTGTTGCTCCAGTGGTTTTTTCTGAATAATCTTTTTACATAACTGGCGGCAAGCACAGGAGGCAGCTCAAGGGCCTGGCGATAAACAAGAACAGGCAGCCGACTGTTGGGAAATAAACCATCCTCTTTAAGAAAGAACTGCTCGACTTCATATTCGGTCATTGTTTTTTTCATGCGGCAACCTCAAAAACCAATTAATTTATGATGATGACTTCACTTTTTTCAGAATAAGGTCGTAAAGATGCATGCAGGCTTTTTCACGCACCTCAAGGGGAGAGCCCCTGAACACTTTTCTGAACCTGCTGAGTTTATTTTTATAGATAATAGTGTAAAAAACCGTGCCTACGGGTTTGTCTTTTCTTTCACTGCCCCCAGGGGCTGCCAGGCCAGTAACCGCAGCATAAACACTGGCCTTAAAAAATTTTTTCAGCGAACGGGCCACAGCGTCGGTAACCTGACGCGACTCAGCTGAATGCTTTTCTATATATTTTCGGGGGATCTTAAGCAGGTCTGTTTTTACTTCTTCATTGTAACAGACTATTGAACCTTTAAAAACTTCCGATGTCCCCTTGGTGGTTGACAAAAGATGAGAAGCCAGGCCACAGGTAATACTCTCTCCAAATGCCATAGTAACAGAGTACTCTTTAAGTGTTTTTATAAACCTGTGAATTTTACTGTTGCGGTTCATACCTGTTCATCCACCTTTAAGGCCCCATGTACATCGCCATTCATAGCAACGCCGGTAAGCGCACCAAAAACATTTTTGAACAGCATGGCAGCTGTGTTGTGTTTGCTGTCCCAGTAGTAAGCCTCTGCCGGTTTCACGCAAATCAAACTGATATCCGGATCATGTATACCCTCAAACCACAGCTTAAATGAAGGCCTCCAAAGCTCCCGTATCTTGTCTTCGTCCTTCATGATAAAGGCCTCCCCAAAAAGATTAAGGAATTCTGAGCAGTGCGGTCTGGCACAGATCACCTGCACCCTGTTATTTATCGCTATCTCAGAATTTTTGTGACTGGAAGCTTTGCTGAAGAACCACATGCGCCCCTCATCATCTACTTTGGCAATTATCATTGGCCTGCCGCTGCAGGGAATATGGTCAAGGTGAGTTTGCAGAAAGCCTGTCTCAGCATTCCTTGCGAGTTCCTGAAGTTTTGCCACCGCATCGCGGTCAAAAAGATCTTTATAGTCCATTTTAAACTGCGCCAGCTAATTTCTTTCCACAGTGATTGGTTTGCCCTTTGCCGGCTTACAAAACAACGGTGTTGTGGAATTTTATACCCGCATTTTTAAGGCAACACCAGGTTGCTCAAACACCCCGATCCTGCCCGTCTGTTGCCTGTCCTAAATATTTAATTTATTGTCCGTCCCCGTCACTGTCAATATTATGACGCAACTCACCCTCACTGCGCATATCGTTGGTGGTGGAGTCGTTAAGATGATTGGTGGTGTTGGTGGTGTCGTAGGTAGGATAATTCTCGTATTCGTTCTTATCGTCAGCGGCACCACAGGCCGCAAACAATGAGGCCAGGGCAATGATCATAAAATGTTTTTTCATAGTTGTAAGTTGTACTTTCTGATCCGCAATCTGAATGCCAGTACCGAAGCCGGAGCGGGTATAAATTTTGCAACCTGCTGTAAAAACATGAAAGAACATAACACAGACCCCGGTCCCAAAAAGCCTTCCCGTCCCGGCGAGGATCAGAAAAATGACAAACAACGTCCTTCCGAAGAATCCAGTGAAGACATGGAACAGTTCCCTGACATTCACAATCCGGAGGAAGACGAAGATTTTAACGATCCCGACGAACAGGAATTTATATAAACAATGAGCATCAAAATTTTATGAAAGAAACCAGCAGAAAGAACTCCACTTCAACACACTCCAGGAATGGATCAAGGCAAACCACACTGCAGCACCTGCTCAAAACAGGACTCAGTGAAATATACAGCGCCGAGCTGCAGCTTGTGAAAGTATTGCCCGAGGTAGCCAAAGCATGTTACAGTGAAGACCTGGAGGATGCGATGATAAAACACTACCGTCAGACCCAGCGTCATGTTGAAAGGCTTGAAAAGGTGTTCAAGCGCCTGGAACTTGATGTACCCGAAAATGCAGATTGTCCGGCCATGGAGGGATTGATTGAGGAATGCCGCAAGGTGATCAGCGAATTTGAAGAAAGTCCGGTAAGAGACTCCGCACTGATTATTGGTGCGCAGAAAATAGAACATTATGAGATCGCCTGTTATGGTTCTCTGTGCGAGCTATGCGATGTTCTGGGTTATTGGAATGTATGTGATGTGCTGGGCCGCACCCTCGACGAGGAGGAAAAGACAGACCTCGAACTGACCGAGATCGCCATGCACGTGAATGACGATGCTTACGAATTGAGCGCTCGTGATCGCGGGCAAGAAGATTGAGCTTCACCAATAGCTGAATAAATCCTATAAACCAGTTTGCTTTGCAGTTTTTCAGTACGCGGAGCTGCTTTGCCCGCTTAGCAGGACTTCGCCGCGAAACGCCTGTTCACTGACTCAGCCTGCTTTGTAAACCCTGGCGCACCAACCGTCTGCTGCGGCTTCACTCCCGCTTCAGTGTTTTTACCATACAGTGTACCGAACCCCAGCTCATGGCAAGGTCCTCGAGTGCATCCATTTCAAAAACTTTAAAGCCCAGATCCTCCCATATCTTTTTTGCACCTGCATCCAGCCTGGCGTAACGCGCTTCACTTCCATAATAGGCATCAAGGTAGTACTCATCAACAAACGTTTTTACCTGGTCTCTGTACGTGGGCAGGTATACATTGCGCATGACCGTTTGTTGCCCGTCCTGATAATTCTCAACCAGCACATTATTGTATGACAGATAATAATGCCTTGGGAAAACAGCCTCCCTGCTTTTGTACTGGGTCGGAAGAAGGGGCATACGTTTTACCTCATATTCTCCTGACAGGGCATCGGCCACTTCGTCAAAATAAACATCAAAATCATTCTCAGATTGTTCCTCACCAAGAATATCCCTAGCAAGACGGGGACTGCCCACCAGCAACAGTTCCTTTCCACCACTGATCAGTCCGGTTGGAGTGATATACATATCAATATGAAATACAGGTTGAAATACGCCGCCACCAAGGTATTGTCTGTGGCGATGAGGGATGAGGGATGTTCGGCCCACCGGCAGGATCTTCTTTCCGAAAAGCTTTTCAAACTCCACACAAACCGCTTCCTGGTCTTCAAGGAAAGGCCTTCCTTCGTTTTCCCGGATGTAATCCATACCCACCAGAACATATTTTTCAGTTTCAAGGATATTTCCTCCCTGAAAGTACAGATGAGACTGTTGTGCCCTGATCTCTGTCTGCAGCGAAAGGTCATCGGCCACACTCATGTCGTGATCGCGTGTAAAACAAATGCTCTCGCTCAGCATTATTTCTCCCTTTTTATTATTAAGGGCCACATACGCATCCTGCGCCCAGATGGAAAAATTAAAAACAGAAATGCCTATTAAAACATCTTCTTCAGAGATATTCCTTTCGCGAAACCAACCTTTTATCTGATCTACCTGTGAGGCATGACACAAAATGGTGTAATGCCTGCGCTCAGCACTAAGATGGCCAATAAGGGTTGTGAAATGTTTCTCGTCCAGAGGGTCAATAACCAGCCCGGGTTTTTTCTGATCGTAATGCGCCGGCACGGTAAACAGGATATCGGCAATCCTGCCCCGGGCCTCCGGCACAATAGTACAACCGCCGGGACTTTCAGTTATCGTAACCGAATCCCGGCGGTTTTTTTGCAGATACTCCCGTGAGATCTCTCTGTTCTTTAATTTCCAGATGATCTCCTCATCGGTAATATGCGTTAGTTCAACCGATTTGCGAAGAGGTTTATAACTCAGCGTTGACATGGGCAAAAACAGCGGCCCTCACTGCTACTGATGCACCCTTATTGTATCGCGGTCAATATTGCCGGGGTGAGCGGTTGTATCAACTCCCACTCTGGTTTGGCTGCCGGGATTCTCCGGAGGCGTATTGCTATGCCCACGCTCTTCATAACCGCAGTTCTGGAAACCCAGCACCACCAGTAACAAAGCCGTTAGTATAAAATCGGTGAGTTTTGTTTTCATAACCTCTGCCCTTTTTTAAGTTCAACAAGGCTTATACCTTGCGTCCGCTGATGATACGGATCAATACTGCAATAATTGCGATCACAAGCAGTATGTGAATTAATCCACCGGCATTGTAGCCAACAAATCCTACGAGCCATCCTATAACAAGGATCACTGCGATAATGTAAAGAAGGTTTCCCATAACTATTGTTTTTAACAGTAGTCGTACAAAACCATGCCGCCACAAAAACCGCACTTTAATTGCTCATGATGGTGAAAATTTTCCCCAACGGGTCGCAGACTTACGCAAACTGTTGACTACCTGTAACCATTCTTCTCAACCGATTGCACGAATAACCTGAACACTGTAAACAAGCAAACCGTTAGTTATTTGAAGTTCATGTGAAACTTCATATATATATTTTCGTCAGAATGACTGTTTCATCAATAAACTGCTTTCAGATCATTATCTGCCACGGTGCGTGAGAGAATTAACAAATGGTAACCTGCGGTGACATTTCAGGCTTGCTCCCGCCCCTCTGCTGCTGCGTTAATTAGGTGGAAAAACCCCTTAAATTCTTAAATTTGTGGCCCTATTGAACCATATATGAACGAAGTTAAGCCTTACCAGACCAGAAATAAAGTGCGCATAGTAACGGCGGCAGCGCTGTTCGACGGCCACGACGCGGCCATCAATATCATGCGCAGGGTAATGCAGAGCAGTGGCGCCGAGATCATTCATCTGGGCCATGACCGAAGCGTGCAGGAGATAGTAGATTGCGCCATTCAGGAAGACGCTAACGCCATAGCCATTACCAGCTACCAGGGCGGTCACAATGAGTATTTCCGTTATATGTACGACCTTTTAAAGGAACGCGGTTGCGGTCATATCAAAATATTCGGGGGTGGCGGCGGCACCATTCTCCCTTCAGAGATCGAAGAACTTCATAGTTATGGCATTACCAGGATCTATCATCCCGACGATGGCCGCTCAATGGGCTTGCAGGGAATGATCAACGATGTGCTTGAGAAAAGTGACTATGCCACCGGCAGTAACCTCAATGGTGAGGTAAAATATATCAGCAGCAAGAACCACCACGCCATTGCAAGGCTCATTTCCGCTGCTGAAAATTTTAACGAGGAAAGCAGGGCCATTCTTGATCAGGTTCGAAGTGCCTCACAAAAATCAAAAACGCCGGTGATCGGTATCACCGGAACCGGTGGTGCAGGTAAATCTTCCCTCATTGATGAACTTGTGCGTCGCTTCCTGCTTGATTTCCCCGAAAAAAATATTGGTATTATCTCCGTTGATCCCAGTAAAAGAAAAACAGGCGGGGCCCTGCTTGGCGACCGCATCCGCATGAATTCGATCCGAAACCCCAGAGTTTATATGCGCTCGCTTGCAACCAGGCAAAGCAATCTGGCGCTTTCAAAATATGTAAAAGACGCTGTTGACATACTGAAAGCAGCTGAATTTGACCTGATCATCCTTGAAACGGCTGGTATAGGGCAAAGCGACACCGAGATCATTGAACACAGCAGCATGAGTTTGTATGTGATGACGCCGGAATTTGGCGCCGCCACTCAACTCGAGAAGATAGATATGCTTGAGTTCGCCGATATTGTTGCTATCAACAAATTCGACAAACGGGGCGCTCTGGATGCCATCCGCGATGTAAAAAAACAATACAAACGCAATCACCAGCTCTGGGATTCAGCCGATGACAACATTCCCGTGTTTGGCACCATTGCCTCTCAGTTCAATGATCCGGGAACCAACAGTCTTTACAAAGCGGTGATGGACAAGCTTGTTGAAAAAACAAAGTGTGATCTTAAGTCATCCTTCACCATCAGTAATGAGATGAGTGAGAAGATCTACATCATACCTCCCAACCGCACACGCTACCTCAGCGAAATTTCGGAGGCTTCACGTGCCAACGACAAGTGGGTGGCTGAGCAGAGCAGTATTGCCGAGCAGCTATATTGTGTGAGAAACACCATCTCAGCTGTTAAAAAAGACGGTACCAATCACAATCTGCTGAAAGGACTTGAAGAGCAGGAAAAGAGAACCGCTCTTGAACTCGATGGCCGCAACCTTAAAATGCTTGAAGAATGGGACAAGCAGAAACAACGTTACATCAGCGACTACTACACATTTAAAGTGCGCGATAAGGAGGTAAAGATCGCAACACATTACGAAAGCCTCTCCCATATACAGGTACCTAAAGTAGCTGTGCCGGCTTACAGGAGCTGGGGAGATATTCTAAAGTGGTCACTTCGTGAGAATTTTCCAGGACATTTCCCCTATACCGCGGGCATATATCCGTTCAAACGTGAAGGTGAAGATCCTACACGTATGTTTGCCGGTGAGGGCGGACCAGAACGTACCAACAAACGCTTCCATTACGTGAGTCTGGGAATGCCTGCTCACCGCTTAAGCACCGCTTTCGACAGTGTTACGCTTTACGGTAATGACCCCGATCACCGTCCTGATATTTACGGCAAGATCGGCAACAGCGGGGTAAG
Organism: Bacteroidota bacterium; assembly: GCA_023433205.1. Lineage (GTDB taxonomy): Bacteria > Bacteroidota > Bacteroidia > B-17B0 > Aurantibacillaceae > Aurantibacillus. The sequence continues at coordinate 10,097 of JAEZDS010000069.1, forward strand.
TGTTTGCTGCCTCGATGATGCCAAGAAGCTTTACAGCGGCTTTAACCTCGCCGATCCAAAAACTTCGGTATCGATGACCATAAACGGACCGGCAGCTACAATTGCAGCGTTTTATATGAATGCGGCTATTGATCAGCAGTGTGAACTTTATATCAGAGAGAATGGCCTGGAGGCAGAAACTGAAAAAAAATTAGAAGAGATCTTTCGTCAAAAAGGAGCCGAGCGCCCCCGGTACAATTCCGACAAACTACCCGAGGGTAATAATGGATTGGGGCTTATGCTGCTTGGTGTAACCGGAGATCAGGTACTTCCTGCAGATGTTTATGAGAAAATAAAAGCGCGCACGCTTTCGCAGGTAAGAGGAACAGTGCAGGCTGACATATTAAAGGAAGACCAGGCCCAGAACACCTGCATTTTCAGCACAGAATTCAGTCTGCGTGTAATGGGTGATGTACAGCAGTATTTTATCGATAATAACGTCAGGAATTTCTATTCAGTTTCAATAAGCGGTTACCACATAGCCGAGGCAGGTGCCAACCCGGTTTCGCAGCTGGCCTTCACACTTTCCAACGGTTTTACTTTTGTTGAATATTACCTCAGCAGGGGCATGAACATCAATGATTTTGCTCCCAACCTTAGCTTCTTTTTCAGTAATGGCATTGATCCTGAGTATAGTGTTATAGGCAGAGTGGCCCGCCGCATCTGGGCCAGGGCAATGAAACACAAATACGGCGCAAATGAGCGCAGCCAGATGCTGAAATATCATATCCAGACCTCGGGCCGGTCCCTCCATGCCCAGGAGATCGATTTTAACGACATCCGCACAACCTTACAGGCGCTGTACGCGATATACGACAACTGCAATTCACTGCACACAAATGCCTATGATGAAGCCATCACCACCCCTACAGAAGAATCGGTGCGCAGGGCAATGGCAATACAACTGATCATTAACCGCGAACTGGGTCTGGCCCGAAACGAAAACCCCCTTCAGGGCTCTTTTATTATTGAAGAACTCACTGACCTGGTGGAAGAAGCGGTACTTAGCGAGTTCGACAGGATCACCGAACGCGGTGGAGTATTGGGTGCCATGGAAACCATGTACCAGCGCGGGAAAATTCAGGAGGAAAGCCTCTATTATGAAACCCTGAAACACAACGGCTCGTATCCCATCATTGGCGTGAACACTTTTTTAAGCTCCAAAGGCAGTCCTACAATCCTTCCCAGGGAAGTGATAAGATCAACCACCGAAGAAAAGGAAGCTCAGATAGCTACCAGAAACAGGGTGTGGGCAGCCAATAAAGACAAGGGAGCAGCCAGTCTGAAAGAGCTTCAGGAGGCGGCTGTTCAGAACAAGAACATGTTCAAAGCATTAATAGAAACAGTAAAATATTGTTCGCTCGGCCAGATCACCAACGCCCTTTTTGAAGTTGGCGGGCAGTACCGCCGGAATATGTGATGGTTTTCAACAAATTATCAATAAAAAGTTTTTAAAGTCATAAAACAGAACTAATGTTAAATGCGTATCTTGCCAGGAGTTTAAATAGGCGATCAATGAAAAAACAGACTGTCCTTCCATTAGCCCTGGCCGCTGTGCTGGGCTTTTCTGCGT
>JAEZDS010000074.1 GCA_023433205.1 Bacteroidota bacterium
AAAGACGGCTCTTACCGGTATATTTCCTGGGGATCGTCGCACACCTTTGGCGATGAAGGCCACATCTTCGCTTTTGGCCGCGATGTAACGGAAATCAGAAAACTGCAGGATCTTCTCGACCGCGCAACAAGCCTCTCTAAAGTCGGTGGCTGGGAAATAGATTTTGCAGGCGACAGATTTTTTTGGTCAGACATGACCAGGCGCATTTACGAAGTGGCAGAGGATTTTGTTCCGGATATTTCAAGCAGTCTTTTATTCTATAAAGAAGGCCATTCACGAAACACCATTGCGCAGTGTATCAGTGAGGCCATCCTCAATGGCACCTCCTGGGATGTTGAACTGCAGATAATCAGTGCACGCGGACACGAAAAGTGGGTACGTTCCATCGGTAATGCCGAGCTCTCTGAAAACAGGTGCATAAGGATCTACGGAAGTTTGCAGGATATTGATGACAGAAAACTTACCGAACTCAGACTACAGAATATCTCCAATAATGTGCCAGGCATAATCTTTCAGTATTTAAGGTTCGGCGATGGCAGCGATCAGCTAAAATACATTAGCGAAGGCGCACGTGAAATTTGGGGGCTTGAGCCGCACGAGTGTGTTGAAAGCACTGAAAAGGTCTTACGGGGAATAGCCGCTGGTGGTGATAGCAAGAAGTTCAGAAGATCGGTTGCCAAATCGGCGGCCAGACTTTCGCCCTGGCACGAAACCTGGCGTTATGTTAAGCCGAATGGCGACATCAGGATCCACGAAGTGCAAGGCAATCCACACAAAACAGCCGATGGTACTGTGGTATGGGATGCAATCATCATGGACATTACCGACAAACACAAGCTCAAAGAACTTGCCGAACGCACATCTAAAATTGCCCGCATTGGCAGCTGGGAGATGAACCTGCTGCAAAACAAAACTGATGCAATGTACTGGTCGCAAATGACAAAAGACCTGTTCGGTGTGCCGTTGAACTATCAGCCCACGCTTAATTCTAACCTGCAGTTCTTTGAAGAACCAGGACTGTCAGAGATCAAAAGCGCTTTTAAAAAACTCATGTCGGATGGCGACAACTTTGAACTGGATCTTCCTATAAAAAATTCTCGTGGCCAGAGGCGCTGGATTCGCTGTATTGGTCGCTCCGAATGGATTGGAGACTACTGCAGCCGAATTTACGGAAGTTACCAGGACATACATGCACAAAAAACAGCAGAGCTTGAACTGCAGAAAGCGCTCGCTGAAAAAACAACTATCCTTGAAAGTGTTGGCGATGCTTTTTTTACCGTTGACCACAGCTGGACCGTTTTATACTGGAACAAAGAAGCCGAAAGAGTGCTTGCCACGCCCCGTGGTAAAATTATTGGACAATCGCTGTGGGAAGTTTTCCATGACGCAAAAAACACCGCCTTTTATCAAAATTACCAGAAAGCGCTGGAGTCGGGGCAACCTGTGCATTTTGAAGAACTATACAAAACCACCAATCAATGGTTGGAGGTCAGCGTTTATCCTTCAGAACAAGGACTGGCCGTTTACTTTAAGGACATAACCATCAGGAAGGCGGCACAGGAACAGCTGAGGCAAACAAACGAACGTTTCGAGATCATTGTTGAAGCAACCAACGATGCCATATGGGACTACGACCCCATTTCGGGGGTCTTGCTGTGGGGAAAGGGTTTTAAAACACTATTCGGGTATAACCCCCAGCAGATTACACCAACATTCGATCTGTATCTTAGCCTTATTCACCCACAGGACAAAAAACGCATCACAGAAAAAGTCACAAAAGTGTTCGCTGACCCCGCAATCACCAACTGGTTTGAAGAATACCGGATTTTGAAGGCCAACCAGAAATACGCGCTTATTATTGACAGGGCTGTTTTTATTCGCGATAAGGAAGGAAAAGTAACACGGGTGGTAGGGGCCATAACCGACATCTCGTACCGTAAAGAATATGAAGAGTCGCTTAAAGAGCTGTACTATCAGCTGGAAGTGCATGCGCGCAAGCTCGCTATTTCAAACGCCGAGCTTGAGCAGTTCGCATACGTGGCCTCGCACGATTTGCAGGAGCCACTCAGGATGGTAAGCAGTTTCCTTACCCAGTTAAATAAAAAGTACGGCGACAAGCTTGATGATAAGGCCAAACAATACATTCACTACGCTGTTGACGGATCAAAAAGAATGCGGCAGATCATTCTTGACCTGCTCGATTATTCAAGAGTTGGCAGACACGAAGGGGAAAAAGAAATGATCGATCTGCGGCAAATTGTGAAGGAAGTTGCAACCTTGCAGAGAAAACTGATAGAAGAAAAATCTGCAGTTATTGAGGTTAAAGAACTTCCGGTGATCCATAACTACAAAACTCCCGTCCTGCAGATCTTTCAGAATCTCATTGGCAATGGTCTTAAGTACAGCAGAAACAACATTCCGCCAAAGATCGAACTTAGCACAAAAGAAGAGGAGAACAGGTGGGTGATCCTTTTCAAGGACAACGGCATAGGAATTGAGGAACAACATTATACAAGGATCTTTACGATATTTCAGCGACTCCACGGCCGCACCGAATATGAAGGCACAGGCATGGGACTTGCCATAGTTAAAAAAATAACCGACAACATGGGCGCAAAGATCTGGCTTGAATCAGAACCTGATAAGGGCAGCACCTTTTTTATAGAATTACCGAAAACCCCACATGATTATCTTAATTTAGACTGAATTTTTTAATGGAAGCCATTCACATACTGCTGGTTGAGGACAACGAAGGCGACATACTGCTGATCAGTGAAGCCCTTGAGGAGTGGCGCACACCCCACTCACTGAGTATTGTACGAAACGGTTTGGAGGCAATTGATTATGTTTTCAGGAAAAACGGGAATGCAGAATCTCCTGAACCCTCTCTGATATTTCTTGACATGAACCTGCCGATCAGAGGTGGGCTGGAAGTACTGGAGATCATTAAATCTGACCCCTCAACAAGGCACATCCCGGTGCTGATGTTCTCTACATCTTCTTCACCTGCCGATATCAGAAAAGCCTACGCGGCTCAGGCAAACGCCTATGTGATCAAACCTGTTGAGATAAATGAGTTCGCCGAAGCCATTAGCAGCATAGAGAACTTCTGGCTCAAAACCACCAGGCTACCGGTTAAAAACTAAGTATGTTCAGAGAAAAGCAGCCCCATCACTTTCTTGCCGTAGAAGACAATGACGGCGACTATTTGCTTCTGGAAGAATACCTGCAGGAAAAATTTATGTCTCTGAAAATAAGCAGAGCCTCAAACTTCAAAGATGTAAAAACATTGATGCTGGAAGGCGAACAGCAGTTTAATGCCATACTTCTCGACCTAACTCTCCCCGATTTAAGCGGAAAAGAACTTATTCAAAACATCCTCCAGCTTGCTGGATCCACTCCTCTGATAGTGCTTACAGGTTTTACCGATTTTTCATTTGCAGTTAAATCGCTTGCCCTGGGTGTATCAGATTACCTGCTCAAAGATGACCTCACAGCTACTACCCTTCACAAAAGTATCATCTACAATATTGAGCGTAATAAAAGTCTGCTGAGTCTCAAAGAATCAGAACAGCGTTATTCTGATCTCTTTCAACTGAGTCCGCTGCCAATGTGGGTTTATGATGTGAATACCTTTGCGTTTCTTGATGTTAACCTTGCCGCCATTGAGCATTACGGATACTCAAAAGAAGAGTTCCTTGGCATGACGATCAGAGATATCCGTCCTGCTTCCGAATTACCACACCTGGAGAAAAGAATGCAGGAAATTGAGAATGACACCCCCTTCACTGATCAGGTCTTTATTCATCAGAAAAAAAACGGTGAGCTGATGCACGTTGACATAAGACACAACAACATAATTTTCAGGAACAAAAAGGCCAAAGTTATCCTCGCCCACGACATCACCGAACGGCTGAACCACATCAGAGCCATTGAACTGCAGAATACAAAATTGCGCGAAATTGCCTGGACACAGTCCCATGTGGTGCGTGCTCCGCTGGCAAGGATGATGGGAATATTGAATCTGATTATTGAGAATCACGTAAGTGACGAAGAAAAAAACCAGCTGTTAGGCCACCTGCAAAGTTCAGCTTTTGAATTCGATGAAATTATCAGAGACATTGTAAAAAAATCGCAGGCCATCCAGTAAACCTTATTCCTACTCAATCAACATAAGTTTTACCACGTGCCTGTGGCGCTCTTCACTAACTATAAGAAAGTAAATCCCCGGCAACAGATCACTCAAATCTGCCCTCTGAACAGGATCGCTGCTTCTCCAAAAAAAACATAACTGCCCTGAGCTGCTGTAAACTTCAAAATTTCTCTCCGCTTCAACTAAAAAACTGATCTGGAATATTCCTGCTGATGGATTGGGACATACCTTATATCCTGTTTCTTCCTGAACGGGAAGCGCCGTACAGTCATTTACCCTCACGTAAACATAAGCAAGCTGAGTACAGCTGTTTACACTTTGTCCTGCAACATTATAGATTCCCGAAAACTGAGGGTAGAGGCTAAATGTGGGGCCGGTGGAATAGGAAGGAAGCCAGGTATATGAATTTGCCCCCTGCGCACTTAAAACAACTATCTGTCCGGCACAAACCGAATCCGCAGACATATTTATTTTAACCACCGGCACCGATTTGGTTGCAACAGCGAGCGTTTGGCTCGCCATGCAGCCCTGGTCGCTGAAGCCGAAAACGGTATAGGTGGTATTGAGTGGCGGGCTTACAGTTGTAATAGCTGCTGTGGCACCGGTATTCCACACATAACTGCTGCCGCCGTTGGCAGTTAAAGTAATTGGCGCCGATGGGCAAACCAGCGTTGCGCTTGCTGTTACGTTTACTGCTGGCACCGAAAATGTATTCACCAGTATAGTGGCACCCCCAGCACAGCCCAAACTGCTGGTGCCGGTAACGCTATAGGTCATGGCCTGCTGTGGAGCCACCGTCACCTGACTATTTCCGCTTATGCCTGTCCATTTATACTTATCTGCACCCGAGGCAACAAGCGTAACCTGTGAACCGGGACAAACAACAGAGGGTGTGGCAATTATGTTTACCTGCGGTTGTGGGGCCAGTAATAACCCAACAGCCTTTAGCGGCGACGAACACAGAAGCCGTTTGTATTGTATTGTACCATCAAAACCACCACCAGGTGTTAAAAGTCCGAAGTATGGTCCGGAATTACCGGAAGAAATAAGAATATCATTGTTCGATTGCCAGGGCCCTGCATTAGTTCCTGTACTACTGCAAAATAACGACCCGCCACTAACGGAAACATACAAGCCGGTGGTTTGCCCGCCACTGAGATTTAGCGCAGGAGAAATTGGCAGTAATGAAGGAAGGGCTGTTCCGCTGCCATGCACTGTGCAGGTTCCGGCCGAAAGCCATCCTGTTGGCGAGTTGGTGAATCCATTATATGAACCAGTTCTGTGCCAGAGCTCTACAGTATAAACTCCGGCAGAGGGAAGATGCAGCGACAGATTCTGTATTTCCAGATCGGCAAGAGCGGTGATATCGAACATCAGCCCTTCTGCCATATCGCTCCCGCTGTATTCCGTTATCAAACTGTCGTACTCAACGCCCTGTGCAAGCACATAATAAGTGCTGCTGTTAGCAGCGCTTAATGAATAACTGTTGCCAACGTGCAGAAGCTGAGTCAAAGACGGGTCAGAGTACCACCGCGTTTCAGCAGGTGTGAATGACTGAGCTGTTAACACAGTGGCCGACTGGTTTCCACAAAGTGTTGCGCCCGAAACGCTGATTGTTGGATCTGTCACTGAAACCTGCAGTGATGCCGTGACTTTACAACCCAGGTAGCTTGCGCTTACGCTGTAAACCGAACTTACAGCAGGAGTAACTTGCACCGAGGAGGTTATTGCGCCGTTGCTCCAGCTGTATGATCCTGCAGAACTTAATGCGGTAAGTACAGCGCTGTCGCCAACACACAAAAATCTTCTGCTTGAACTCAGGGTAATACTTACTTCGGCAACAGAAAGTGTGAGGCTTTTTGCGGCAGAGCTGCAACCGTTATCGCTGAGCTGCAGTACATACTGCCCGCTGTTCCCACTGTCTGCTCTGCTGATATGTGCAGAGGGCGCTTCTGAAAAAAAACCTCCGGGCCCAAGCCATGAAAACTCAGCCCCCGGCACCCCCTGCGCGCTTAAACTCACCGAATCACCGCTGCACACTGTGACGGATTGCGCAGTTAATGTGGGATCGGCTACGCTCCTTACCACTACTGTTGCCTCAGCAGAAACCAAAGTTCCCGGTGCAGAAGCACAGCTGCTTTCCATAATAAAATAATAAACGCCGGCCGAAAGCGGAGCAGAATAAAATTCTGTTCCCTGGCTCACCGTGGTGGTGTATGGCCCTCCGGCCACCTGCGACATTTTTATTTGTTGTGTATTGCCGGTGCCGGCGCTGTAATCCATACCGAAAAGCGATACGGTATTCCCCACACAGACATTTAATGAAGCAGGAAATAAAAGTCCCGCCTTTGTGAGATTACAGGCACTTGTATCTGTCTCAAACTCGTCGGCCCCAATGTCGGGCGCTGTGCCACTGCCGGTGTAGCCACTATTCTGCGCCCTGGTTTCATTGTTGTGATCAACGCTGGTAAGTGAAATATTCTGCGCTCCGCTTTCAATCACCGAAACAGTAGAGGCGTAAAGGTGCAGGTAATGCGGCGATAAATAGTTAAGCGACCTGAAAACCGGATCCTGGCTCACGCTGTTTGATTCACGGGGAGAGACCGCAGATTTTAAGGCGCTGAGATTCTGGTGAGATGTACCGCTGTACAGAAGTGGTTTTGATGCGGAAAAAACACCCGAATAAAACAAGTTATGGTCAGATGCGGCATTGTAACTGGTAAGGGTTGAAGTGCTCCTTCTGTAGGCAGCGCAGATACCTGAACCTGTTGGCGACGAGCGGTTCACCAGAATGTTGTTCCTGAGAAGCAGACCCGCCGTGGAAGAAACATACAGTGCATTGGTTCCAAAATTAAGCCCGGTACTTGTTGTTTCGATCAACACGGTGTTATATGCCAGATCAACAAAAGTTCCTCCGCTGATATAAATGCCGTTGCAGCGGTTGGCTCCGCCACTTACCGGTGCTTCAATATGGCCGATAATATTGTTATAGATCGCTGAAGTGCTGGTAGCAGCACCGTACAATCCGTGAGCTGTACCTGCGGCTCCCATTGACACAATACCTGCAATTTTGTTCCCTGAACAGTGGACGCCGGAATTATTACTACTCAGGTACAGTCCATATACAGTAGCCGATGAGCCGTCTCCCTTCAGCCCGGTAACATTATTGTTTATTACTGACGCAGGATACAAGGGCGACACAGGTGAACTGCAGTAAAGTCCGTACATCTGTCCGCTGAAAACATTCTGCTGCACCACATTACCAGAGAGCACAGATCCCCCTCCGCCTCCGCCATCTCCAAGATCGGCAGCATAAATACCATAAAAATTCCCGCTTCCGTTCATCTCAACCCCAGTAACGGTATTTGAACTGATGGTTTTTAGGGGAAAAGGACTGTTGTTGCCGTCGCCGCTATATATACCATAGAACGAACCACTGCCCGGAACTGTAGCGGTAATGCCGGCAATAAGATTGTGAACGAGCTGCTGCGTTGCGGTAGCGGGAACTGACACATTACTGTAGTAGCCATACATGTTGGCGGCAGCTCCAGAACGCACATGATCAGTGATGGTGTTGGAAGAAACGCTGAGTGAATATTGTACAGCAGAGCTGTTGTAAATAAAATATTCATTACCGCTGTGATTTAACCGCAGATGCTTCCAGCAATTGCTGTCTACCCTCAACTGGTTGCAGGCCGCGCTGCTGTTTATAAAATAGATATTACCCGTACCCTGCTGCTTAACATGCGCGAAACTGGTGAACCTGTTGGCACTTATGCTGATACTCGCAGCCGGCGCAGCAGCTGTATTGTTAACCCCATACATTGTCCCGCTGTAAGCAGAACTCCCGTTATAGCACATCGCCAAAATATTATTGCGGATCCTTATCTGTTCACTTACCGCAGCATTATTATAAATAAGATAGGTTGATCCCGATGCGGCACCCGAAGAATTGTTAAGGAACAGGTTGGATGAGATCTCAAGCCGCGCAGCAGCGGCATTGTTCCATATCCCGTAAAAAGAACCTGAGCTGGCAGTTGTATAGCTGCAATCCCGAATTACGTTTTCTGTGATTGTCACAGTATTGTTCATCCCTGCGTTTCCCGCCAGGTTCAGAATACAAATGAGCTGACTGCCTGATGCGCCACTGTGAAGACTGAGCGTGTTACCGGTCACACTCACATTTGCTGAAGGCGCGTCAAGCAAATGTATTCCCCGAAGGGTGGTGGCATGTTTCACCCCTGCCCCATCATGGTTATTAATTGAATTTCCGGCCACCGTAAAATCGTACTGGGCAAAAGCTCTGATCCCCGCGGCAGCGTTGGCTGTACCGCCGCCGCCGAAGTTCAGGATCTGGTTGCCTGAGCCCGTTCCTGTGTCGCCTGCCAGATTTCCACTGTCACAGTACAGAAAGGGTGATGTGCCTGCAAAGCCATACAATGAGATCCCGATGTTGCAGTTGCTGATTATGTTATTCTTAAACTGATTATTACTGTTAGAACCATCTGAAGAAAAAACTGTGACATGTGTATTGTGCGCCGCCATTGTCGCGTTCACTACATCAATGCCTCTTGAACCGTCTGCCGCAGGACCGGCACCACCACCGTTGTTTATCCTGCTAAGTGTGATGACGCAGTTTTTCACCGTATTGTACTGACAACCGTCAATACCATTAAGTTTAAAGAATCCGTATCCAAACTCCATGGTTGCAGGATTGGTGGAATTCGGGTCAACTATGTCAATTCCATCTATGGTGATGTGATCGCATCCGGCAAATCTCCACACTCCGTCCTGCACGGCGGCGCCAGGTGTTTTATTGCCAACATAGGCTACGATCAGGGGATTAGATCCTGTGCCTGATTTTCTGAAAGTAACCGGGTTTGAAGCTGTACCGCTTGCGTAAAGGGTGTAACCCCCACTTATCGCGGTCTCTGTATAACCGGCGGCAATGTTAACAGTAACAGCACCGGCGATCCCGTTCTGATTTAAAGCACTAATAACTGAAGAAATGGTGGAGTAAGTGCCCGGCACGCTCACAATGCCAGAGATCTGGCAGTGTACAGACAAAGCAATTAGGGTGATTATGCCTGCCAGGACTTTCCGCAAAATGCAGTAGTTGTTTGACCATCACAAATTAAACACAAAAACCCATACCCGGAACAACATGCCGCATTTTTTTCTGCTGAATGATCCCGAACCCCGGTCCGCGGCGATTAAAAACAGTATTTATTGTAAGCCAGCTGTGCCTGCTCCAGTCCCTTATCTGCGGCAATTCTCAGATCCCTGCAGGGCTCCTGCTTCAGATTAAACTTTGCCACTCCACGCCAGTAGTATGCCTCATAATAGCCGGGATTTAAGCTGATGCAGGCATCAAGATCCTGCAGAGATGATACAAAATCCTGCTTCTTCCCATAAGCAATTGCCCTCTTAAAATAAAAATCCGCATCGTCATCCACAACCTCTATACACATGTTGTAAAGCGTCAGCGCTTTGTCGATCTGGTTCAGACTACTGTAACAGTTGGCAAGAACAAAAAGGGCCTTAGGCTGGCCAGGCTCTGTCTTAAGCACGTACTCAGCATCCTGCATGGCCTTGGGAATATCCTGCAGCATATAATATGCAGAAGCGCGGCCAACGTATGCTTTATGATAATCATACAGTGCAATGGCACGGTTAAAATCTTTAATAGCTTCCGCCGGCTTTCCGTTCTTGAGCATTAAAAGCCCTCTGTTATAATACCCCTTGTAGTTTTTCGGAGAAACCTTCACAGATCGGTTCAGGTACTCAAGCGCTTTTTTATCCTGGTTCTGCATCATCAGTTCTGCACCCAGGCTGTTGAGCGCTACAAACGATTCGGGGAATTTTTTAAGTATATCGGCATACAGCACTGCACTGTTTCTCCACACATCCATCCTTTGCCATGATGCAAGGGGTAATACAACAAACAACAGCCCCAGCAGGACCTTAACACCGATCCTGAGTTTGCTGAACAGAAACAACACAAGCATCGAAAAAAATACCACAGGCTGGTACATGTACCTGTCGGCATACAGCACTTCGCCAAAAGGTACAAACTGAAGCACAAGCAGCAAACTGCAAACGCAAAGCAAAACCAGTGCAAGCAAACGGAAGTTCTTTCTCACCGCCGCGCGATATATGGTAAAACCAAGCAGCAGTATAAAAATGAAACCAATTATCAGCGCCTGAATTTTTGCCGATGGATAGGGATACAGCACGCTGAGATTTACCGGAAGCAGGAACATACCCAGGTACTTCAGCAGCGCGTATCCCGCGTATCCGGTCCTCTCATGGTACGGAAAAGCGTGGGAATAATTGATGAACATGTCAGCAGCCTGGGTTTTCAGGTTAATCAAACCGAAGAGCAGTGCTACAATAAAAAATGGGATCTTGTCCGTCAACAAACGTATGCTGATTGTCCGGCTCCGGTAAAGGTCTGTACACAACAGAACAAGCGGCAGGATCACCGCCGAGGATTTACTGAGGCAGCTTACCACAAAAAATAAAAAAGCAATAAGGTAATCTTTACGTTGTTGTTTTTCGCTGTACCTAAGGTAAAACAACAAGGCGCCGAAAAAAAATGATGCCGATAATGTACTTTTCAGCTCACTTATCCACGCAACGGTTTCAAGCTGCAGCGGGTGAAGCAGAAATACCAGCACCGTTAAACCTCTCAGCCTTTTGTCACTAAAAAAATAGGCGGTAACCTTATAAACAAGCACCCCGTTCAGCAAATGAAAAACTACATTCACCGCGTGATGTCCGCCGGCGTTACCCCCGAATACCATCCAGCTCAGAGCATGAACGATCATGGTAACCGGCAGATAGTTCCCCACATAGTGACCGCTGAACATGGCCTTAATATCAAAATGTTTAACCGCCTTATTTTTGAAGACCATCTCGGGATCATCCCAGCTGATATGGCCAAAAAAAAGCACCTTGCTGTATACAGCAACAGTAACCAACAAGGCCAGGAAAAGTACCCGGTTATCTTTGATTATTTGTATTACGGCGGTGAACATTGCAGAATCCCTGATGAATTTTTTAGGTCTTTACACAGGCACCGGTAGTGTAACAGACATTTCCCGCAAATTAAACAGAAAGCAATATCCGCGCAAGCCTACTTTTTGCTTACTCTTGAGTAGCTGATCACAAAACGGGGCGCAGGCAGGCTGCCGGCTGGCCCGCCTAACACAACCCTGTTAAAATACTCGTCACGAAAAAGCGTTGCAGCTTTTGAAGGATTTGAAACTACCAGCCTGAACCCGCGATTCACCTTGTCGCCATTGTAGATGGCCTGCACATGCCTGGCTACGTTAAAAACATAACGCCGGTTTGTTTTATCGTAAGTTCCATCGTAACGGCTGTTGTCGGTTATGTTTGCCTGGTCAAGCGCCAGTGTGTCGCGGCCGCTGGCTGCAACAGGCAATAAGGAAAGATGTGGAGGAGGCTCATAACCTGAAGCAAGGGCAGCTGCATCAACGTACAGAGAAAGTTCAGCCCTTCCCACCGCAATATGAAAGGTGTCGTTGACGTAACGCTGCACAGGCAGAAATATATTTGCCCTGCAGCCCCCCATTCCCTGCACATACAAATGCTGAACAGTTGACGTATCTCCATTGAGCTGCGACAGTAAACCTGCAGCTGCATAAGAATAATCGTGCTTAACGGTATTGTATTTTACAGCGTTTTCGCCAACAAAAGAAAATCTGAAACTCCTGGTTACCAGGTCGTTTACAGGATGTCTCCGGTAATAAACCATCAGGCCGCTTCTGGCGCTTTCAAGGTTGCATTTCCTGATAAATCCTTCTTCACCCGGCTTAGCTCTTGCCGCAAGGTAAAAACCTTTGTATTTAGACTGGAAAAGCTGGCTGCTGCTGAGGAAATCGCGGTCTCTGATCATCTGCGAAGCATAGGCCGAATCAAGTTTAAGGCGCAGCACTGTTATGCCTGCACTTACCGTTACACCTGCCAGCAGGGGCTCACCAATGTGCTGCGTGGAATGAAGACGGTTGTTGGAGGCGTAATAGATCCTCCTGGCATTTAACACCGAATCAACAGCAAATATGCTAAAAGACAGGCTCGCAAAAAGATCGCCCTGGTAGTCGGCATTCGCTACTTCAAAAACAAATTCAGCGGAGTCAAGCACTGCATCCTCTCCAAAATTGAGATTCGACTCGGTAAAATTTGCGTTCAGATACAGGCCAATGTCAGTTCGGCCAAAAACGGGATCGTTATTGCTTCCTAAAAATTTTGTGGCTCCCGGAAAGGACAAAATGCTGTCGTGAACTGTGGTGAATGCCCTGATGCTGTGTGTAACAGCTGCGGCGCCGGAGTTGAGGTCTTCTGCCGGCTGCACCGATGTGTCGAGCAAACGCTGATCTTTGCGACAGCCTGAAAACAGCAATAACAGGCCAAAAACCAGTGAGGTAAAAAAATAGGTCCGGGACATCCAGATGAACACGCGCAAAAATACACATTATCAATTAGCCTGCAACAGCGCATAAAAAAACCCGCCTGAGGTTGCAGGCGGGTTTTTAATTCTTTGGCTTTTATCAGCTCAGCACATTCGCTTCTTCAAGCATCATGTCATAAAACTCATTAAAGGCATCCATGTATTCGAGCTCGTTTTTATAAGAAAGGAAAGGTTTTCCGGTTTTCTTCACGAACTTCTCTAGTTCAGGATTAAGTTTTTCATCCCCCTGAATGATTGCGTCTGCACATTCGATTGACTGCTTCATCATGTTAAGGTAGCTTGGCTCCTCCACAAGATGTTTAATGTCTTTTTTATTAAAACCATCAAAAGCCAGCTTTTCAAGAAACTTTTTATTGAGGTTCTTCGGAAACTCATCGTCATACAGCGACATTACAATTCTTGTATCTGCAAACAATGGATCTTCCTGATAATATTTTTTGATGTACAGTGGCATCAGTGAGGTGAACCATCCGTGGCAATGGATGATATCTGGCTGCCAGCCAAGCTTTTTCACCGTTTCGGCAACGCCGCGCACAAAAAACATGGCCCGTTCGTCGTTGTCGTCAAATGATTTTCCTGTTGTTTTATCAGTAAGCACCGCCTTGCGGCCGAAATATTCCTCGTTATCGATAAAATACACCTGCATACGAGCGGTAGGAATACTGGCAACTTTGATTATCAGGGGGTGGTCAATATCGTTGATCACCATGTTCATTCCTGAAAGGCGGATAACTTCGTGAAGCTGGTGCCTTCTCTCATTGATACAACCGTACTTCGGCATAAATGTGCGGATCTCTTTTCCGCGTTCCTGAATTCCCTGTGGGAGTCTTCTGGCAATTTTGCCTACATATGTTTCGTCTAAATACGGTGTGATGTCTTGGGAAACAAAAAGGACCCTGGCTTTCTTCATACTTTACTTCTCCTTTTTTTAATGATTATACAAATTTAGGAAAAATCAACCAATTTAAAAAGTTAATTGTAGATTTGGGGCCTTTTTACGCTGTTAATATTCACGAAAATACTTGATTTTGAGGCATTTCTGTCCACTCAGAGAAGCTCCGGACGCCGTATTGGCTTTGTGCCCACTATGGGGGCACTTCATAAAGGCCACATCTCGCTGATACAGCGCTGTAAGGAAGAAAATGAGGTTAGTATCTGCAGCATTTTCGTTAATCCAACTCAGTTCAGCGATCCCGCCGATCTGGCCCGATATCCGCGAACACTGGAAGCAGACATTAAACTGCTTGAAAAAGCCGGTTGCCAGGTGGTTTTTACCCCAAAATCAGAAGAAATTTACCCTAAAAACCAAAAAAAAGCCCCCCAACTGGGTAAAATCACCGAAGTTCTTGAAGGCTTTTATCGTCCCGGCCACTTTGAAGGAGTGGCTCAGGTGGTGCAGCGATTCTTCGAGATCATTAAACCTCACAAAGCTTACTTTGGCAGTAAAGATTACCAGCAGGTGCTGGTGATAAAAAAACTGGCAGCCTCTATGCCTTCAGCTCCTGAAATAATATCATGCCCCATAATCAGAGAACCTGATGGACTTGCCATGAGCTCCCGCAACATGCTGCTTAATGCTGAAGAAAGACAAATTGCCTCGCTGCTGCCTGAATTAATGAGATCTGCGGCTATGATCGCAAAAACCAAAGGTATCGCCGCTGCCAGAAATGCTGTTCAGGAACTGGTAAAACAGCAAGCACTTATGAAACTTGAGTATTACGAGATCTGCCATCCTGAAACGCTTGAACCAGCAACTGAGGCCGCGGGCGCTGTATCACTCATCGCAGTATTTGTGGGAAGGATAAGACTCATTGACAACTACCTCCTATAATAACAGAGTGCGCCATGCAGATTTTCCTATTTTTGTAGCCTTTAATTTTCAGCATGGCTCTCAAACAGGAAGATGTATTTAAGAATGTAATTTCTCACAGCAAGGAGTATGGGTTTATTTTTCCCGGAAGCGAGATTTATGACGGCCTGAGCGCCGTGTATGATTACGGACAACTGGGCGCTGAACTTAAGAAGAACATTCGCGACTACTGGTGGAAGGCGATGGTGCAGATGCACGACAACATTGTTGGAATTGACGCGGCCATATTTATGCATCCTAAAACATGGAAAGCCAGTGGCCACGTAGACGCGTTCAATGACCCCCTGATCGATAACAAGGACAGCAAAAAAAGGTACCGCGCCGACGTACTTATCGAAGAGTACGTGGCCAAAATTGAAGACAAGATCAGCAAGGAAGTTGAAAAGGCCGCCAAACGTTTCGAGAATTTTGACGAGACCATGTTCCGTTCTACCAACCAGCGGGTAAAGGAATATCAGCAGAAGATAGACAACATCAACCAACGTTTTAAGAACGCGCTAAACAATAACGACCTGGCCGAGGTGAAGCAGATCATCGTTGATCTTGAAATTGCCGACCCGGTGAGCGGCAGCCGCAACTGGACAGATGTACGGCAGTTCAACCTCATGTTCAGCACCTCTATGGGTTCGCTGAGCGACGAGTCAAATCTCATCTACCTCAGGCCCGAAACCGCGCAGGGTATATTTGTGAATTACCTGAATGTTCAGAAATCAGGGAGAATGAAAATTCCCTTTGGCATTGCGCAAACGGGTAAGGCGTTCAGGAACGAGATCGTAGCAAGGCAGTTCATTTTCCGCATGCGCGAATTTGAACAGATGGAGATGCAGTTCTTTGTTAAACCCGGCACGGAGATGCAATGGTACGAATACTGGAAGAACGCCCGTCTTCAGTGGCACCTGTCGCTTGGCCTGGGTGCTGAAAAATACCGGTTTCACGACCACGTTAAGCTGGCGCACTATGCCAATGCGGCCTGCGATATTGAACACGCGTTTCCGTTTGGTTTTAAGGAACTTGAAGGTATTCATTCACGCACTGATTACGACCTAAAACAACATGAACAGTTCAGCGGAAAAAAACTGCAGTACTTTGAGCAGGAAGAAAACAGCAGTTTTGTGCCCTATGTGGTAGAAACCTCTGTGG
>JAEZDS010000081.1 GCA_023433205.1 Bacteroidota bacterium
AACTCATAGTGCTCGACACCATGAATTTCTGGATGGATATTGCCCTTGAGGAGCTGAAACAGACCATTGCGATGGTTGACGTACTTACCATTAACGATGCAGAGGCAAGGCAGCTTTCTGGAGAATACTCCCTGGTAAAAGCCGCGCAGAAGATCCTTTCCATGGGACCTAAAGTGCTGGTGATCAAAAAAGGCGAGCATGGCGCCCTGCTTTTTAATAAAGAAGAGGTGTTTTTTGCCCCGGCCCTGCCGCTTGAAGACGTATATGACCCTACAGGTGCAGGAGACAGTTTTGCCGGCGGTTTTATAGGTTACCTGGCCAAAACCAGGGACATAAGTTTCGAGAACATGAAACGTGCCATAATATTCGGCAGCGCCCTGGCCAGTTTCACCGTTGAACGCTTCGGAACGGAACGGCTTATAGGACTTACGGCACAGAACGTTGACGAACGGGTGCAGGAATTTGTTGACCTGGTGCAGTTCGACATGGTGCTGATTTAAGTTTTTTACCTTTCAGCAGCACACTAAACTTAGTACCTTCACGTTTAGATTCTTTGCTTTTTAAACGACTGTTATATCTGCTGCCCCTGGCAGCCCTGTTTTCCTGCAGTACCAGTAAAAATACACTGGTAACCCGCTCGTTTCATAACTTAACCGCACGATTCAACGGGTATTACTACTCCTGCGAAAACATCAACGAAGGCATCTACAAGATCAAACGTAACCACAAGGAAAACTACGACAGGGTGCTGCCCGTGTTTATCTATCCTGGTCCTGATGCAGCTAAAGCAACTTTTCCTGAATTTGACAAGGCTATTAAAAAATCCTCACTCAGTATTCAGCGGCATACCATAAAGGATTCCAAGGGAAAGGAGATCCCCACTGCCGGAAAGTGGATAGACAACAACTGGATCAACATTGGGGTTGCGCATTTCTATAAACGTGAATTTTTTTCAGGCATAGAAGCATTTGAATACGTTGTTCGCACTTACCGGAAATCAGAAGACAAATACAGGGCAATGCTCTGGCTTATTAAAACCAATAATGAGATAGGATCGGTTTCATCTTCTGAACCCATTCTCAGTTTGCTGAAAAACGAAAAAAAACTGCCCCTCGATGTTAAGAATGAACTGCCGGTGGTATACGCCGACTATTATCTGCGCCGCGGTCAGCACAAGGAGGCTGCGGAAAAGCTAACTCAGGCTACCAAGAACACTCATTTGCTGAGGGGATTGAGTAAATCAAGAAGGGCGCGCTACAGCTTTATCATCGCTCAGCTTTCAGAATTGATGGGCGATCCTAAAAAAGCCGTGCAGTATTACGGACGAACTATTAAGCTGAAACCTGAATATGAGATGATCTTTTACAGTAAGATCAAAACCGCGCGCCTGCTGGATGTCAAACGAAACAATTCGGAAAAAACCAAAAAAGATCTCCTCAAAATGGCAAAGGAGTTCAAAAATTCTGATTATTATGATGTGATCTACTATACACTTGGCGAGATCTCTGAGAAAGAGAAAAAAACAAACCAGGCCGTTGAGTATTATAAGAAGTCGGTACGCACCAGTGTAATAAATCAAAACCAGAAAGCTTTGTCGTACCTGAAACTGGGCGAGATAAATTTTGCCCGCCTGCAGTACCAGCCTGCCGAAGCTTATTACGACAGTGCCATTGCCACCCTGCCTAAGGACCATCCCGATTTTGAGAACATCATTGCCAGAAAAAAAACACTCGAAAACCTTGTGGAGTATCTTACCACTATTAGCCGGGAAGACAGTCTGCAGCGAGTTGCAAAGATGCCTGAACCAGAGAGACTGGCTTTTATTGACAACCTGATAGAGAATTACAAAAAAGAAGAGGAGCGGCGTATAAAAGAGCTGGAAGCGCAGATGAACGCACCAGCTCCGGGCATGACCAACACCCTGATGCCCGACGGTGCCCCGCCTCCGGGAATGGCCATGCCAACAGAACAGGCATCTTTTTACTTTTATAATCAGAATACCCGGGCGCTTGGGGTCGCAGATTTTCAGCGTAAATGGGGAAACCGTAAACTGGAAGACCATTGGCGAAGATCGAACAAGGCGGTTGAAGCAATACAGGAGGAAGAGATAAGCAAAGGCGCCGACACAAGTGCAGTGGCCAGCGTAGACCCAGCCACCACCCGCGAGTTTTATCTAGCTGATCTGCCCCTTAACGATACGCTGATAGCAAAAAGCAATACCAAGATGGTAAGGGCCTATTATCTGATGGGTGTTTTGTATAAAGAAGAGCTACACAACACGCCTAAAACCATTACCACACTTGAGGAGCTCAACCAGCGTTTTCCCGACAACAAGTATGAGCTGAACGCTTATTACATGTTATACAGGATCTACCAGGCAGAAAAAGCCAAGGACAAGGCGGAATTTTACCGGCAGAAGATCCTGAACGAGTATCCCGACAGTGAATTTGCCCTGCTCATCAGAAATCCCGAGTACGCCGAAGAGCTAAGCGCTAAAAAAAGCGAAGTGGAAAAATACTACGTTGAAGTGTACGAGGTTTACCAGGCGCGTAATTACAGCGAGGCCTTTCAGAAGTCAAAAAAAGGATTGCAGCTTTACGGCAAAAGCGATTTTGCCGACAGACTTGAGTTTATCCGCGCAATGAGTGCGGGAAAACTTTTCGGCATTGACACACTCGAAAAAAACCTGAAACTGATGGTGGCGCGCCACCCCAAGTCAGAGGTAACGCCGCTTGCCCAGAATATCCTTACCTCCATCGACAAACAACGCAATCCGGTTCCGTTTAACGAGAATGCTCCCGTAGAAATGCCCAACGATACTTTCAGCCTGAATTTTGATGCCGAACATTATATTTTTGCCATTTTGCCTGATGAAAAAAAGTTTGTTGACGCCTTTAAAACCAATGTAAATAATTTCAACGCAATATTTTTCAGCGAAAAGGACCTTAGCATGACCTCAACGCTCTTAGGGAAAGACAAACAGCTTATTTTGTTCAAGTCGTTCCCCAATGCTACAGCTGCCGTGAGTTATTATGAAAATCTCATATCAGACAAAGATGTTTTTAAGGGCGATGTAAAACTCGATCTTATAGAGATCTTTCCAATTTTACCTTCAAACATTGCCTTTCTCTATCAGAAAAAAAATGCCCAGGCTTATAAGCTTTTTTATGAGGATCAGTACAAAAAGCTGAAGGCTAGTCAGTAGCAGGCCTTCGGCGCCGGATGCAGGTAAGAGATGTTCCGACTCAGCCAGCCTGGTGAAGCCGCGCAACACAAGGTGCATCAGAATAGACCAGCCTAACCCAAGATTATGGTTAAAAAGAAGCATTACACCACAAAAAATTTTACCAATTCAACCTTGCAAATCCACAATTCATCGAAATGTGGGTATTTTCCAACCTATTTGTTTGCACGATCCCCCAAATTTTGGCATTTTTAAAGCATCACACAGGTCACTTCTTTAGTGGCATTCAGTAACCAAAACAATTACTATGCTGGGAAAAAACACAACAAAAAATCAGGTACCCGACACAACTTCTGTGAACCTTATTGGTGGAGGGACTAAAATTACAGGTGATATTACTTCAGCAGGTGACGTTCGTATTGATGGTCACCTGGCCGGCAACATTGTTATTGCCGGAAAATTCGTTCTTGGACCGAATGGAATGGTTGAAGGAAACATCACCAGCGCTCATGCCGACCTGAGCGGCGAAGTAAAAGGTAAGGTAAACGTTACAGAGGTACTGGTTTTAAAAGCCACCGCCAGAATAAATGGTGATATTGTTACCGGAAAACTTTCGATTGAACCCGGTGCATTGTTCACAGGTACCTGTAACATGGGTGCCAAAGTGAAAAGCATCGTAAATCCTCCTCAGGTGGAAGATGCCGGAAAAACAGCCTAATTTATTCTTTAAGTACAGTAGTCTGGCCATACAAATGGGCCTTATTATTGGTCTTTCGGTATGGGGCGGACAAAAACTTGATGAAAAAGCTGGGAATAGTGCGCCGGTTTACACAATAGTGTTTAGTTTGCTTGGGATCTGCGCGGCACTTTATCTTTCCCTGAAGGATTTTATCAGGCCAAAAAAATGAAACTGCTGAAAGCCTGCATGTTTTTTCTGTCGGCAGTGCTGCTTTCGCTGGTGGCATCGCTTGCCCTGAACAGATTTCAGGGATTACAACACGCTAACTGGTATTATTCCCTCGCATTCCTGCTCCTGCTTTTTGCCACGCTGCAGATAGTGTATGCCCGAAAAAAAAACCCTGAAGACCTGGCCTCTTCCTTAATTGCCGGTTTTGTCATCCGTTTCCTGGCCGGACTTATCTTTTTGCTGATCTTTTCATTTGTGCTTAAGCCTCACTTTATAGCCTTTGCCATACATTTTATCACTCACTGGCTTTTGTTTACACTGGCTGAAATTGCATATTTGTCGGCGACTTTCAGAAAAAATAAACCCACATCACCATGAGAATTTACCACCTCGTTTTTGTTCTGCTCCTGCACCTTAGCGCTGCTGCTCAGGAAAAAACCAATCGTAAGGACAGCAAATACAGATTCACCACAATCAAAAACCTTGAAGCCACCCCTGTGCAGAACCAGAACCGCACCAGCACCTGCTGGTCATTTTCATCACTTTCATTTTTTGAAAGCGAAATGATCAGGATGGGTAAACCTAAAGATCTTAACCTTAGCGAAATGTATGTGGTGCGTAAAGTTTATCCACTTAAAGCCGATAATTTTGTTAGGATGCACGGCAAGACCAATTTCGGAGAGGGAGGCGGTTTTCCTGATGTGGTGCACGTACTCAAACATTACGGCATGGTGCCAGAGGAAGTGTACTCCGGCAAAAAGAGAGAAAAAGAACCACATAATCATAAGATGCTGGAAGCAACTCTCACCAACATTTTACGACCTGCATCACTGAGTGAGACGGATAAGCTCGATTTTAATTTTTTACATAATACTGTTGAAACAGTTTGCGACGAATTCCTCGGCAAAGAACCTCAGGAGTTTGAATTTAAGGGGAAAACTTATACGCCCCGCAGCTACGCGGAAGAAACCGGACTTAACCCCGAAGATTATGTATTTCTCACCTCCTTTACCCATCATCCCTTCTACAAAGCATTTGTACTTGAAATTCCAGACAACTGGAACTGGCAAACAACTTACAACCTTCCGCTTGAAGAACTGAAACAGGTAATGAGCAGCGCAATTGACAATGGTTATACCTTTGCCTGGGGCGCTGACGTAAGTGAGAAAGGTTTTCTGCGCGCTGACGGCCTGGCCCTGGTGCCCGAAACTCCCTACGAATCAATGAGCGAAAAGGAAATAAAAGACCTGGCGGTGAACCCCGTGAGACAACTGGCCATTACCCAGGAAATGCGCCAGCAGGCCTTTGATAATTATGAGACACAGGACGATCACGGCATGCATGTGATCGGAAAGGTGAAAGATCAGCACAACACCCTTTACTACCTCGTTAAGAACAGCTGGGGGCCAAACTCCAATCAATGCGACGGATACTTTTACGCCAGCGAGAGTTATGTGCTTTACAAAACAACCACTATTATGCTGCATAAAAACGCTATACCGTCCGCTATTGCATCCAAACTAGGTATATCTCACTAATTCTGAAACCGTTCTCACATTTCAAGCATTTTAAAACAAAACACCTTACTGCGATATTTTAAAAGCAGATAGAACGGGCCAGCGGTGAATCGCTTATTTTTTAATTTTGCCGCCATGAAATTTCAATTGCGCCTGCTGCTTTTGCTTGTATTGCCTTTTTGTGCAGTAATGCTAACGGCCTGTAAAATGTATTATTCAACTCCCGAAGCCAGCTACAACATTCCCACCTCAGCCGATGTGACCGAAGGAAAAAGAATGACCATGCTTGTATGTGCTCCCTGTCACTATGATGCTTCCACAAAAAAACTAAGCGGAAAAAGAATGGCTGATGTGCCTGGTTTTGTAGGCAGGATATACGCCTCAAACATAACACATCACAGCAACAGCGCTCTGGCGGGATACAGCGACGCGGAACTTGCAGTGCTAATAAGAACGGGACTTTCAAAAGAGGGAAAAATTATGCCCTACATGCAGCGGCCCAATATGGCCGATGAGGACCTTCAGAACATCATCGCGTTTTTGCGTTCAGAAGATGAATTGTTAAGTCCGGTTGCTGCCAGTCCCGGAAATACCAACTATACACCAATGGGGAAAGCCGGTATCAGCCGCACAAAACCGGTTGAGTGGACGGATAGAGCCATTGGCAGGCCCGCGGCGGAAGACAAAACCGCGCTCGGCCGCTACCTGGTTGATAATCTTTCCTGCTACGATTGTCATTCAAAAAGTTTTATGGGTATTGATAAAGTGAACCCTCAAAACTCAAAAGGATTTATGGGAGGTGGTAATAAACTAAAGGATATCAGCGGCAACACTATTGTGTCTTCTAACCTCACGCCTCACGAAACTGGAATTGGAAACTGGACTATCGCTGAATTTGAACGAGCCATGCGTGATGGGGTTGCTAAAGACAATTCAATTATCCGCTATCCCATGCCAATGTTCAGCGAACTTTCGGATGAGGAGATCGAAGCAATTTTTGTGTACCTGCAGAAGATCCCCCCTATTAAAAACAAGATAAAAAAGCCATAAGATGCAGCAGGTTCGCCGTTACCTTGTTATATTAACAGTACTGCTTTTCAGTGCCAGACTTCAGGCCCAGCAGAAGGAGACAAAAGCAGGCAAGAATGAAACCGACAAACAAACATTAAGAACAGGCCGCGCATATTATGAAAAATACGCCTGCAATTCCTGCCATGGTATTGATGGAAAGCGGCCTGGCGACCTCACCGGAGCTTACCGAAAATACAGCGACAGTCAAATCCAGGAATACATAGGAGACCCCAAATCTTTCGGAAATCCAAAGATGCCCGTTTACACCACAATAATTGCACCTGAACATTACGCTGCGCTGATCAGCTACGTAAAACATCTGGGTGCAGAAGCCGCAAAAAAAACCAAATAATACAGCTTTGCTGGCGCCGGTGCCTTCTGTATTTTGCAGGCTTTGCTGAAGATAACCGTATCTTCGCGCAAAACCAGCTATGACCCCATTCAGCGAACTAAACCTTAATAAGCCACTCGTCAGAGCCCTGGAAGATCTGGGTTTTGAGAACGCCACACCAATACAGGCCAGGGCCTTTCCCGTGATCATGTCGGGCAGTGATGCTGTGGGTATTGCCCAAACAGGAACCGGAAAAACTTTCGCTTACCTCATCCCCATACTCCGGCAGCTCAATTTTTCAGAGCAGCGTCATCCACGTGTGCTTATGCTGGTGCCCACCCGCGAACTGGTTGTGCAGCTGGTAAACGAAATAGCAAAACTCACCAGATACATGAATGTTCGCTGCGTGGGAATATACGGCGCCTCCAACATTAACACGCAAAAACAGCAGGTTTACGATGGCACCGACATTATTGTGGCTACTCCGGGCAGGCTTATTGACCTTACCCTCAGCCGTTCAGTGCAATTTTCGCTGGTAAAGAAACTGGTGATCGACGAGGTAGATGAAATGCTGAACCTGGGTTTTCGTCCTCAGCTGATCAAACTGCTTGAGATGTTGCCCGTAAAAAGACAGAATATTCTTTTCTCGGCTACGCTTAGTGAGGAAGTTGAGGCCATGATAAACAAATATTTTGACAGACCGCAGTACATTGAAGTGATCTCACGCGGCACGCCCCTTGAAAAGATCATTCAGCAATATTACGCGGTTCCTAATTTTTACACCAAGGTAAACCTGTTAAAGTGGCTGATGACAAACGAAAAGCAGTTCAGCAGAGTACTTGTTTTTGTGCGTAACAAATCGGTGGCCGACATGCTGGAAAAGGAACTAGAAGATCATGTTTCTGAATTCGGCGTCATTCACTCCAATAAATCGCAACCGCACCGTTTTAACATGGTAAAGGAATTTCAGGCAGGCAACATTCGTTTTCTGATAGCCACCGACGTTATTGCACGAGGACTCGACCTGAGGGATGTAACGCATGTGATCAATTTTAATTTCCCGGCCGATGCCAACGTTTACATCCACAGAATTGGGCGAACCGGAAGGGCCGATAAAGCCGGCACCGCCTTAAGTTTTGTGACGCAGGCCGACCGGCAATTTCTGAGTGCTGCCATTCAGCTGATGGGTAAAGAGCCTGCCGAACTGCCGTTTCCGGATGCTGTTGCGATTAGCGATGAGCTGATAGCCGAGGAGCTCCCCGTAAAAAGAGATAAAAATCTAAAAAAACTCAAAAAAACTGAAACGCCCACAGGGGCTTTTCATGAAAAAAAAGCCAAAAACAAAAAACTGCAGCTCGGCGGAAAAAGAAGACAGGAAAAGCAGCGCAGGGCCCTTGAAAAAAGCAGGAGCAAGCGCAAATA
Organism: Bacteroidota bacterium; assembly: GCA_023433205.1. Classification (GTDB taxonomy): domain Bacteria; phylum Bacteroidota; class Bacteroidia; order B-17B0; family Aurantibacillaceae; genus Aurantibacillus. Next base: position 8,433 of record JAEZDS010000081.1, read on the forward strand.
GCAGCGGCTGACCACTGCAGAAGCCAGACTTCATATGTTGCTACACTACCCCGGCAGGTTCGTTTACTAAGTCAAATGGCACTTTGACTCATTTTTCAGGGGAAAAAGCTTTTCTGGCCCATCCCTTGTACGTTTCTTTACGTATATATTGATAACAGGCCCTTTCTCCCACAAGTAAAGTACCGATTGTTTCATTTAGCACGCTTTTTGCAAAAGCACACAGAGCCATGAAAACACGCCAGCTTACATTACCACTGTTTCCCCTCAACATGGTGTTGTTACCGGGAGAAACCACTAAACTTTACATTTTTGAAACCAGATACAGACAGCTGGTCAATGAATGTATGGAAAATGAAGCCTCTTTTGGAATCCCTTATACTGATAAGGGTCAGGTTAAAAAGTACGGCAGCGAGGTAAAGATCAAACGGGTGCTTAAAACCTATGAGAACGGAGGTATGGATATCCTGGTGGAAGGAACCGGCCTCTTCCGCATCCTCGAATACTCAGAGGTATTAAAACCAAAACTGTATGGTGCCGGACTCATCGAGTACATGAACATCGCTCAGAAGATCCTAATGAATAATCTGCAGGATGCCACGGTTAATTATTTCAGCACCGTACAACACAAACTTATCGATTACGACACAGTGTCGCAGCTGAGCATTTACAGCGTGGCATCAGCCCTGCAGCTAACCAGTGCCGAAAAATACAGACTTGTTTCAGCGCCCGATCAGCAAACGCACTTATGGAACCTGCTTAATTTTATTACGCACATCATTAATACAGAGTACCAGCTGAAAGATCGGTTCATAGATAACTAGTGTGGCCATTTTTAAATTGGTTTGCTAAAATCTTATGATGATTTTTTCTCCCGGGGAGGCGTGAATCCGAAAGTTTTCAAAATGGCAGCCGGTAACCAAGCCCAAACTCAAAGTTGTAAGCTACCGCAAAATGCGTACGCAAACCGAAGTGACCAACCAAACCGTTGGCCGCGTAGTAACGCAACCCAATCCGGGTCACAAATAATCCGTCGGTAGCGCTCACCTGCCAGAGGTAGTAGCCAAGCTCAACAGGAAAACTTACTCTGCCCAGATTGTAAGAATATCCTGCCCGCAGCGCAGCACGAAAACGATCTGGCCCGTTCAGCAGTTTGTTCTCGCGAATTTCGTAGTCGGTAATAAAATTCTCATCATAAAACAGGTCAAGTCCTGCACTGTACTTATGCACATTGTTCACATTTCGCTGATAGGCTGCTGAAACAACAAAAGTTCGCAGCAGCGAGGTGTAGGTAATTCGTTCATTTAGTCCACCGGCTGCGAAGAACAACCATTCATTTTTTTTACGGCTGTAGGTTGATGAATCGATCTTATTTGTAACAGGAACCGGTTTTTTGCCGGGGATCAGGAAGTTGAGAGCCGCATTTAAGCTTACAACATTAAGGCCCAGATTTGGATTGCGGAACTTACCGTTGCTTGCGTGTGTAAATGCGAAACCTGGTTCAAACCTCAAACGCTCATTGAACTTTATCTGCCAGAACCACTTGAACTGCGCGAAAGCGTTAATGTGACTGCCAATGGCAATATTCTTGTGATTGGTACTTATGTCAAATTTTTTAGTGAGATAGGCAAGTCCCCAGCTAAGACGCATCACCAGGCGCGCCTTTTTTTCGGCCGGTCTGAAAGGGATCTCTGCCCACGGAGCTATTACAAGTCCGTAACCGAGCTGTGCGGGATTCTTGTAATCAATAACCTGAGCGCTTACACCCAGATCAGGCAGATTGTTCTCGCGGTGCCAGAGCTTGTTGCCCAGCGTGGGTTTGGAAATATTTATCTCATAAATTGCAGGGTAACCCTTCACAAGATGTCCTATGCTTATGCGGTGCACAAGCACATAACCCTGATTAAATGACGGTTTGATCTGCCATGCAGGGTGGCCGCTTACGCCATTCTGTGCAAAATGACCAAAACAGAACAATAGAAGCGGCAAAATATACGCAAGGCGCGGCATAGAGAGCAGCCGCTAAAATAATCAAAATACGCAGAGCCCGGCTTATTAACCGTGTCGCCTGAGGGCAAATCATTAAATTTGCGGCCTATGGATGAACGCGCCGCCTCTTTTCTCCGTTTGCTGAAGATCATGGACGAACTCAGGGAACAATGTCCCTGGGACAAAAAACAAACAATTGAAAGTATCAGGCACCTCACCATTGAGGAAACTTTTGAGTTAAGCGATGCCATCCTCAAAAACGACCTCGCTGAAATAAAAAAGGAGCTGGGTGACATTTTGCTTCACATTGTTTTTTACGCGCGCATTGCCAGTGAAACCAAAGCTTTTACTATCAGCGACGTAATCGATGGACTTTGCGAAAAGCTTATTTTCCGGCATCCCCACATCTATGGAGATGTAACTGCCGAAAATGAGGAGCAGGTTAAACAGAACTGGGAGCAGCTAAAACAGAAGGAAAAGGGAGGCAACAAAACGGTAATGGCGGGGGTTCCCAACAGTATGCCTGCTTTACTAAAAGCATACCGCATTCAGGAAAAAGCAAGAGCCGTTGGTTTTGACTGGGAACAACCCGAACAGGTGTTTGAAAAAGTGAAGGAAGAGCTTTCGGAATTTGAAGCAGAGGTGCGCAATAAAAATATCAAAAACGCAGAATCTGAATTTGGGGATATTTTATTCTCATTGATCAACTATGCCAGGTTTGTGAATATCAACCCCGAAGACGCACTGGAGCAGACGAACAAAAAATTCATCAAACGCTTTGATTACATGGAGCAGAAAGTGAAAGAGCAGGGAAAACAAATAGCTGACTGCAAACTGGAGGAACTCGACAGATACTGGAACGAAGCAAAAACACTAAAATGAAAAGATCTTTTTTTGCCAGGAACAGCATTCTTTTGTCGGCGTATTTTATTCTACTGCTGGTAGCCTGTTATTTTATCGTTCAGTTTGAAAAGCATGAGATCCATTTGTACATAAATAATTACGTGGGCAACAGGTACCTCAACGCCATTTTTTATGCTGCCGATCACCTGGGTGATGGCTGGATGGCCCCCATTCTGATTCTGGCAGCGGCCATTGTAAATGTGCGGGCAGGTATTTACACTGCTACAGCGCTGATTGTAGCCTCCCTGCTGTCAACGTTCTTTAAGTACTTTGTTTTTGAAGATGTACACCGTCCTGCTTTTGTTTTCCAATACTATATCCGGCAGGAGCTTAAGCTTGTTGACGGAGTGAATGTAGGCATTCACAATAGTTTTCCCAGCGGGCATACTACACAGGCCTTTGCCATTTTTATGAGCTTAGCCCTTGCCTCAAAGAGACATCTGTTTAAGTTACTGTTTCTGTTTTGCGCGCTCATGCCGGCGTTCAGCAGGGTGTATCTTTCACAGCACTGGCTTGTTGACATTGTAGCGGGCAGCGTGCTTGGTACCTGCTGCAGCCTTATTTTTTATTTTGTGTACATTCACAAAGGCAGGTTACCTTCGCTCAACAAACCATTAAAAGCTTTGTTGCCGCAGCAGAAACAATGAGGCAAAAAGATCTTTCCATTCTTCTGGTGGGGCTTCTGGCCGCCATTGTGTTTATACCACTTCTGGGTGCCTGTCCGCTTTTTGACTGGGATGAGATAAATTTCGCGGAGTGTGCGCGTGAAATGCTGGTTTCCGGAGATTACTCGCATGTGCAGCTGAATTACAGGCCATTCTGGGAAAAACCTCCCTTCTTTATCTGGTTGCAGGCGCTGAGCATGAACATTTTCGGAGTAAATGAATTTGCAGCACGTTTTCCTAACGCTGTTTGCAGCATAGTGTCGCTGATGAGCCTGTTCTATATTGGCACACGAATCCATTCCCAGCGCATGGGATTCATCTGGGTGCTTCTTTATTCATCGGCTCTGCTGCCCCACCTGTATTTCAGGTCCGGCCTCATAGATCCCTGGTTCAATCTGTTTATCTTTCTTTCAGTATACCAGGGTATAAGATTGCTGAACGACCCCGGTGACAAACGCGCAGGCTGGTATGGCGTGATTGGCGGAATATTCCTTGGTTTGGCTGTACTCACAAAAGGACCGGCAGCTCTGGTGATTGTAGGGCTTACCATGTTGATCTACACAGTGTGGACCCGCAACCTGAATGTTCTGCTTGGAAAAGGTTTTATGCTTTACGCTGTTTTTGCCATAGTGGTGGCCTGCAGCTGGTTTGCTGTTGAAGTGCTGCGAGGCAACGGACACATAATTAAAGAATTTATTGATTACCAGGTGCGTCTCATTCAAACCGGTGATGCAGGCCATGAGGGTCCGTTCTTTTACCATTTTGTAGTACTGCTGATAGGCTGTTTTCCCGCTTCAGTTATTTTTATCGCAGCACTCTTCCGTCGGCGTGACCTTACACCCTACCAGCGCCTGAACAAAAAAGTGATGCTGGCGCTTTTCTGGACAGTACTGCTGCTGTTCAGCATTGTTAAAACCAAAATAGTACATTACAGCTCACTCTGTTATTTTCCTCTGACCTTTGTAGCAGCCACAGCGCTGTCGCAGGACCAGTTTCCCCGGCTCAGAAAAGGCATCACTCTTCTGTACTGGATCGTAGCACTCGTTATCTTTGTTCTTGTAAGTGCGCTCACACTCTTTTACCTGTTCAAGAACAGCATCATCAATTCAGGGCTCATTAAAGACGAGTTTGCAGTGATGAACCTGCAGGCTGACGTTTACTGGGGAGGCTATGAATGGCTGCTGGCATTATTGTTCCTTGCCGGTTCGGTGATGGTGTACAAATCCATAAAAAAAGAGAACCGCAGGCTGCTTTATTCGGGATTGTTCACCCAGCTGGTATTTGTCTGGCTGGCCATAGCGCTTATTATCCCCAAAGTGGAATTATATTCACAACATGCCGCGGTTGCCTTTTATAAAGCCTGCGCTCAGCAGAACTGTTATGTAGAGACTCACGGCTTTAAAAGTTATGCTTATGTATTTTATTCGAAACGTCAGCCGCAGGACTTTCAGAATCCCGATCAGCAGCAGCATGTGGAAAAACTTCTGGACGATCTTGAAATGCAGGGCTGGTCGAAATTCTCGGCCTTTCCTC
>JAEZDS010000012.1 GCA_023433205.1 Bacteroidota bacterium
TACCAAGGTATAGAGCAGCAGTATTACCGAAAGTATTTTATACCAGTGTCTCAACTCAGATCAGCCGCAAGGCAGTGGGCTGTTTGTGTCTCAGCCTCCTCCCTAACCCGGCCCGGGGGTTAAAAATATCGCCGCAAAGATACGTAATTTGTGTGAGCCGGGGGTGACAGGCGTCAGCTAAGGTGGCTTGGGTGACCAAGAATGGCGGGAGGAGTGGTTTTTTAACTTATTTTGCGGGGAAAGACGGAATATCAAGAATACTATAAGTTCTTGTTTTGACACCAGATGGATTCAAACATGTTATAAACCGGCACCATATTTGTAATACAATTCACTCACAAACACCCGTTTATGAAAAATCTCCTGCTCATCTCCCTTTTATCATTGAGCACTGTGCTTGGTATTGCACAGTGTCCCATAATTACCTGCCCCCCGAGTCTTACTTTTACAAATTGTACTACAGGAGAAACAGTATTAGCTGTTTCAGATTATTCGGCCAATATTACTTCAAGGTGGATAGGTCCGGGTAACCTTCCAATTGCCAGTAGCGGCACTGACTCATCGGTAGTTTATTTAAACCACAGCGGCACTTATACTGTGGAGTTTCGCGACAACCTCAGTAACTGTGTTGTGATTGACACGGTGAAGGTGACTGATGGCACGGCATATCCCTTCTATAAACCAACATTTGATGTAGGAGTGAATAGTTTTACAGTCTGTAGCGGCGCAGCAGTGGCTTTACAGATAAAAAACGCTATCCAGTCTGTTCAGCCGGGCGGAGCTCTTACATTTACTTTGACAGGCCCCCTCACTGGTAGTGTCCTTTCTTCTGGTTTTCTTTCTACGGCCACTAATTACAACATTAACACTTGTGGCAACTGGATGCCCCACGTTAAAGATTTTTCCAATGGCTGCATCTCTTCCTACGATCTGACTTTGGTTTGTTCCACGCTAGCACCAACGCCGATCATCTTTGCCGGCGCAAATACAGTCTGCGCAGGATCCAGCACTTCGTATACCTGGAGCAATGGTCAAAATACCGGAACAGCTAATGTGCTGCCTCTAAATAACAGCAGTTACACGGTGTCTTCACCTGACGCAAACGGTTGTATAAGCAGCGGCGCTTTTTCTGTTACAGTAAACCCAATGTGTTCGCAGGTGTGGCCAGGTGACGCAAACAGCGATGGTATAGTTAACAACAGCGATGTACTGGAAATTGGCCTTGCTATTAATAATACGGGGCCTGCCAGAAATCCCGGGGGCAATGTCTATGTATCGCAGTACGCTAACAACTGGACAGGAAATGTTAGTACAGGGAAAAACCGCTGCCATGCCGATTGTAACGGGAACGGTTTAGTTGATCTTAATGATACGCTGGCTATCTATAACAACTTCTCCCTTACCCATGCTTTCAGGCAGCAGTTATCTTTTGGAAGTGATTCAGATCTTTCTTTGTCAGCTTCTGATACAATTCTTAACAAAGGACAGTGGGGAAAAGTGACCGTCGTTTTAGGAAGGGAGGATAAAACTATCTCGCAGATGTACGGTCTGGCCTTTGATCTTAATTACGACAATTCGCTGATAGAACCAGACTCAATTTACCTTGTGTTCGGCAGTTCATTTCTGAATGCGGGATCACAGAACATCCATTTCCGAAGGCCTGTTTTTAATTCGGGTGCATTGTACGCCGCCACAGTAAGAACCGATCTTATGAATGTGACGGGATATGGCGACATTGCTGAAGTCTTTTTTAAGTTGAAGGAGGATCTTCCGCCTAATTCAGCATTGCAGCTTGGCGTTTCAAACGTGCATATTGTAAGCGCAGGCGGCACAAGATCAAACCTCTCTGCAGGAAATATTGTAATACCGATTTCCAATCTGCCAACAGCACTAAACGAGGTGACGTCGGTTCAAGATCAGGTTGGGCTTTTTCCTAATCCGGCACACAGATCTGTAGCGCTATACAGCAGCCTGACACAAGAAACAACTTACTCGATCACTGATCTCGCCGGGAAAGAAGTTAAAAGCGGACATTATATTACGCGTATTAATCTTGATCTTTCAGAATTGGCGGCAGGTATGTATATGATCAGATTTCAAAATAAAACATCTGCAACCTGCAAAAAACTGGTTATTGAACGTTAGGTCTGAAAAGGCGTTCAATTTTTTGTAGCGGTAGTAATGCTCCATTTTGCTGGACACTCAAGTTCAAAGCCGTCTGGCAACAACACCTTATCTGCGAACCGACTTGCTTTGAACTTTTCTTCGTGATTTTCCAGTTTGATAGTCTTTGTACATTTACTATTGAGGTCAAAAGACGTTAGTCCGGGGGGAAAATAAGCTATAATTTTAATGCTTGGATTTAACTCACGAACAACATCCACCGCAGGAGTCATATCGCTATCTGCTGAAAATAAAAAAGCGGTGTCACATTGTTTTAAAGCCACATCCCTGATCAGGAACGATGCTAACGCTACGTCAGACTTTTTTTCTTCCCAATGCTCAACCTTATAGCCATCCCTTTTTTTACAAGAACTACACTCAAGTCTTTTCCATTTTTGCCTTCGCTTAAATTCACCTAATACCAGATTAAATTTTGGATTAGCCCGGTTGATCTGAAACAATTTATCCTGGTTGGCGGCCTTTTCCACATCGTGCTGAATAGCTGAGAAATAACGAACCGCCACCAGTTCCTGATAGTCTTTCAGAAAAAGGGTTGCAAATGCAGTTAGATCTTGCCAATAATAATGACGCCATCTTTTAGAACGAAGTGCCTCGTAGTAATTGAAACCATCAAAGTAAGCGATGACCTTTTTTTTGGGTTGCATTTTTATAAAAAGTAAAGCCCTCTACATTTGAGGGCTTAGCCTAAGAATGTCCCATCTTAGGGGTATAAAGAGCACTGCTCTCACAGGCAAATATACTACATCTAAATTTATGGTATAACTTTTTAAGAATATTTGCGAAGACAAGCCCTAAATTACTGGTATTTAGATTCATACCCCCTCTTCACTCCTTCAATAAAAATGTTCCTTGGTAGGGTTTTTAGATCATAGGGCTTCAATATACTTTAACATTGAAAAAAAACTTAGCTGCCAGAAGATCATAATAATAGTAACAGATAGAACGTTTCCAACTTACAAGTTTCGCAATGGTCATGAAACTAACAACATTACTTATCAAAACGAAGGGCATCCTGATCTTTTCAATCCTCGTAGCAACATTAACAGCCTGTAAAAAGACTTCCTGTACAGGTGACTACTTTATTTTTGGGGTCACTTATAGTGAGTGTACCGGAGATTGCGCCAGGTACTACATGCTAAAAGATGGACATTTGTACACCGACAATATGACGCGTCCATCTGAAAAACTAAAGTTCGAAAATACCAGTCAGCCTTCGCAGAGTTATAATATCTCAAAACAATTATTGGACAATCTTCCACCGGTTTTCAAAACTCTTCCTTCCTCAACACTAGGTTGCCCCGACTGCCATGATCAGGGAATGTACTACATAGAATTCAGTAAAAACTCAATCCGTCGAAGATTTAAGATTGATACCGATACATCCAAACTTCCTCATAAGCTAAGGCCTTTCATTTCCAGGTTAAGGGTGACGCTTGATAGCTTGTAGACGTATAGGCTGACGCAAAACTCCTTACTTTCGACTGGAAATTGTCGCGTTCCATTTTCGTAAGTCAGATTGATCCGGAAACAAAGTCCCGTCGCGAAGCATCGCGAGGGACTGAATGTTGGTTGAATATTAAAGCCACATGGTATCGCCGCTTGCGACAACCCTTCCGCTTTCCGAAGTTTTCGTGGCGGAAGGGTTGTTCGCTGCCCCTTCGCTGTTGTATATCCGAGAAGCGGAAGGGGCAGCGGCGATGCCTTTCTGGTATATCGCAGTGAGGCATCGCCGCAAGAGATTGGTCTGTCTGATGTGTGTTTTTACCCACATTTTGTCCCTACGGGACAAGTGATCAGATTGGCTATTGATCAGAAACCTGGATCGGTCCGAAACGCTCAAGGATTGCTAAAACCCTGTTCATTCTGCATCGGAAAAGTAAACTGAACTTACTCCCTCCACAAATAAGGGAAAAGAAGGAAAGCCAGTCCTACACTCAACACATTTAAGGCCGCCAGGGTTACCAGCAAACTATAACTCACACCCGCCCATTCAATACCGTCAACGGCCTGCTTGCTGAGTCGGATCACTACCAGTATCAGCGGCATAAGCACGGGCAAACTAAGAATACTCATGAGCGAAAAACTGCCGCCTGCTTTCGAGGCTATGGCACTCATAAGAGTAAGCACCGCGGCCAGACCCATGCCGGCAAGGGTAAGAACAATAAGGAACAGGGTCATGTTCTCGACTTCGTTCCTTATAAAGAATCCGTAAAAAAAGAAAGTCACCAGGCTCAGCACCAGCATAAAGATCATGTTGTAGATACACTTTGCCAGCACAAAATGCGAAGGTTTGTAATAAATGTAACTGAAGAGCGCCTGTCCGCCGCTCTCGCGCTGAAAACTGCGTCCGCTTATTGTAACCGAGGTAAAAAGTGTGATGATCCAGAACAGCGCGTTCCACGAGGGTTTATCGAGACGCCCCTTAAAACACAACGCGCTCACAAAAATTATACCCGCCACATAAACCAGCACGCCTCGCAGCGCCGATTTCTGGCGGAACTCAAGAAGAAATTCTTTTTTGAGGAGGTGGAGCATGTAGGTTGCAAAAATAGTGTTTAGTGGGGACTTGCAGATATTTAGTGGTGAGGGTGTATCGCGAGGCAGTTTGCAGGGGGCAGTTGCAGTGGGCAGTTGGCAGTGTGCAGTTGCTCAACAACTGACAATCTCTAGTACCCAAAACAGATGATCTATTTTTTCAAAAACCTTGCTATTGCCCTTATTTTACCTTTGAATTACCACCTTAAATGTACGCGGTTGTTCAGATTCAATTCTGAGAACGACAAAATAAAGACCATTCGCTAATTTCAGGTCAAGTTTAAGCTCATGATTATTAGCGGCTTTGACTTCATTAAAAAGCTGGCGGCCTTCCAAATCTAAAATCCTAACATTTAACTTTTCCTGTGGAAAAGGATTAATAATCACAATCTCGCCAGATGAAGGACTTGGAAATACTGCAAAATCAAATAATGGAAGTTCTCCATCTAAACCGGCAGCATTTAGTCTTCCTTTGCGTTCAACCATGCCATGGTCGTAGGACTCCATAAAGTCCTGCTGCTGGTCACATCGACTATCATCAATTATTTCACTCACATCATTGACAATATTGTACAAAGTGCGGGCGCTGTAAACAACGGCGCCATCAGTGAACGGACACTTATAGGCAAGGATCTTCAAATTCACTTGATCTGTAGAATCAAATGTATAACTTGGATCTCTGAATTTTATATACAGACTATAAAACAGATCGTAATTGCTCTCGATGTTCGTTGATGGAGTCATTGAATTAAGATAGTTACTGGCCCCCTGGAAATCACCTTCAGCAAGCAGCAACTCAACTTCTGCATATACACCCATGCCAGAACTTTGATTAGCGGTGTAAAAACTATTTAAAGATTGACAATTTTGTAATGCAGTATCCTGAGCAATATCCCTATAAATCAATGTAGTGTTGATTTCGTGAGTTTCAGCGGTAAAATTTCCCGCGTATGGTACATTGTTGTTAATTATTGCATTCAAGAGCGAAACATTGGTTGGACTTCCACTTGTACCATAAGGAGGTTGGACAGCTGGCATGCATGGTGCCATTGGAGAGCCGTTATGCGCAGGAAACAATGATGTAAACGCCCCGGTGGCAGTATAAGCAGTTGCAGCACTGGAATTCCTATCGTTAATTATAGGTACAAACCCCGAGGTTGTACGATGATAAAGAGGTGACGTGACCGCATTACTATTCTCTGTGAAGGTATGAGCATCTGGCAAAGTCCACGAGCCTTGCCACAAATTGTCATTTGGAGAATTCGCTACCCCCTGCTGCCCTAGAATTCCATTCGAAGCAAGTTGGAGTCCCCGACCAGAGGTATTCATTAGATTATCGCGCCACATAATCCCTGAATTTAACCCTGCAAATTGAAAATCTACCGGCACGTTTGATAACAAATTGCATCTGAATGTAGTATTGAGACTTTGGCTACAATTAATACCATACACAGGTAGAGTCGCCTGAGAAGTAAATCCTGTGATTGTATTGCTATTTACGATCGTAGCATAGTTGTTCTCACTGAGTACGCCCCATTGCAGAGGGTGAAGGGAATAAATGTCCTGTGAAATTGTAACAGTATTATTATCCACAATTTTATTGAAGATGCTGTTTGACAGGTTCCGGAGCCAGATACCGCGAAAGACACGGTCTAATTCATTTTGGCGGATGCGCAAACCGTTAAGCGGTGCTAAGTTCACAAAGCCCTGTCCGAGTACAGGATTTCTAACATAAAGAGCGTTCTCGAAAATTATGGCATGGTGGCAGTATCCTGAATTGGGTGAACTTGCAGAAGAAAGAGCAGGAGAGAAAAAATTATTAGCTATATTGAAAGAACCCCATACCTGCCCATAAATCGGCGAACCAAAATTAACTGAACCATAAGTTGCGTAACAGATGATACTCGATGTTATATTGTTGAATTTATTATCAAGTATCCTGTAGTTTTTAAACTTGTTGCTGTAAATCCATATTCCAATAGCACCTGCAAAAGAAGAAGAAGATTGCAAATTCTTGGTACTTCTGAATTGTGCATACCTGCAGTTGAAGTCAAACAGATCGCGTAACTCCACTGCTCTCTGACAGTCAAAAAACCTATTGAAGTTCGAGGCAGGATCAAGAGCCGACTCCATTTCAAGAAACGTATTATAATTCCCTGGATGCTGGTTGTTGTTTAGAGCCTTAATTCCGCATCCAATTAAAAAACCTGCAAACCTTGTGTTTTGAAATACATTATTGTAAGAAGATACATTGCTGTTTTCCGCATAAATACCGTCATGCAGGTTGTCAAATATGTTATTCAAAGTTCCTCTGCCAAATCTATCTCCGATTATAATACTTGAGTAAACAGGCGAACTTGAAGTGGGATTCAAGGTT
>JAEZDS010000128.1 GCA_023433205.1 Bacteroidota bacterium
ACATTGACAGCGTCCGGCGCAGCATCTTATTCCTGGAGTTCGCTCGCTTCTGGTTCTACGATTGCGGTTGCGCCAACCGTTTCATCGGATTACACAGTTATCGGAACAAGTTCTTCTAGCTGCATCGGATCTAAAACCATCGGCGTTCAGGTAAGTCAGGGGCCGACCTTAACTATAAATAGCTCCGGACCTGTATGCGCAGGAGAAACCGCAACATTGTCGGCTACAGGAGCTATTTCATACACCTGGCTGCCCTCTGGTTTCCTTGGAAATACTTTTACAACCAGTTCAAGCGCAGGCACCACCTATACTGTCATTGGTGAAAGCTTGGCCGGTTGCACGAGTAGCATGGCGGCGAGCCTATCTATCACAACATCGCCTGCAGTTTCTGTAACCCCATCTTCTGCTACAATTTGTTCCGGAGTGAATGCCCTCTTAACGGCAAGCGGGGCTACAAGCTACACCTGGTATCCCGGAAATTTAGCTGGGTTTGCAGTTACCGTTAGCCCCCTGGCCAATCAAATCTATACTGTTGTGGGCGGAACGGGAGCCTGCGTGGATAGCAAAACCGTCAGTATTAAAGTGGTGTCCTCGATATCAATAACGGCATGGGCAACCAACACAGCTATATGCAAAGGTAATCTTACGAAAGTTAACGCCAACGGGGCAACCAACTACACATGGTTACCGGGCAGCTCATCCGGTGCGGTGATTTTTGTGTCACCGAATGTTAGTACCACCTATACGGTTACCGGGGCAAGTTCATCCTGCAAGAGTACGCAAACTGTTCAAGTCATAGTGAACGCTATACCTACATTAACGGTTACCACTTCCAACAGTATCGCTTGTATTGGTGATATTGTAGTTCTGAACGGTCATGGCGCGCAAACTTATACCTGGAATTCCGGGTCAACTTCCGACACTACGATTGTCATGCCTTCAGCTACTACTTCATACACCTTGCGTGGAACAAGCCAGCAAGGGTGTTCCGGTCAGGTAGTATTTACTCAGAAGGTTGACGAATGCCTTGGCATTACAGGAATTGGAGACTACGACAAAATTAAAGTTTTTCCGAATCCAACAAGCCGATTGTTGACAGTCCATGTTGATGAAGGAAATGCAATTATAAGGGCGCGATTACTCAACTCAATGGGTATGGTTGTGATGATGGAAAACGGCATTGGACAAATCGAATTAGAACTAGAGAGGTTGGCTAATGGATGCTATTATCTGGTGTTGGAAAAGAATGGCATTCCAGCAGCGGTCAAGAAAGTTATCAAAAAGTAAATAAAGTTGTATGTCCCTGAGTCATCGAGGGGGTTAACCCCCAGTTTTGACAGTCACTTTCTATGGCTTGTTACACCCTGTGTTTACGCAAATAGGCACCCGTGATAAGTGGTAAAATTCACAATTATTGGAAGCAGAGCCTCTGTTGTTCTATTTAGCTGTTTTATCCAGGAGCTTAATTTTTTAAAAGGTAAAGATTATGCATCTATGAACCAGGTAAAAATTTATAAACCTGCTCCCAATATCAGATATACTGCTAGATTCTCTCAATAGAGATGCAGGCGTATATAAAGTAAAATTCAGAGAAAGGGATACGACCATTCTCTCCGCCTTTACTTTCCAAAGAATTTGCGACTCTCATTGGAAAAGCTTTTCGAGCTTCCTCAAGAAGGTCTTGTTCAAGGGTACAAATTTTATCTAGATTAGCATCTGAAGTTACTAAAAACATCATACTGTAAAGAGCATTGTGAGCTGTTTCATTTAATTCCTGTATATATTTTTCAGTTTCATACACCGGTTTCATATTTGTTGGCTGTTTGTGCCGGACGCATGATAAATGCCTCTGCAAGTGGCGCTCACGTTTTCAGTTGGTCGGATGGGATCTTTAATGGTGTTTCGTTCACCCCCACAGTTTCGAAAATTTATAAAGTAACTGGAACAGATACAATAACCGGATGTGCAAGTAAAGATAGTCCAACCGTTAACCTATTGGTACACACATTGCCTGTCTTAGATCAGTCCGCTAGTCCTGAATTGATTTGTAAGGGGGACAGTTCATGGTTGAATGTGAGCGGATCTTTGAGTTACAAATGGTAAACTGGCACAGTCGGACCTCAGTTACGAGTTGACCCCTTAAATACACTGTTTTCCTCCGTATCAGAGTTAAAGCAAAAGCACGGAGCCCGTTTCGGTTGTGTAGGTCGGGTGATCGAAGAGATCATGGCAGTAGACACGGCCACTATGTTGTCATCAGGCATTTTTATTTGCTCTTACCCATCCATGTCCCATCTTAGAACGTGTTTTTGAACTCCGAGAATTTCTTTATAATCAAATTGCCGGAACCCCGTATTTTTCGAATTGTCAAAGTAGAGGAGCCATATTCTTCTAAAATTCACCGTTAGAGGTCGTAAGCAGCCGTAAATAGCCGTAAATTTTGTCGTAATCGAGCATAAAGAGCCGTAATCTGTCGCAAAAGGCCATCACGGTTTTTTGCCTTTTAGCATTCTCAGTCTCAAGATAAAAGGTCTGTGCAGAATTGTTTATTTACAAATATGATTAGATATATTTGTCATAGTTGACCGACGGTGTGCTAGTTGAGATATCAGTGTAGCGCACGCTACCTGGGAAAGGAAATTGTATCCTTAGTGCGAATACAGGTATTCGAAAGAACGTCAGAAGATTGTGTTTCTGTCTCTGGTCTATGCCACTTTGGGAGAGGTATCAATGCCCTTTATTGAAAATACCTGTTCAGCCACCAGGTCAAGCCGAACTGCTCCTTTTTTGATGTATTTCCGGAATTCATGCTCGGTTTGATGTCCGCTAATGCTCATTATGGCTGCAATTGAGACACCTTCATTGTAGAAGTTTGTGCAGAAGCTCCTTCTTCCGGCATGGCTGCTCATTAATTTGTACTTGGGAATATCGTTTGTGATTGTTTCTGTTCCTCTGTGTATTCTAATTCGTTCCAGATTTCTCAATCCTGCTTTAAAGCTTACAATCTTTAAAACATCATTGAACTCTTTTGCGGAAATAGTTGGTAGCCTGTAGTTGTACTTTTCTAAAATGCGTGCAGCGATGGGATGTACTGCAAATTCAACTCTGTAATCGGTTTTTTTGGCCCTGGCTGAGTAAACCAACAATTCTTTGTTGCCAATAGTAGATTTCCGGAAAAAGTGCGGCTCAAGTTTGTTCAGATCGCTGTACCTCAAACCAAGAAAGCAGTTAAGCACATATTTGTCACGTACAAGTATCTCATTCTTTTTTTCGAGGGGGTGATCGTATAAGCATTGAATCTCCTTAAAATCAGTATATACACTGTCTACCTGCCGGCTCTCTGACTTCACACTTTTCCAGGTAAAAGGTTTAACGTAGCCTTCCTCGATGGCCATAGAGACAAATTGTTTCACAGTAATGATCTGCTTCTCAATGTAATTCACTTTGTAATTCAGTTCCTGGTCTCTACCTCCGGTTTTGATTCTATATTTTGCCGTGTACATATAGTCTCGGAATTTTTGTATGAAGTTCAGATTTACATCGTCAAAGTGAAGTTTATGGTCAGCTTTGAGATTGAGTGCAGACTTCTGTTTGGAACTAAGGTTATTCCATTCTTTTAACTTTTTTTGGGAAATTAGGCACAGGCCTACCAGCACATGCCGTTTGCATTGTATTAAGCGCTGAAAATTTCTCTTTTTTGCCTTTCTCTTGTCGATACACGATTCCATAAAACTGGCAAAGTCATTAATTTGGTCGAGGTTGGAGGTTTCGATCTTGTCTACTTTTAAAGCTCTGTCAAGTTGCGTTTGAATGAACGCTTTATCAAGCCGGATCTGATTGGCTTCCAAATTAGCAATAATGCGCTTCAATTCACGCATCCAATTTTCCAGGTAAAGATTTACCAACTCATGATTTTCCTCTTTGTCACTTACCATTTGTTTTGACGGCAGCCAATTCTTTACATGAACGGTTTTCCCAGTGTAGAATTTAAAGGATGTACGATTCCTCATAAATTCAACCATTAACGCAGACTGTCTTGCATTGGGCCTTTTAAGCTTAATATTCACAACCATTTTTCCTTTTTCTGTTGAAATTAAAGTTACGACCAAAGTTGTATTTGAATGAGAAAAGTTCTCCATATTGGGGTGAACCCAGGGGTGAAATAGTGTTATAAACGCGCAATAAAGGGAAATTATAAATTTTTGATTTAGCCTCTGGAATCCTTGCTGGTATTGAACTGCAAGTAAACCTCTATTCAAGGGGAAGAAGCACAATTTGTCCCTTCGCGACCACCAGAAAAAAGAAAAGCCCTTTCGATCAATTTCGGAGGGGCTTTTCGCTTCCTGGTTGGGCGAAGCGCGAACGGAGTGAGTTCTGCTTCGCAAAAGCAAATAATCATTCCACGATCATTTATAGGCTTCGAAAAAAATCCCTCTTTGCCCACGACAAGCACATAAGTAACCCCCGGCCGCTGTCCCGGGAGGTTTTTGTTGTCACAGAACAAGCAGAGGTTATTGCTGCGGGGCGCGGTCGCAAATGAATATGCTGGCTGAGCTGTGTTTGAGCCTCAAACACTTTTATACCAAATATGTCCCCGGTTTCAGCTTGATCATGGGTACCTTTGAATGCAATAAAGCCGTGTTTTATTATTTATGTACTTTTTGCCCTTATCCGGCCCTATCTTTGATTATGTAAAACATGGCCATAAAGAGCATAGCCTTGTCGGCAGATAACAAAAAAGACCTGGTGAATCTTCAGCAAAATCTACGGGCGGTTTTTCCTGAAGCGGAGTTTCAGCGCGAGTCGCTTTTTGACCTTTTGCTTTGTGAGCAGCTGGCCTGGTACAGGGGGGCAAAAGTGCCCGACCTAATAGTGGCCGCTTACCGTGAAAACTTTCACGACCTTAAGGCTGTTGTTGAGCTGAGAAAAAATGAGAAATTCAAACTGGTACCTATTTTATTGCTGTTGAAGGAAAATTATAAACCGGTTGAAGAGTTGCTCAGGCACTTTGGTGTGAGCGCTGTGAGAGATCTGGAAACCGGTTTCTGATTTACAATGTGTGGAAAAAGATTCTCTATTGTTTAGATAGCCATTCGCAAGACAGTCTGCAAACATTGCTCTTTGAGGCTTTAAAAGAGCTGCTTTTACATAACCTGCTCAGGCATGATTTTTTTTATAAGTAAATAAAAATGCAAAACGATCGCCCCAAAGTGCTCATGTTAGGCTGGGAGTTTCCGCCGGTAATTAACGGAGGCCTGGGTGTGGCGTGTCACGATCTGGCAGCCGCTATGTCAGACCACGCAGAGATCACAATGGTGATCCCCAAGGGTTCTCCTGGTTTCAGGATGCGCAACCTTCAGCTGGTAGGAGTAAATCACATAGATGTAAGTAAACTTGACCCTGGCAGCAGTCAGGCCAAAACCTTTCTTCCCTACGAATTGCATGAGGTAATGGCCGACCTCGATCCCTATTATACTGAACTGTCAGACCCCGTCAGAGGCGCCAATTCAGCTTCTTATTTTTCCGGCTATGGCAGTTACCTGCACCGCGATGCCAACGAGCCTTTCGAAATAGAATCACTGTATAGTGGTAACATCATTGAAAAAGTGCTGCACTTCGCTGAGATTGTTACTGCCTATATCGACGCTGTTGATTTTGAAATTATCCATGCACACGACTGGATGACCATGATCGCCGGAATGATGATAAAAAAGAAAACAGGGAAACCGCTGGTAGTGCATATCCATTCGCTGGAAGTTGACCGTGGTGGAACCGATAGCAAGGGCTGGGTGTACCAGCTCGAGAAAAAAGGCATGCAGGCAGCCGATCTCATATTGCCGGTGAGTAATTTTACTGCCGACAACATTGTGCAGTATTATGAGATTCCCCGAGAGAAGTTGCAGGTAGTACACAATGGCACCCGGCCCGTTAAAGGTTATCGCAGTGAAAAACCATACCCTGAAAAAACCGTGATCTTTGTGGGGCGCCTCACCAGGCAAAAAGGTCCGGAGAAGTTTCTGGAGATCGCCGCCAGGGTGTTACAGAAACAATCTGATGTGAGATTTGTAATGGCCGGCGTTGGCGATTTTTTCAAAAAGGCGCTCGAAGACAGTTCTTTCAAAGGTATAGGTAACCGTTTCCACCTCACAGGATTTTTGAACACCGAACAATTAGGCTATCTTTTTTCGGTTAGCGATGTTTACTGTATGCCCTCTGTGTCAGAGCCATTCGGCTTGTCGGCAGTGGAGGCCGCGCAGTTTGGCCTTCCCTGCGTTATCTCCAAACAAAGTGGTGTGGCCGAAGTATTGGGCGGCGCCCTTACTTTTGATTTCTGGGACATTAATAAGGCTGCCGACTATATCATCAAATTGCTGAATGATGACGTTTTGCGTCAGCAATCTGTTGAGGCGGCTTTCAGAAGTCTTGATCAGATAAGCTGGGAACTTAGCGCTCAGAAGGTGATGCGTGCATACGCCAGTCTGGGAGTACTGCAATCCTCATAATTGATTTTCCTTAATTTACAGGTTTTAAGGCGGGGCATTCCTGCCCGACTAACGTGATTCTAAGAACCGTGATCGTTGGCATGGCTGCCGGGGGAGACAGAAGGTCAAATGCTGAATAAAGATTTTTTTTTACAAAGGGTGATTTTGATGTTTGAATGGTATTTTTTGTACATTTAACTAAACCAAGACCCAATAAACATGAAAAAACTCCTACTAACATTAAGTATTGCTTGCCTTGCAACGCTTAACAACACAGCGCAGTGTGTATACACATGCTCCAATTATGCGGTTTCCTCTATCAGCCACTCAGTTTTTCCAAGTGGCAGTACCAATCTGGTGTCCACATTCACCAACCCGGTTTTAGGAACATGGGCCGATGACGGCGACAGTGGACCTTTGCCTATCGGTTTCAATTTCGACTTTTATTGCAATACCTATACTGATATCTGGATCTGCTCTAATGGGTTTATTTCGTTTATTCCCATCGTTTGGCCCGATCAATATGTTCACCCAACCCAATTACTACCTGACCCAACCGTTCCCAATGCCATGGTCGCACTAAATATGGTCGATCTGGATCCTGGTGCGGGGGGGACAATCACTTATACCACAGTAGGTACCTCGCCAAACCGAATGTGTATAATCACCTTTAGCAACGTTCCATGTTGGAATTTTTCGTCAGACATCACCACTGGTCAGATTGTGCTTTACGAGACGTCGAACATTATTGAAATTCATACCACAGCAGCAATGTACCATCAAACTCAATCACCCGGAAGCACACAGGGTATTGAAAACGCGAACGGCTCCGTTGCGGCGGTACCTCCAGGACGTAATGCAAACAAAGTTTGGAATAACAATGGTGCTGCTGATTTTACAGCCTATCGATTTGCGCCTTACTCCGCTCCTGCAATTTCGCCTATCTCAGGCAACACCGTTCTCTGTGAGGGTACTACAGGAAATTACCTGATCCAGAATGCTACGGGTGCCCTGGGATACAGCTGGACAGCTCCGGGTTCGTGGGTAGGTACCAGTTCTACCACTGCAATTACCTACACTGCCGGCGCTTCGGGGGTGCTCTCGGTTACTGCTGAATATACCTGCGGAGCGTCTCCGGCCTCTACCATTGCAGTTACTGTTAATCAGGCGCCGGTGGTAAGTCTTACCTCCGTTACATCTGCAATAGTTTGTTCAGGTAAAACCGTTCAGATAAATGTTTCAGGAGCAGCAATTTATACTTTGGAACCTGGAGGATTTACCGGTACCGGACCTTTTGTTGATATGCCTATGGCACCCACGGCGTACACAGTTACAGGCACAGATAGTCTAGGCTGTAACTCGCTTAACTCATCAAGTAAATCGGTGGTGGTTCAGGTTAGTCCTACCATATCGGTTAACAGCGGAACAATTTGTGAAGGGGAGACATTTGCTTTTGGCGCAACGGGTGCCGATACCTACGCCTATCAAAGTGTTTTTCCACAAGTTTCTCCGGCACCAGGTGTTTATTCATACACTATTACCGGCACTAGCCTTTCTAACGGTTGTAAAAGCGAGATCGCTACGAGCCACCTCACAGTGAGTGCTTTTCCAACTACTGCTGTAATGGCCGATCGTCCTGCGGTTTGCGCCAAAGAAAGCTTAACGCTTACGGCCTCCGGTGCGGCTTCGTACACCTGGTCAAGCAGCGCAGCTACCACCTCTTCCATATCTTTTGTGCCGGCATCAACCGGCTGGCATCAGGTAACTGGTTTTAGTGCTGAAGGCTGTGCCAAAACTGCCAGCGTATTTGTTATTGTCAATCCTTGTACAGGAATTGCAGAGAATGAGGCGGCTGATGAATTCAAGGTCTATCCTAATCCGGGCACCGGCATGTTTAAAGTGGAATCAGCTGTGGCTCAGGACTTGATAATAGTTGATGTTACAGGCAGGCAGGTAGTGAAGCAGAAGATCGCTGCAGGCACAAATACTGTGAACTTAACAGAGCTTGCACCTGGTCATTATATTTTAAAATGCAGTTCATCAGGCGCACAAAGAAGTGTTGTGATACTGGGTAACTAGATTTTCCTTTTTAATAAAACAAAAAGGCCTTCTGAAAAGAGGGTCTTTTTTTTATGGTGGGTAAGAGGGTTTTAATTAACCACATAGAATCATTGTAAACATAGAAGGCACATAGAAAAAAAACTATATTGCCTAAACTGCTAAGTTTTCTATGTGTTAGCAAACGAAGGTCTTCAAAAGGAATACAAATAGCTCCCAATATAATTCACCTTGAAATTAAGAGTGATAAAAAACCAGAGCAGGTTAGACTATTATAAAGAACTAAGTTGCCTAAACCGCTATGTTTTCTATGTGTTAGCAAATGAAACCCCTAAGCAAGAACACAATACATCACAATTACTCTTCCCTAAAAAGGCGGCTCGTAATCATCAATATCATTTTTCTTCAGATCAGGCCCCACATCTGGTTTATCCCAGTTTTTGGAAGCAACTGTTTTTGTGCCTGACTGAAGAAAGTCATCGTTCTGCGGCATTGGCGCAGCGCCACCAAAAAACTGATCCTGTCCTTCGGTATAATCAAGATCGGCAAATTTTGCGTATTGACCAATAAAACGAAGTTTAACGGTTTCGAGCGCGCCATGCCTGTTTTTGGCGATGATCACCTCAGCGCGGCCACGGGTAGGCTCATTGTTTTCATCAACCTCCATGCCATAATATTCAGGACGGTAAATGAACATTACCATGTCTGCATCCTGCTCAATAGCACCAGATTCACGAAGGTCGCTCAGCTGAGGACGTTTACTGCCTCCGGGACGATTCTCAACCTGACGGCTTAACTGCGAAAGTGCGATAATTGGGATTTCAAGTTCCTTGGCCAGACTTTTTAACCCGCGCGAGATCTGGCTTATCTCCTGTTCGCGGTTTCCTCTGCCGTCGTTGCCACCACTCATTAGCTGAAGGTAGTCGATGATGATAAGTTCAACTTTCTGATTTTCCTTTAAACGCCTTGCTTTGGCCCGCAATTCGAAAATAGACAGAGCGGGTGTATCATCTATATACAAAGGCGCCACAGCAAGCTTTTTAATTCGCTCGTTCAGCTGAACAAATTCGTGGTTATCCAGGTTGCCTTTCAGGATCTTGTCCTGCGAAATTTCTGTTTCACTTGAGATAAGACGTTTTACAAGCTGAAGGCTGCTCATCTCAAGACTGAAAATCGCCACAGGTTTATTAAATTCTACAGCCGCATTTTTGGCCATTGAAACCACAAAAGCGGTTTTACCCATACCAGGACGGGCGGCAAGTATAAGCAGGTCAGATTTTTGCCAGCCGCCTGTAATACGATCCATGGCGGTAAAACCACTTGGTACACCAAGCAGGCCGTCTTTCTGATTGGCCGCGGTCTCAATTTCTGTAATGGCTTTGGCAATCAGCGAGCTCATTTTATCGTGCTGTTTGCGCACGTTGGAATCGAGGATCTCGAAAATGTTTTTTGTGGTCTCATCAAGCAACTCAAAAACATCGGTGCTTTCCTCGTATGCCGACTTGATGGTTTCAGTGCTTAAACGGATAAGTTCGCGCTGCAGGTATTTTTGTGCTACTATACGGGCGTGGAATTCAATGTTTGCCGATGAAGCAATTCGGTTGGTTAAAGCCGAAACGTAGTAGGCGCCTCCGGTAAACTCAAGTTCTCCGGTTCTTTTGAGCTCCTGCGTTACGGTTAATATGTCAACCGGTTCAGAACGGTTAAACAAAGAGATCATGGCCTGAAAAACGCGGCCATTCTGTTCTTTATAAAAAGCTTCAGGACTTAAAATATCAATTACGGTGCTTAGTGCCTCGCGCTCGAGTAACATTGCTCCCAGTACGGCTTCTTCAAGGTCAACTGCCTGAGGTGGTAATTTGCCGATTTCTCCGGCGGGGGCAAGAGGTGATGGAGTGATAAGACGTTTTCGTGTTTTGTTTTGATTGTCGTGGTTCATTGTTTGTGTGAGGGACAGCAAATGTGCAATTAAATCACCTCATAATAAATTTACAAAACCTTGATTCTACTCATAAATTGTGTATAAGAAGTTCTCACCGTTACACAGTTCATAAACAGCGGGTGTTCCACGCTGCGGACGCTGTTCATAATCAGAAAATTCACTTGTAAACACCTTCGCTGTTAGGTCTTTGTTAACTTTTTGATCAGTTTCATTTTCAATTATTTAATCCTTAAGGTTGATTTTAGTGAAATGTTATCATTTTATTCGCACTATGAAAATATTGTTCGCCGATGTCAATCATGCAATTTTACATGAAACGCTTTTAAAGGAGGGTTTTGAGTGTGATCTGTTTTGGGATCGGCCTGTTGATGAGCTCCTTGAGATCTTACCGCGGTATGAAGGGCTGGTGATCAGAAGCAGATTTAAACTTACAAAAGAGATCCTGCAAAAATGTGAACGTTTACGCTGTATAGGCAGGGTAGGGGCAGGCATGGAGAATATCGACCTCGCCTATGCCGCTAAAAACAACATAGTTTGTGTTTGCGCTCCTGAGGGCAATCGCGATGCTGTGGGCGAACACGCGCTTGGAATGTTATTAATGCTGTTCAACCGCCTTAAAATTGCTGACACGGAAGTACGTAAAGGAATCTGGGTCCGCGCGGGTAACAGGGGCGTTGAACTTAAGGGTAAAACAGTGGGCATCATTGGTTTTGGAAATACCGGCAGTGCTTTCGCGAAAAAACTGAGCGGCATGGACTGCCGCATCCTGGTTTACGACAAATACAAAAGTGGTTACGCTCCTCCATATGTAAAGGAAACATCACTGGCTGAGATCCATGCGGAAGCCGATGTTTTGAGCCTGCACCTCCCCTTAAATGAGGAGACACGCTATTTTGTAAACGCTGAATTTCTATCTGCTTTCAAAAAAAATATCTACGTGATCAATACTTCACGCGGACCCTGCCTGAATACAACCGATCTGGTGTCGGGGCTTAAAAATGGAAAAGTTCTGGGCGCCTGTCTCGATGTGCTGGAATATGAGGCAGTATCGTTCGAGAAACTTGATACAAGCCCAGAACCTCTGCAGTATTTGATCGGTTCTGATAACGTAATCCTTAGTCCTCATATTGCCGGCTGGACCCATGAAAGTAATTACAAAATGAGCAAGGCTATTGCCGAAAAAATGACTGAGGTCCTAAAAGCAGGCAACCAGTCTAAAAGTTGAGCGTATATGAAGGCGAGGAAAAGGTGTTTGATTTGTTTCCAGCCATGTCTTGTATAAAACCTGCGAATTTGAGCACCTTTTTGGTATTGTCACTTCGGAAAGAGGTGAGGGGAACAAAAATTTCGCCCCGGATCGATTTGCCTTTGTAATAACCATTGTCAGGCTGTTTGATAGTGGTACTGTTCCTGATTGTGTCATTAATTGCGGGACTGAACTCCGCCTCGAAGCTTTTGGTTTTTTCGTTGTAATAATAAGTAGTGAAAACCATGTTGGGACCGTCGCTGTAATTATTTACGAAAAGATCGCCATCTCCGTCTTCATAAGAAAGATGCATGGTGGCAGTGTCGCTGCCCGTAAAAACTGATTTTCTGGGGTCAATAAAATCGAGAAACTCAATATGCGGCACCGGATCTTTAGTTTTTGGTTTGGCGCAGGCATAAGCAATGCTCAGTACTATTATGGCCGGTAAAACACGCATACAAAACACAGTTAAAATTACGCAATTTTCTGTTTTCAGGAAGAGAAATCCTCGCTAAAAGGTAAGCGTGTATGTTGGAGAAGTAAAAACGTTTGATTTGTTGCCGGCCAGGTCAACCATAAAACCCTCAAATCGCAGTATTTTCCTGCTATTGTCGGAGCGGAAGGAAGTCATGGGAACCCTGATCTCACCCCTGATAGATCTTCCTTTGTAGCTGCCATCACCGGGTTGTTTTACCGTGGTGGCATTACTGAATTCTTCTGAATCGTAACTTTGGGAGTTTTTGTTGTAGTACTGGGTGGTAAAAACCAGATTGGGGCCTTCGCTGTAATTGTCAACAAACAGATCGCCATCACCATCTTCAAATGATAATACCATGGTGGCTGTGTCGCTGCCGGTGAATGCAGACTTATGCGGGTTAAGAAAATCTACGAAGCGGATATTGGGAACCACATCAAATTCTTCCTGCTTTTTACAGGAAAAAAAGACAATACTTAATACTATTACTGTGAGGATGCCGCGCATAAAACAATCAATCTTAAATTTACAAAATTTACGGTTGAAACTAACAATAACCACTTGTTAAAAATAGAAAATACAATATTTGAGATCAATTCAGAGACTGACTTTGAGGAACATGCCTTGCTGGTGTACCGGCAGCAGTTCACCCGAAACGTGCTTTACCGGCAATGGTGTACGCATCTGAGGCGTGGACCTTCTCAGGTAAAAAAACTTAGCGACATCCCCTTTCTGCCGATAACGTTCTTTAAAGAACACAGGGTGTTGTCGGCACCTGAAAGTGAAAAAACCATTCTTTTTACCAGCAGTGGAACAACAGGTTCAGTTACCGCCAAACATATAGTGACCGACCCTGAACTGTATGAGACAAGCTTTTTTAAGACCTTTGAGATTTTTTATGGTGATCCCGCGCAGTATTGTATCCTGGCCCTGCTTCCGGGGTACCTTGAAAGGAAAACTTCTTCGCTGGTTTATATGGTGCAGAAGCTGATCGAAGTTTCGAAACATCCCGATGCTGGTTTTTACCTGCGTGACCAGCAGAATTTACTTGAAAAGATAAGGAAACTAAAAGTTAAGGGTCAGAAAGTATTGCTGATTGGGGTTTCGTATGCGTTGCTGGACCTCTGTGAACTCGATCCTCAGCTGGGCCCAAATTTTATTGTGATGGAAACAGGTGGTATGAAAGGTACGCGCAGAGAAATGCTGAAACCTGAGTTACACGAAACACTGAAAAAAGGTCTGGGCGTTGATTCTATACATAGCGAATATGGCATGACCGAGTTACTAAGCCAGGCCTATAGCAGGGGAGACGGACTTTTTGAAGGTCCGCCGTGGATGCGTTTTCTGATAAGAGAAACCGATGATCCGCTTAAATACCGGGAGGATAGCCGCACAGGTGGAATAAATGTGATTGATCTGGCAAACATCAATAGCTGTGCCTTTATTGCCACGCAAGACCTGGGTCGTCTACACGAAAATGGAAAACTTGAATTGATGGGAAGATTTGACAACAGCGATGTGCGTGGCTGTAATCTGATGCTGGGCGGGCTTTAATTGGCCTGCCTGCCTGCCAGCAGGAACATTACCGCCATACGTACTGCTACACCGTTTTCAACCTGCTCAAGGATTATAGATTGTTTGCTGTCGGCCACATCGCTGGTGATCTCAACTCCCCGGTTAATAGGGCCGGGGTGCATCACTATGATCTTTTTTGAAAGACTATCAAGTAACTCCCTGTCTAAGCCGTAAAGCATGGTGTATTCTCTCAGTGAAGGGAAATACCGTATGTCCTGCCTTTCAAGCTGGATTCGCAGCATGTTGGCAACGTCGCACCATTCAAGGGCTTTACGCAGATCGGTTTCAACCGTTACTCCCAGAGATGTGATGAACTTGGGAATAAGCGTTAGCGGTCCGCAGACTTTTACCTGAGCGCCGAGTTTCTGCAGACAGAAGATATTTGATAATGCCACTCTGCTGTGCAGGATGTCACCTACTATTACAACCTTTTTTCCTTTAAGATCGCCAAGTTTTTCCTGCATCGAAAAGGCATCGAGCAGCGCCTGGGTCGGGTGTTCGTGTGCTCCGTCGCCGGCATTGATGATCCGTGCATTTACTCTTTTAGAAAGAAAGATTGCCGAACCCGGACTGGAATGCCGCATCACTATCATATCGACCTTCATTGCCAGAATATTGTTGACAGTGTCAACCAGAGTCTCGCCTTTTTTTACAGAACTATTGGAGGCCGAAAAGTTGATCACATCGGCGCTAAGCCTTTTCTGGGCCAGTTCAAAAGAAAGTCGGGTACGGGTTGAATTCTCAAAAAAAAGATTGGCAACTGTGAGGTCACGCAGTGTAGGCACCTTTTTAATGGGCCGGTTAATTACCTCTTTAAAGTTTTTGGCAGTAGTAAGAATAAGGTCAATGTCGTTCCGGTTCAGTTGTTTTATTCCCAGAAGATGGTTGACGCTTAGATGACTCATTTATTTTTGAAAAGACTTATTTCAAAAGCTAAAAGTAACTTTAATTTTTTAATTGGGGAGAACTTTTTGTTCCTGGCTTCTTTAGCCGGATTCAGATCGTTCCCTGACTAGCCAGCCGCGAGAGGTTAAAGTCTGCGGGATTTAGTGGAGCAGTTTCATCCAGCTTTTTCCAGACAAATGAGATTCCTTTTTCAAGATGAATATATCCTGCCTTTTTTCTTAAGGCTATTTCCTCACAACCAAAACTGTTGTGCGAAAAATCCCAGGTCCTGATCAGACTCACTTTTTTACGACTGCACAGTTGTTTTAATGCTATGCGGTGTAATACAGTTTTTTGTTTTAAGGAAAACTGTTCGTGGTAATTATCGTTTATCAGATACCAGGCGCCGTTTTTATGGTGATTAAAAACCAGACTGGCTTTTGCCTTTTCCCCCTCTGAAAAATTAATACTGAAGATCTCTTTATGATATGGATTCTTTGCGATGCGCCAGTCCATGTATGCTGCATGTTGCCTGATACGGAAACCCGCAGTTCCAGGCATCGTTTTTTCGTTGTCGTAATAAAAATCGTTTTTGTCAGAGAGATTTACGCTGAAGTGTTTTGGCAGTTTTGCCTGTTGTATTTTCAGGGCGCGCAGTGCTGAAAAAAAACAGAGCGACAGGATCTTCAGTTTTTCCGGCAGCTTATTGCCGGGATTAAGGGTGCTGAGATAACGATAAGCCTCAAAAACATTTGTCACCAGCAATGACTGGCTGTGATCAAAGGGAATTTCGAATCCGAGTTTAAGGAATGGTTTTTTGGCGGAGGTAAATCCCCAAAGATATTTTATGCCCTGCTGACGGCAGATATCGAAGAGCAGCTGGTACATTTTTTCGAAAATATTCTGCCCTCTGTAGTTCGGATCCACCAGAGTATCTTCACTCTTGGCCGTTAATACTACAGTGCCTTCTGCGGTAACAAGTTCAATGGGAATGGCACACTGGCTGCCGATTATACTGCCCGTTTCACCGTCGCGTGCAATTACATACAAGGCTTTGCCGGCAGGGGCATTAAAAAATTCCCAGGTAAATTTTTCCCTGGTACGGTTCTCATTATAAAGCCTGTTGTAAAAAACAAGCAATTCATCAATGTCTTTTTCCTGTAAGAGCGCGACCTCCACCTGTTTTTTAATCATTCAGATAGTCATTAACAATTTCGTCAGGCGATACACTGCCTAAACCGGTTTCATTCAGGTATAAAAGTATCTTTTTATATTCTTCTAAATAACCTCCGTATTTGTAATCTGTAAAATAGGTATTATGCCACAAAATTGAGATAAGGGTATTGACCCTGTTTTTTTCAATAAAGTTGATGACGTGTTCAGCAGTTTTTTTCAGCGGCACTTTCATGTAACGGCTCATGGTGCCGTCCATAATATTTAGCGGCACCTCCACAAAATCGTATGGTTTTTTTTCGGCAAGATTGTAAGGTCTGAATGGTTGCCCGTAATTGTTCCTGAACCCATACCTTTCAGCGAATCCAAGGCTGGCATCCATTTTCAGACCGGCATCCTGAATTTCACTCCAGGCTTGTGGCAAGGTGAATCTGAGAAAGTGATAGCGGTTGCTCCTTGCCCTGAAAGGAAGCATTTTAAGCTCTTCACTGAAAGAAAACCCGGCGGCGCTTTTGTGCAGGCCATTACTACCAGTTTTTTCCAGCACTGTTTCCAGGTTACGGATATTATAGTCGGCATTTTTTACCCCATTCACTCCTCGTTTTTTAGTGGCCAGCCAGAAAAAGGTACTTACAAGATCGTGACGTGAATGAAGTTTAACGATCTGGTCGGCATTTTTCCAGTGTGGATTGCCTGTTATTTCATTAAAGACAAGCCTCAGGATCACATCAATTCTTCCCCGCTTTAAAGCCCAGAGTCCATCCTGCAGAAATGATCCGTATATAGAATCCATATCGTGCGATAAAAAGATCTTCGCCGGGCTTGTAGTTTTATGCGGGGACCGAAAGACCGGATTTTCTTTTTCGAAATTGTCAAAACATTCCTGTACCAGATTTTTTTCAATGACGTTGAATTTATACTGGTAAGAATCAGTATAAGAGAAGCGCCCGGCTTGCTGGTTTTGTGAGTTGGGTGAATGATCATACTCCTGAAAGGCATTGATCATATAAAAAGCTGTTGCCAGCCAGTCGGGACGTTGAGATTCAGGAAAAAAGATCTGCGGCTGATGTCGGAAAAAATTTTGGTGTTGGTAATTTCCGGCTGTTATTAATTCTGCGAAAAAATGTGTGTTAACAGGCAGTGAGGTGGCATCAGTATGATCAAAGACGGCCGAGGCTTCCTGTTTTTGGGCACAGAATCGCAGCACAACGTTCTTGTTGCGGGCGTAAATTTTTAGTATGTATAAGAGCGGTGCCGAATAATTTTCATTTGCTCTGATATATACGCTGGTCATGATTTATGGTGAGCGATTTGCTGAAGAGGCCTGGCGTCACAATAATTTTTATAGCGTGCGGCCACTATGCTCTTTCTTATTTATTCAGCAAGGTGACCTTGTCGGCTCCTTCTGTCTCTTTCCAGTCAACTCTTACGTTTTGTGAGGTAATGGAGTCGATTGTAATACCTACGTATTTTGCCTGAATGGGAACGTGCCTTGAAAAACGCCTGTCAACCAGAACAAGTAATTCAACATCTTTAGGTCTGCCGAAGGCCAGCATGGCATCGAGTCCGGCTCTGATACTTCTGCCGGTGTATAATACGTCGTCAACCAGCACTACGTTTTTATCCTCAATAATAAAATCAATACTGGTTCGATTGGGAATAAGTTCTTTTTTCCTGAAATCGTCCCTGTAAAAGGTGGTGTCAAGATCGCCGCAGGGGATTTTTTTGACTTTTAATATTTTCTGCAATTCAATCTGGATGCGCCTGGCAAGAAAAATGCCACGGGGCTGCAGGCCGATAATTACGCTGCCGCTAAAATCGTGATGTACTTCTATCAGCTGGTGACAGAGTCTTTTGATGGTGACATCAAACTGGTCTTTTTCAAGTAAGATCCTGGGACGCACGGATTGTAATTTGCCTTTAAATATAAAGATTCTCTGATAATGGGCAGCTTTTGTGCGAGAAAGTTCCGGGAGCAGTGGGCAGTTAGCGGTAGGCAGTTGGCAGTTTGCAGTGAGCATTGCAGTGGGCACTTTACCACGGAGGCACGGAGGACACGGAGGATCACGGAGCAGTTGGCAGTTTGCAGTGAGCACTTTACCACGGAGGCACGGAGAGCCTTTAGCTTTGTCCAACCTTTTTCTATTAACAATCACTATTGTCCGACTAAACTTCAGG
>JAEZDS010000177.1 GCA_023433205.1 Bacteroidota bacterium
TTTCTCGACAATGTGTCCTTGGTACCAAGTCCCGCCATTCAGTTTGTGATACCTAGTCAGACTTTATGTGGCAACCAGCCGATCGGCGACCTCGATGGAATCATGACAGGCACCGCTCTGACTGTATTTACAGGAAGCGCTGTCACTTTTAACAACGGTAAGTATAGCTTCAATTTAAATAGCACTTTGTCGCCTGGCGATTACTGGATAACCTCCAGCTATACGTTAAGTGGTGGGTGTGCTGGCGAGGCATATCATAAAATTTCAATTTCTACTAACACGAATTATCCAGTGCTCACATCTACGCTGTTGTGTACCAGCTCTCCAACAATTGATTTAAATACACTTCTTAGTGCCCCCGCATCTGTAACAGGAGGAACTTTTTATTTGAACTACGCCCCAGTATCAACTATTACCAGTGTACCGCTGGGTAGTGTATCTTTGTTAGCCTTTAGTCCTGCGGGGTCGAACTTGTGCAGTGCCTTTATGCCTACAGCATCTATCGGAGCATACACCGTGCCGGAGTCGCCGCTAGTGCAAATTGGTGGAGCCGGCTTCACCAGTACGGTGTCCTGCGCTACTGGTTCACTTTCATTAAATGCATCAAATACAATAGGACCTTATTCATATCTGTGGGAACCCGGTTCACTAATAGGTGCTAATCAAACGGTGAATCCCTCTAGCCCCACAATTTATACCGTTAATGTCTTTGATTCTTATAGCGTTTGTCCTGCAACGGCCACACTTGCCGTGAATGCCGTAACAAACTGCTGCAACAGTTCTACAGTTAATGCCTTAACCGTTACTTCATTCACCCAGGCAACACCAATATCCGGTCCACTACTTGTTGGTTCTTCGTTCACCATTGAACCTGGGGCAACTCTTTTTATGGACGGCGAATTCCGTTTTACCAGCAATGCTTCGATAACCATAGCGAGTGGTGCGGTCTTAAATATCGTCGATGCACACTTGTTTGCCTGCGGTGATTATATGTGGCCAGGTATAGTTGTGAAAGACGGAGGCCGTATGACGATGGGGGGCTCGTTAAAAGATAATTTATTTGAAGATGCGCTCACCGCAATTGATGCCAGCGATCAGTTTACAACTTCCGTTGGCACAATCCTGGACATAAAACAAACCACTTTTAACCGGAATCACACCTCAATAAGAATCACGAATTACGATGGCAACAACAATAACTTCGCTAGTCCTCTTGACCTTCAGGAATGCGTGTTCAGCAGTCGCCAGTTTACATTTACTTCCACGCAGTGGCCACTTGTATCAACCACAGGAGGTGGACTACGGAGCGCTACAAATCCCACAACCGGCATTGTAGCACCTTATACCCTCCAGGGAGCGGCTTTGACAAAACTAAAATCGCCCTATGGAAATTATTTTTCGAGGAGGGCGATCGACCTTTTAAATGTAGCACATTACACAAACGGCAATTATTATGGGGTGTCTGTTGGTTCAGCCTCTGTTGCGGCTAAATTCAATCTGTTTGATGGTCACGAAAATTTTATCATTGCGGAAAATTCCAATTTAAAAGTCGAAAACAATGTTTTTCAGAATACTCAGCGATATTATGTGCCTACAACTCCAGGGGGCACCTTCCTAGTTACCTATTATCCTGTGGGAGCGGTTGCAATTCACCATCTTTCAACCAACACAGTAAATACGATGCTTAATGCAAAAGCAAGTAGTGCAGAGCTGGGGAATCGTTTCTGGGATTGTCATCATTCCATCTTCGCCCAAAATACTTATTCGATAGAAATTGAACACGCCATTTTCAGAAGCACACAAGGCGGCTGGACTATGGGGAGTACGTTTTTCGCCAGCTGGTTTGGACTTAACAACCTTATGCCGGGCCAGAGTGCCATTTCGCTGAATACTAATCGATTTAGATATAACATAATACAAAACGAGATCAGCAATATTAATGTAGGAATTAGTATGGGACTTGCGCCTTACCCTTTCTCTACAATGTTGGGAACCGCAGCCTACGGAATTGACGCCGGCGCACTTACTATAAAGCACAATACCATTAGCCCCGAACCGGCCGGAGTTACCTACACCAGCGGCTACTCGAATATTGGCATTTCGGTGGCAGTACCACTGTCAAATACCTTTTCAGCGGTTGCGAGCAGCAGCCTGGAAATTGAAGATAACCACCTTGACAGGGTTTTCAGGGGCATATCTGTGAACGGTATGGCGGGTTTTCCGGTGGCGATAAGAAACAATTCAATAACCCAGGCTACCGACAGCCAGTTCAACGCCGGGCAAAGGGGAATTGAGTTGGTGAATACCATCGGTACCAGCAGCAGTTGCTGCAACAATGTGGTTGAGGACAATACTATCAGCTCAGTTAATCCCGGCAACACCCTTGGCGCGCTTTTGTATGCCAGCATGAACGCCGGCCCCACTTCGCCGCGTATTACCTGCAATATTTTGAAAGATGCCATGAAGGGTTTTGTTTTCAGCGGGCCTAACCCTGGCACTTACTGGCGGGGCAATAAAATGGAAGACCTGGGCACAGGTATGGAGCTGCGCGACGCTGGGGTGATTGGCGTACAAGGCTCGAGTGTGGCACCGAGTGATAATGAGTGGAACGGGGCCTGGCCGGCGGGGACTTATGGGACTTGGACGGAAGGGATTTCAACTAATGCATTGAATTCGAAATTGTGGGTTCGAACGGCTGCTATTCCATATTTCCCTCCTAACAATACAGGGCAGTTTCCGACATTCTCATATACAAATCCCGGCAACCTTCAGCTTTCAAACAGCGGCGTCTATACATGCGGGGGTGGGCCGAATCAGATTGTTTTACCACTGCCACAAGAGGAAGAATACCACAATCCAAACGAATTTTACATCGCCAATACTACCCTGTACCGCATGCTTTACCTGAATCCCGGTCTCAGAAGGGCTGGTACCGATCTTGAGAACTGGTTTGATAACATAGACCTGGGTAACGCCGAATTATTCATGCAGATAGAACAGAACCTAAGTGCTGGAGAACTCAGTACAGCACAATCCCTGATCAATGACATCAGCCCTGTAAATGCAGTTGAAGAAAATTACAAAACCTACTACGGGCTATACATACATTTTGCAGATGAAGATGTTGAATTCTCAAGTGAGGATAGTACAGCGTTGTTTGAGCTGGCCGGCAAGTGTCCAACTAAAGATGGTGCCTGCATATATCAGGCCAGGGCATTGTTGCAGTTGTTGGGTAAACAGCCTTTTTATGGATTCTCAGATTGCATAGAAGATCCTGGGGCCAGAAAACGACAGCCCGAAATTCCACAGGCATCTGATCTTGAACGTTGGCAGGTCAGGCTATTTCCTAACCCGGCATACAATAGCATAACGATTAAAACAAACCGTCCGGCTGAAAAGATAGAAATCAGGATCAGAGACGTTTCTGGCAGGCTGGTTTACACCAATTCGGTCTTGACGACAGATTACAAAGTGCAAGTAGAACTATCAGTTCTGCCAGGCATCTACACTGTGGAAATGACAAGCCGCATAGCTGAGCGGGCTGTGAAAAAGCTTGTGGTTCAGAGGTGATCAGGATGAAGAAGCTATGCATTATAACCTTTAGTGTGATCATTTTCTTAAATGGAAAAGCGCAGTTAATTAATTACGTGAATAACGGTAGTTTCGAGGTATGTGGCAATTGTCCAAATTATTTCCCTGTTTTAAACGCCAAATACTGGAACGGTATTGATTCTACTAAATGGTATGGAATGTTAGT
Organism: Bacteroidota bacterium; assembly: GCA_023433205.1. GTDB lineage: Bacteria > Bacteroidota > Bacteroidia > B-17B0 > Aurantibacillaceae > Aurantibacillus. The sequence continues at coordinate 3,758 of JAEZDS010000177.1, forward strand.
AAGTGCTTTGCCTCCTAGCAATCAGGTCCCACTTAGTTCCTTTACTTATCAGTGGCCGCGTACCGGCAACAATTTTCTATTAAGTACATTACTAGCAATTAGCAACTCTACTAATACAATCAGAGGATACCCTAGAAACATACTTAGGATGCAACTGAAACCTGGTATAACGTATTGTGTTAGTTTTTTCATTAATGTAACCAACAATTCTACTTATGGTGTTGATGCAGTTGGTGCATTTTTTAGCGATCAGAGCACAGACACGATTTCTCAATGCAATAGCCCGATCACCTATTTAACTCCTCAAGTCGAGAATCAAGCATTTAATTTCATCACGGACACCTTGAATTGGGTTTCTATTACAGGCACGTTCACAGCATTAGGTATCGAAAAGTACATGTTACTTGGTAATTTTAATAGTGATCAAGCAACACACTCAATCGTAATAAATCCTACTTTTTTACCTACCATAATTACAGAAGTGCTTTACGACGATGTCAGCGTCTTTGAGCTCGAGGCCGCTGCCTACGCCGGTCCTGATACGGTTATTTTATCAGGCGACAGTGTTTATATAGGTAGTCCGCGTGATTTCGCTTCAGATGAAGTTTGCAGATGGTATCTATTGCCGGATATGTCAACTCCCATTGACACCGCTGCGGCTGGCTTGTGGGTAAAACCCACTGTCACATCCACTTATGTGGTGAGGCAGCAGCTTTGGTGCAGCGGGGTGAAGTGGGATACAGTTACCGTGTATGTTGATTACGTTGGCATTCCGGGTTCCAGGTCTTTTAGTTCGGGTTTTGGATTTGAAGTTTTTCCAAATCCGGCAGATGAAATTCTGGAGATCAGACTTTCAGAGCATAAAGTAAATACAACTATCCCTACACTTCGTTTCTTTAACCACCTGGGAATGCAGGTGAGAGAAGAGGAGGTCTTGTTCAGGGATGGCGCTGCAAAAATTGATGTCAGAGACCTGGAGACGGGTATTTATTTTATTGAATTGGTCTTCTGTGACGAAGTGGTAGGAAGAAAACGCCTTTTGCTTGCACATTGATGATCTCCAACAAATCTATATCGCAGGCTACCGACAGCCAGTTCAACGCCGGGCAAAGGGGAATTGAATTGGTGAACACCATCGCCAGCCGGTATGTATCTACTCACTTTAAATTGCGCTGATGGGCAGTCGATCTCAAAAATACTTATTCAGAAGTAAAAATAGCTTGTGGATATCAATTTTAATTATCTGTGCCTTTAGTTACTTCACAAATGCCCAAACGATTAATTATGTAAGTAATGGCAGCTTTGAGAGTTTAAATTCGTTCTCTGCAACGTCAAAATACAATGTTGTAAATTACTGGCAGCCGATCGATACAAATAAACCTGCCGATTATTTAGTAACTCTTATTCCGGAAATTGCTAATGGGCCTTATGCTCTTGGATTCCAGTATCCCAAAAGCGGGAAAAACTATATCGTTAGCCAATTTTTTAATTATCGCGGTTATCCGCGGAATCGCTTAAAAATAAAGCTAAAATCAAATGTAACTTATTGTGCAAAATACCATATTGTTAATACCAATTCAAACCCTTACGCTGTCGACGGGTTTGGAATGTATTTCGCAAATGAAACGCTGGATACAATCAAATATTGCAATGTAGCGTTGTCCTATTTAAGCCCTCAAATTGAAAATCCTGCCGGAAATATTATTACTGATACTTTAAACTGGATTGCCATTACCGGAACTTTTGTCGCTGACGGCTCAGAAAAGTATCTGGTATTGGGTAACTTTAAATCTGATGCGGCAACAAATACAATATTGATTAACCCAACGTACTCAACTACTATTACAAGCGATATCTGTATTGACGATGTTTCATGTTTTGAAGTTAACGCTCCTGCCTATGCCGGGCCTGACAAATTTATTCTTGCGGGAGACAGCGCGTTTGTCGGCAGCGAGCCGGATTTTGCAATTGATAAGCATTGTGTCTGGTACAGCTTACCGGGGATGACACTGATAGATACTGTTGCCGGCTTGTGGGTAAAACCGCTGGTGACGACAACTTATGTGATCAGACAGGAACTTGAATGTAATTCAGTGAAGTGGGATACTGTTACTGTCTACGTAGATTATGTTGGGATTGATGAATTGAATGATAACACTGGATTTGAATTGTTTCCATGCCCCGCAGACAAGCAAATAGCGATAAAATTGCGTGAAGGTGTCACGAACGGGGGCGCTTTCAGATTGAGATTCTTTGACGGATTGGGCATGTTGGTGAGGGAGGAAGATCTGATATTGAGGAGCCAGGCCGCGTCAGTGGATGTTGGTGACTTTCTCCCAGGAATTTATTATATTGAATTGGTTTCCGGCGACGAAGTGGCAGGAAGAAAACGCCTTTTGATTGCGCATTGATGAACTCCAACAAATCTATATCGCAGGCTACCGACAACCAGTTCAATGCCGGGCAAAGGGGAATAGAGTTGGTGAATACCATCGGTACCAGCAGCAGTTGTTGTAATAATGTGGTGGAGGACAATACTATCAGCTCAGTTAATCCAGGCAACACACTGGGCACCTTATTATTCGCCAGCATGAACGCTGGGCCCACTTCGCCGCGCATCACCTGCAACATTTTAAAAGATGCCATGAAGGGTTTTGTATTCAGTGGTCCTAACCCGGGCACTTACTGGAGAGGAAACAAAATGGAGGACCTTGATATCGGCATGGAGTTACGCGATGCGGGGGTGATTGGCGTACAAGGCTCAAGCGTGGCGCCGAGTGATAATGAATGGAATGGGAGCTGGCCGGCGGCGACTTTTGGCACCTTTGTGGGTCAGGGCTCCACTGCTCTTTCTTCGCCACTTTACGTACAATCGGGCCTTCCTTATGAACCACCAAATTATGGTGGTTCTGTGGCCCAGCCCAATTGGTTTAACGCCTTTGGGGGTACCTTAACAGCCACTGGGGCCTATGTCTGCGGAGGAGGGCCGAACCAAATTGTATTACCATTGCCGCAAGAAGAAGAATACGAGAATCCAAATGATTTTTACATCGCCAATACCACCCTGTATCGCATGCTTTATCTCAATCCCGGTATCAGAGGGGCGGGTACCGATCTTGAGACCTGGTTTGATAACATAGACCTGGGTAACGCCGAATTATTCATGCAGATCGAAGAGAACCTAAGTGCGGGAGAACTCAGTGCAGCGCAATCCCTGATCAATGATATCAGCCCTGTAAATGCCGTTGAAGAAAATTATAAATCCTACTACGGGCTGTACATACATTATGCAGACGAAGATTTTGAGTTCTCAAGCGAAGATAGTACGGCCTTGTTTGAACTTGCCAGTTTATGTCCGACCACCGATGGTGCCTGTGTGTACCAGGCGAGAGCTCTATTGAATATGCTGGGTAATAAGCCTTTTTACGGGTTTTTTGATTGTGAAACTGATGCAGGTTTCAGAAAGAGAAATCATAGTCTTCCTGAACCTACTGATAAAGGGAACTGGGAACTTAAAATATTCCCTAGTCCTGCTTTTAATTACGTCATCCTAAGAACAAATCGAACTTCAGAACAATTAAACGTGCGCATTATGGATGTGAGCGGTCGAATCGTCTATGAAAGTGCAGCGATAGTCAGGAACTATGAAACTTCCATTGATAAATTGAATATTCCTGCCGGGATATATTTCATCGAAGTGGTCAGCGATAGTGGAGATAGAAGTTTTAGAAAGCTTATCATACAACATTAGTGTGCCATGGAAAAACTTTTGAGTATAAGCGCATGGATTCTTGTGTCAGTACAAAGTATAAATGCACAACTAATCAATTATGTTAGCAATGGGAGTTTTGAAGACTGCGTCAACTGTGAAACCCCGCCATACAATGCAACACCAAGAAGCTGGGGACCTATTGATTCGATTCCCAGTTCATACTATTTTAACTATTGCAGTCTTGACCCTCCTCTTTCTAATCTACCGTATATGAGTACAGGATTTCAGTATCCCAGATCAGGTCGTAAACTTATTGCGTCCTCCTTTTATTGCGATTACTCCTCCTGTACCTATACTAATAACAGGGGCTATCCAAAGAACCGTCTAAAACAGACGCTTAAACCAAATATTCTGTACTGCGCTAAATATTACATCGTTAACACAAATAATTGCGTAGTAGGTATCGATGCTTATGGCGCATATTTTTCTGACAGCACATTAGATACGATCAAGTATCACTCCATTCCTATTTCGTACTTGAATGCGCAGATACAAAATACAACAGGTAGCATTATTGTTGATACCTTAAATTGGACTGCAATTTCTGGAACGTTTGTTGCAACCGGTGTCGAAAAATTTATGGTACTTGGTAATTTCAAAAGTAATGCGGCAACTAATACTTTAATAATAAATCCAACATATTTGCCACATAAAGGTACTGATCTTTATATAGACGATGTCAGCGTTTTTGAGCTTGATGCGCCGGCCTACGCCGGCCCTGATAAGACCATCATATCTGGCGACAGTGTTTACATAGGCAGCCCCCGCGATTTTGCTGCTGATGAAGTTTGCAGTTGGTATTTATTGCCAAATACGTCAACTCCCATTGATACCGCTGCTGCCGGCTTATGGGTAAAACCCACTGTCACATCCAAGTATGTGGTGCGGCAGCAACTCTGGTGCAGCGGGGTGAAGTGGGATACGGTTACCGTGTATGTTGATTACGTTGGCATTCCGGGTTCCAGGTCTTTTAGTTCGGGTTTTAGATTTGCTGTTTTTCCAAATCCGGCGGATGAAATTCTGGAGATCAGACTTTCAGAGCATAAAGTAAATACAACTATCCCTACACTTCGTTTCTTTAACCATCTGGGAATGCAGGTGAGAGAAGAGGAGGTCTTGTTCAGGGATGGCGCTGCAAAAATTGATGTCAGAGACCTGGAGACAGGCATTTATTTTATTGAGTTGGCTGTAGAAAACGAAGTAAAGGGAAGAAAGCGTATATTGGTTATGCGTTAACGTAATCCGTTTCGTACTTTTAGGAAGGGCACGAGAGTTGCAGGTTGGGTCAACATGCCTTTTAATGCGCATTACAAAGGCCTGAAAAGCCTTAAAAACAATTATTTCCGCAGGTGCTGTTTCATCAGAGCAATCCAGCCAATTTTCTTATTTTTACCCCCGTATTTATGAAGCATTATTATGCGGTTATAATGGCGGGCGGTGTTGGCACCAGGTTCTGGCCAATGAGCACTACTCAGCATCCCAAGCAATTTCTTGATGTACTTGGCAATGGCGAAACGTTGTTGCAGCAAACTTATAACCGGATGGTTAAGATCTGCCCTAAAGAAAACATCTTTGTGGTTACCAGCCACAACTACAGGACGCTGGTAAGCGAACAGCTGCCGGCAATGATCGGTGAAAATATCCTTTGCGAGCCCGCGCGGAAAAATACTGCACCCTGTATCGCTTATGCCTCGTACAAGATCCACAAACTCGACCCAAAGGCCATAACAGTGGTGGCTCCCAGCGATCACCTGGTAAAAAACGAAGAGACCTTTGTAAAAGGCATTACCTCCTGTTTTGAAAAAGCTGCCAAACACGATTGCCTTATAACGCTGGGTATAAAACCCACCCGGCCCGACACCGGTTATGGATACATTCAGTTTATTGACAGCGACGTTGACGAAACCGACAAAAGGATCAATAAGGTAAAGACCTTTACTGAAAAACCTAACCATGAAATGGCGCAGTTTTTTATGGAGAGTGGTGACTTTTTATGGAATTCAGGAATATTTGTGTGGAGTACAAAAAGTATTCTATCAGCCCTTGAAACACACGATCCGGAGCTTGCCAACCTTTTCAGAGAGGGTTACGACTACTATAATACCGGTCGAGAAAAAGAATATATCGAAAGAGCCTACGCTACCTGCAAGAACATTTCAATAGATTACAGCGTAATGGAAAAGGCCACAAACGTTTACGTGCGCTCAAGTATTTTCGGGTGGAGCGACCTGGGAACCTGGGGCAGCCTCTATACGCATATTGACCACGACGAAAATGGCAATGCTCTTGTGGGAAAAAACATCATTACCTACAACTGTTCAGATTGTATTGTACAGGTGCCAAAAGACAAGCTGGTAGTATTACAGGGGCTGGAAGGTTATATTGTGGTTGAAAGCGAAGGGGTTCTGCTTGTATGTAAAAAAGAGGACGAGCAGCTGATCCGCACCTTTGTTCACGATGTTAAAGTTAAGAAGGGCGAAAAATACGTATAGGACATCTCGAATTATCTCCACATAACTTCGAAGGCCCCGCCGCGAAAAATCCTCGTTTGCACCAGTAAACCCGATAGCTATCGCGTCCGATTTCCCGCGGCTTGCCGCCTCTCATGTCGGATTCTTAGATACGCCCATTTCTAATAAATTTAAATTATTAGAGATTCGCTGTAGTTTAGTGCTAAACTTCTCTTATTTTAGCAGTAACGTTCCCCTGTTACCCTGCAGATAAACCCCTAACAACCCACATAAAATGAAAAAACCACTATTATTCCTGGCGGCACTAATTTTGAGCATGGGCGCCTTCGCTCAAAACAAGCTAAACCTGGTTGTGTTCTCTGAAGATGCCGAACCATTTTACACTTATGTAAACGGTGTAAAACAAAACGAAAAGGCTGAGACCAATGTAAAGATCACCGGGCTCACCTCAAACATCAGTCTCCGTATAGTTTTTGAAAACAAAGCGCTTCCCGAGATCAAACAGAACATGTTTCTGGATGCCGGCTTTGAACACGCCGCCAAACTTAAGCGCGACAAAAAGATGCAGATGAAACTCCGCTATTTTGGACAGGTGCCGCTTGAGGAGAGTAATAACGATGTACCTGCTGTAGCCTACCACAGCACTGAAAACAGTAGCCCTGTACAAAATGCCGGAAGCGACAATACGACCTACAACACTGTTACCTCAACTACCACAACCAGCAGTGGCAACGCCGGAACCGGCACTGAAAACGTTTCAGTAAATATCACCATGTCGGGTGTAGGTGTAAATATGAACGTAGCCGGGCTTGAACAAAATGGTGCAACCATGCAGACTACCAGTTCAACAACGGTAACAAGCAGCAGTTCGGGATCGGGATCGTTTAATTCGGCAGAGGAAACAACCCCCGCACCACAAGTTGCCGGCAGTACAAAAGCGGGATGCAGTGCCGCTATGAGCCAGAGTAATTTCAGCAATATGAAAAAGTCGGTTGAATCAAAACCATTCAGCGACACCAGAATGAGCACTGCCAAGGTGGCCACCAAAAACGCCTGCCTTTCAGTAGCACAGGTAAAGGAAATCTGCAAACTGTTCTCAATGGATGATGATAAACTCGCCTACGCCAAATACGCGTATGACTATTGCGTTGACAAGGCTAATTATTACCAGGTGAGTGAGGTGTTTTCTTTCAGCAGCACTACTGACGAGTTTAATAAGTTTCTTGAACAGTGATTTTTTAAAACGTTCTGCCTTATTACAAGCCCGGTGACTCCGGGCTTTTTTAATGCTCAGATGCCATTGGTTATAAAAAAAGATCATTTCGCAACTTGTTATCCGGTAATAAATGGAACCAGAGCCGGCTCGCAGAGGCAGAAACCCCCGGCCTGTGCCGGACACCTATTAAAAACGGAATACGGCGTTTGAAAATGCTATAATATGGTACCATGGCCGGAAATATTTGCGACTTAACAATTTACGAAGCACTTCCGATATGCATCGGCCCCCCCTGCGCCCGCCCCGCTGAACGCAGCCGTTCGGTCGGGCCTGGCCCGGCGCAAGCCAGGCTCGGTTAAAAATCTACTTTGCCTCTCGCGACACCGCGCCAGCGCCTTTGCGTTGTTGCGGTTAAACGGAGATTTGACACTAAAAAATAAAGCGCGTGATCTAAGGCAGAAACTGACGTCGCGAAGGATGCAGGCCCGAACATCCGTTTGGTGACTCCCACATAGCATCCCCATTTCCGGAAAGCAGTATTTTCACCAAAAATGCTTTTTTTTTAGTTATATGGACTTTTTTTAAGTAATATTGCAGGGTATTACCGGCGACTGCACGTTTCTCGCAGTCGGCAATCAATCAAAATACAGCATCTTAAACAATCGTATAAAATTTTTTATTCTTTCCTATGTTTGAAGAGGTAGATTTGAATGGCAGGCCCCTGCCTGAGTTAAAAGAGATAGCCCGTGCGTTTTCTATCGACAGCAAAGGCCTTCCCAAGAATGAACTGGTAACCAGGATCGTAAATGCCCAGGGCGAGAACTCCGAACTGGCCAGGGCCACTGCTGAAAAATTCAGCAGGAGCGAAAAAAACAATCATCCACAGAAAGAACAGGTTAAGAGCCGCGACAAAAGGCCACGGCGCGTGAAACTTGATCCTATCAATGAAGAAGCTGTGCAGAATTCTGTGCAGGTGAACAATGAAGAGGAAGAAGCTCAGGCACCCGCCGCAGAGCCTGCCCCAAAAGCTGAAGCTCCTAAAACTGAAGCTCCGGCGCAAAAACAACAGGAAGACAACGAGCAGCAGGGGAGCGGCATGCCCAAAGAAGACCCTGAGCCGGAACCACCAAAAAAACAGGAAAAAGTATATTACAACTTCGATAACATCGTTTTTGTGACCGGTGTTCTTGAGATCATGCCCGACGGTTATGGTTTTCTTCGCAGTTCTGACTACGATTATCTTAATTCGCCCGACGACGTTTATGTTTCACAGTCGCAGATCAAATTGTTTGGGCTTAAACCAGGCGATGTGGTTAAGGGAGGAGTGCGCCCACCAAAAGAAGGAGAAAAATATTTTCCGCTTATTAAAGTAGATCAGATCAATGGCCGCGACCCCGGTTTTGTGCGCGACCGTGTGATCTTCGATTACCTCACGCCATTATTTCCTTACGAAAAAATAAAACTTACCGGCCATCCGCAGGAAAATCTGAGCACCCGTATCATGGACCTGTTCTCGCCAATAGGCAAGGGACAAAGAGGATTGATAGTTGCGCAGCCCAAGACCGGTAAAACGGTACTGCTGAAAGATGTTGCCAACGCTATCGCCTATAACCATCCTGAAATTTATCTGATAATACTGCTGATAGACGAAAGGCCGGAGGAGGTAACCGATATGGCCCGCAGCGTGAAGGCGGAGGTTATCTCAAGCACCTTTGACGAACCTGCAGAAAAACACGTGAAGATCGCCAACATCGTTCTTGAAAAGTCAAAACGTATGGTTGAGTGCGGCCACGATGTTGTGATTTTGCTCGACAGTATTACCCGTCTGGCCCGTGCTTATAATACAGTTTCTCCCGCCAGCGGCAAAGTACTTACAGGTGGTGTTGATGCAAACGCACTTCACAAACCAAAAAGATTTTTCGGCGCTGCCCGTAAAGTCGAGAATGGCGGATCACTTACCATACTCGCTACCGCGCTCACTGAAACCGGCTCAAAAATGGACGAGGTGATCTTTGAAGAATTTAAAGGAACCGGAAACATGGAATTACAGCTAGACAGGAAGCTGAGCAACCGCCGCATTTATCCCGCTATCGACCTGCTTGCATCTTCTACCAGGCGAGATGATCTGCTGATAGATAAGGAAACTCTGACACGCCTTTGGGTGCTTCGGAAACATCTTGGCGACATGAATCCTCAGGAGGCGATGGAGTTTCTGCTCGACAGGCTTCGCCGCACACAAACCAACGAGGAGTTTCTTGTTAGCATGAACGGGTGATGAATCGCAGGGCTCTTCATTTTGCTCTGGCCTATTCAGCCTTTTTTATACTTTTTAAATTAAGTATCATACTCGGTGGCTTTGCACTTACCAGGTTCGGTTTTTACTTTTCTAACATCACCGCTTTCTTCTGTGTTGTCCCGTTTTATATCCTTGCCGTAAAAGGCGTGCGAGACAAAGAACAGGGAGGGACAATATCAGGCCGCGAAGCAATGCGTATTACACTAACTGTGTTTGCCGTGAGCGCCATTATTATCAGCATATACCATTATATTGAGTTTGAGATGGTGGGAAAACAACTTGCTGCTGAGTACTATCGCAGTCAGCAGTTCCTCGATTTTTTAAAACTGCAGGTGAAGGTAAAACCCGAGGACTACGAAAAGGTGATACAGCAGCAGATCGCCGGGTCTGACACAGCAGCTTTTCAGGCTACCACGGGCAAACTTTTTTCCTTTATGATCATTGGTTTAGGCGCGGCGTTTATTACTTCTGCCTTAATGAAGAGGCGGGTGATTCAAAGGTGATTTAACAACAGAATTTAGTGTTTTTCCGGCTTTGATTTCTGTGCAGATGGTTATTGTGATCACTTAATGATCTATTATTATTTTATAAGTCCCTGTTCCATTGCTATTATGCACTCTCAGGTAATAAATTCCTGCCGGCAGCAAACTCACGTCGGCTTCTGTATCAGCCCCGTTACATATTTGGCTTAGTACTAACTGCCCTGGCGGTGTGAACAGTTCAATTTTTGCCTGCTGCACTGGGTTTTGATCGCTGAACTGAAAATGTAACTTGCCTTTTACAGGGTTAGGAAAAATTTTAAAACCATGCAGGGTACGGTTGTTTTCGGTTATAGAAGTAAACAAGGTACTTCTGACATTCCATTTTAGCAACATGCCACCCGATCCCACTAATAAGGCTGTACTATCATTCAGAAAAGCCATGTCTCTGATGAGGGTCTTTACACCGGTGTTATATCTTTGCCAGTTCTTCCCAAGATCAGTTGTACGGTAAATTGCGCCAATTGAATCTGTAGTTGAGCCGGCAATGTAGCCTTCTTTATTATTCACAAAATGAACAGAAGAAGATAAAAAATGCTCATGAAACAGCTCATTTTTCCAGTTTTTGCCACCATCAAATGTACCCATCAGTTCGCCAGTTGCTGAAAGTACAAAAATGGTGTCGCGATTTAGGAAAAATGAAGCCACAGGGTAAGTCGTTCCAATAAAAGTGATCCATTGCCCAGTATTCTGACCTCTGTCCGTTGACAAATAAAATGCCCCCGTTCCCCACCCGGTGCTCCCCCCAAAACACACTGTACTATCACCGGAGGTCTGAACCAGAGAACCATACCTGATTGTTGTAGTATATGTTGAGTAGTTCGCGCCACCATCCCCGAACTTCAGGAGCTGATCAATTACAGCCAATCCGATACCGTTTAAAGTGTCAAAAAAGCCAATTGTTTCAAGGGATAATTCTGGTTCATCAAGTTTAATTCGCCAACTCAGCCCTCCGTTATTGCTAAAATATATCTTGCTGCCGCCACCGATCGAATAAGCATGAAGGAAAATGTTAGAACTGTCCAGCCTGTTTATCGTTTTCCAGTATCCCGGGGGCGATGGATCAGTTAAGGGTAGCAAGGTCTCGCCACCATCATAACTCCTGGCCAGATACTTATTACGGCTGCCTATCAGTACCACACCATCCCTTACAGAAACATGATCGAGGTAATCTGTTGTGCCGGTAAATATTTGCTGTAGCTGACTATAAAGTGAATGCGACAGCAGTATCAAAAGATAACATAGACCCTTTTTCATTTTTCATCTCAGAGTGATTTACGCATTTGCTAGGTTCGCTTTAATGGTCTATCACTATTTTGTATGCACCTGTTCCATTACTGCTCTGTACTCTCAGATAATAAATTCCTGCCGGTAGCAAACTCACGTCGGCTTCTGTATCAGCCCCGTTACATATTTGGCTTAGTACTAACTGCCCGGGCGGTGTGAACAATTCAATTTTTGCCTCCTGCACTGGGTTTTGATCGCTGAACTGAAAATGTAACTTGCCTTTTACAGGGTTAGGAAAAATTTTAAAACCTTGCAGGATTCGGTTGTTTTCGGTTATAGAAGTAAACAAGGTACCTCTGACATTCCACTTCAGCAATATTCCGCCAGAACCTACCAACAATGCGGTACTATCATTCAGAAAAGCCATGTCTCTGATGAGGGTCTTTACACCGGTGTTATATCTTTGCCAGTTCTTCCCAAGATCAGTTGTACGGTAAA
>JAEZDS010000202.1 GCA_023433205.1 Bacteroidota bacterium
AAAATGTTGAACGTTTCCTCGCCAGCAGATGCACTGCAATCGTTGCCATCAGCGAAATTCAGAAAAAGGAACTCTCGATACAACACAGGATCTGTGCTGAAAGTAAGATCAAAGTTATTCCGCTTGGTTTTGATCTTGATAAATTCTCAACCGGCCAAAAGGAAAAAAGAGAAGCTTTCAGGAGCCGGTATGGCATTAAAACCGATGAACTGGCCATAGGAATTATTGGCCGCCTTGCTCCGGTAAAAAATCACGGCCTTTTTATTGATGCGATCGCCAGGTGTAAACAGAACAGCAGCCGCAAAATAAAGGCCATTATTGTGGGCGATGGTGAAACCCGGGAAGCCATAAAAGACCATATTAAAAAAGCCGGCTGCAGCAGTACCAACAATGCAGGTGAGGAAGCCGACTTTATTTTTACCAGCTGGATCAAAGAAGTTGATGTGGTGCTTGCCGGGCTTGATCTGCTGTGCCTCACCTCGCTGAACGAAGGCACGCCTGTTAGTCTCATCGAAGCTCAGGCCGCGTCGCGCTTTGTGGTGAGCACCGACGTTGGTGGTATCAGAGATATCCTGCATCCTGGCTGCGGTCTGCTTTCAAAAGCACAAGACAAAGAAGCTTTTGCAGATAATCTGCAGAAGGCTATCACGCATTTCCCCGCGTACGAAAGCAAGGCAGGCGCAGCTTCACAGACCATCGCCACAAAATTCAGCTACAGGCGACTTTGCCTCGACATGGACAACCTGTATAAACAACTGCTTGCTGAAAGGAAATAGTCTGGTGAGGCCAGCTATATGGACAGCAACTACTCGATCAGGAAAGTAAAAGGCAGTCGTGCCTGCACTCCACTTACCTTTACCATGTCCTGCAACTGTTTAAAATAAGGATAAGCCGCGCCAAGGGTTCCGGAAAGCACACGCTGTTCAACTTCTTTTTCTGCTGTGTTGAAAATTCCGTCAAAAGGGCCTTTGAGTTTTGGAAGTTCTGTGATGCGGTAGTCCTTTAAACCGGCTTTTTCAGCTGCATATGCCACTGCTTCAGAAAGTCCGCCCAATTCATCAACAAGATTTAGTTTCAGTGCATCGCTGCCTGACCAAACCCTACCCTGGCCCATACTGTCGACACTGGCCTGACTGATGTTGCGGCCCTGGGCTACTTTTGAGGTAAATACTTCATACACCCGTTCAACACTTGCCTGCACGAAATCGCGTTCGGCCGGAGTAACAGCACGGAGTCCGCTGGCAATATCGCTGTATTTATTTGTATTAACCGTGTCGGTTGTAATGCCGATCTTATGTTCAAGAAGTTTACCGAAATTGGGAAGCACTCCAAAAACCCCAATTGAACCGGTTATGGTATTGGGCTGAGCAAAAATACGGTCGGCAGCACAGCTGATATAATAACCACCGCTTGCCGCAACATCGCCCATACTTACCACCACAGGCTTGTCTTTTTTAGTCAAAAGCATTTCCCTCCATATAACATCGCTGGCAAGGGCGCTGCCTCCGGGCGAGTTCACGCGCAATACAATGGCTTTGATCTTGTCATTCTCTCTGGCTTCCTTCAAAGCTTTACAGATCCTGTCACTGCCAGCTTCCTCATCGCGGCCATCACCTGAGGTAATGGGGCCGTTGGCATATACAACAGCAATTCGGCCGGCACCTACGCCGGCACCCGGCTTGGCGTGGTACTTGTTTACCTTTACAAATGGTATGCTTTTTTTCGAATCTGTGACTTCTGATTTTTGTCTGAGTATATCAAGAACCTCGTCTTCATACGCTACCTGATCGATCAGCGTTCCGAGTGCGTCTTCGGCAAATCGTATGGTAAGATTATTGGCCATTGCATTCAGCTCTTCTACCGGAACTTTCCGCGAAGCAGCTATGTCTTTCAGCAGAGAATGCCAGATGCTGTTGAGGAATACCTCTGACTGTAACCGGTTTGCCTCGCTCATTTTTTCCAGAATAAAAGGCTCCACTGCGCTCTTAAATTTCCCATGCCGGAAGATCTGCATCTCAATATTAAGTTTATCAAATGCATTCCTGAAAAATAACATGTTCATGGCAAGTCCCTTCCAGGCTATTGAACCCTCGGGGTTCAGGAAAACTCTGTCAGATACCGAAGCCAGATAATACTGCCCCTGCGTGAAATTCTCAGAATAACTGTAAACGTATTTACCACTGGCCCTGAAATCAAGCAGCGCCTTCCTTAACTCTGCCAGGGAAGCAATGCCACCGCGCAGATCTTTAAAACGCAGGTAAATACCGGTGATCTTATCGTCTTTTGCGGCTCCTTTAATTTTCCTTATTAGGGTGTTAAGCCCAAGCTGATTGCCATCAACCATGGGCGTGATATCGGCAAGCTGACTAAAAGGATTTTCTCTTTCGCGCTCAATGATCTCACCCTCAAGATCGAGCCTGAGAATGGTTTTGCCGGTGAGTACCGTGGTTTCAGTACCCCGGCTGTTCATTACACTGCCTAAACCCGACTTTAACATTGCCACCAGCAGAAATACGCCTAACACGGTTGCGATCAGCAATCCAATTAACGATCCAAAAAATGCACCAAAAAATTGTTTCATAAATTACATCTGGTCCAGTTTCCCCGACCGGTTTAAATGACTAAAATAGCTGTCTTTTACAATTGAGCTTAAAAGTATAAAATTATTAAGCTGTGCCGGGACAAACTCGTATGAATAAGGTTTTTTTATGTTTGGGTGGTAACCTGGGTCCGCGGGAAGCGTTGCTTCATCAGGCCAGGGAGAGGATAGTTAGCAGCTGTGGTTCGGTTGTTGCCGCTTCGCAGATCTTCGAAACCGAAGGCTGGGAAACCAAAAGCGAGAACCTATATCTTAACCAGGTGATAGAGATATGTACCAATTATGATGCTGTTACTTTACTTGATAAACTGATGAAGGTTGAAGCGGCGCTTGGCAGAGAAAGAGGCAAAGTAAAAAACGCCGACAGGCACATGGATATTGATATTCTCTTTTTTAATGATCAGATCATTGATAATGACAGGTTGGTAATCCCGCATCCCCGGCTTCATCTCAGGCGTTTTGTCCTGGTACCGCTGAACCAGATCGCCCCACTGATGATTCATCCTGTTTTTAACACAAAGATCAGTGACTTGCTGTCAGGTTGTAAAGACCCTCTGCGTGTGAACCTGTATCAGGGCACATAATAATTTTGCTTTAAAGCTGGAATAATCTACTTTTAGTCCTGCTGAAATGCCAGTACATGTATTATTGATCACTATTTTCTGCCTTGCCGGTTTTTGCAGGGCGCAGGTAACCATTATTGGTCACAATATGATCAATCATGTTCCCCTTCAGAATACCCTCATTGAGGTTAAAAAAGAAGGCGCTGTTGTACAATCCATCGACACCAGGAACAAATCAGACTTCAGGGTTCAGCTGGACTTTGGCAGTAACTATCAGATCATTTTCACCAACAATCGCAGCCCCCGAATGTTTATGGAGGTGATGGCCGCCGGGGTACCTGCAGAAAAATTTGAATACCGGATGACCTATGAGCTCAACATTCCATTTGTTGACAGAAAGGATGAGGATATTGACACACTGGTGTTCTCGCGCGCTTTTCACCGTGTGGTGTACAATGGCAAGAGCAAAATGGTTGACGACACAGCCTACAACAACGAATTTGCAAGAAATCTATTAAAAGCAGGTGAACACGTTCCTGTACAAAGTCCCGATCAGAATATGCTGCCGGCAATAGTAGCCGGAAAAATAATGCTGGAAGCCAAAAACGCTTTTGCTCTTGGCAACAGAGTGGTATTGCTGTTAGACCGTAACGGCAATGAACTCAGAAGAACTGTTACCAGTCGTTCAGGAGAATTTGTCTTCAGCAAGATCCGTATTAATGAGGCTTCGGCGATAAAAATGCTGATAAGTGAAGCGGAAAGCGGTGGAAAGCCCATCAATCTGCTAAACAGTAACAAGGAGATTGTGGCAACACAAAAGGCTGCTGAAGGAAGCTGCCGGTGGGAGCTTAACGACGTGCAGTTTTTTAGCCTGGTTGACAACAGCTATTCCAATAACGTAGGTGGAAAGCTTGTTGCATCTTCAGCAAAACAAAAAAAGTTTTACGCTGACAAGACTGTTTATCTTTCAAACAGGCTCAATACTGTTGTTCAGCAGACCAGAAGCAGCGAACTGGGCACCTTTGTTTTTGAAGGCCTTAAACCAGACCAGGATTACCTCATTGGTGTTGAGACCGCAGAACTGCAACCGGGTGAGCGGATTGATCTGCTAAGCAGAGATGATCACTATCTGGGAACACTCGACAGCTTAACCGGCAACAAGTCGTCGCTGGCTCTGCACACTTCACACAATCCGCTTTTTGACGGACTGTCGCTGGCTGAAAATGAGATCAAGATGGGGGTTAAGGGCACCATATACGGCGACAACGTTAATAACCCAATAGGAAAATTAAAGATCATACTGCTGAACGACCATTACGAGGTTATTGACAGCGCCTTAACAAGCGATCTTGGCGCCTTTCGTTTTAAGTATCTGCCATTTTTAAAGCGCTTTTACCTCAGCGCAGAGAATAACAATAATATACTGGATGTTTTTAAAAACATCCTTATTTACAGCAGCGACGACAACCTTATAAAAATTATGACACATGAAAAAGGCAGGAAGTTCAGGTATCAGCCGCTGGCCACCGAGCTAAGCCGGCTGCGCGAGATTGAACTGGATGATCCATGGCTCGATCTTGTTGATCCGGACCCTGCGATGCTTTTTGCCTCTTCAGGCACCACCAAACCACCAGCTCTTCCTAAAAAACCCATAGCGGAGAATATTCATTTTGAGACCGGCCGTTACAACATCACTGATGCTTCAAAAGAGATACTCGACAAGATAATACTTGTGTTACATGCCAACAAAAAACTCAGGATAGAGATTGGGGCCCACACTGACAGCAAAGGAACTGCCAGGGCCAACCTTCTGCTTAGTGAACAGCGTGCGGCTTCCGTAAAACAATACTTAACCGCCGGAGGGATTGACGCCTCACGCATTGAGACCAAAGGATATGGCGAAAGTTTTCCACTCAATAATTGCGGTGAGGGATCAGATTGCACCGAGATGGAACACGCGCAGAACCGCAGAACTGAATTCAGGATACTAGATACACAATGATGAAAACCACAGAGATCACTTTTAAGGTTACCGTAGACGAGAACAACCTGCCAACAAAAATTACCTGGGATGCACCGGCCTCGGGAGAGAAGAGCGAATGTAAAAGTATGATGGTGGCGCTCTGGGATGAGAAGGAGAACAACACGTTAAGGATTGATCTCTGGACCAGGGAAATGAGCATTGAAGAAATGAAGAAATTCTACCACCAGAACATTGTAACACTTACCGACACGTACGTAAAAGCCACCGGCGATGAGGCCACAGCAAAAAAGATGAAAAAATTTCTGGGAGAGATTGGCCGGGAGATTGGTGTGCTGCGCTAGTTCTAACGAGGTAGGTGAATAACAAGCGTTTGCCCGCGTACCGCGCTGGCAGAGGCTTCCAGGTTGTTCCATTTACAAATGTCAGTTTCCTTCACCTTAAAGAACGCTGCCAGATTTGTAATTGGCTCATCAACTCGCACCACGTATCTTATTTTTCTTTGCAGAAGGGTGTCAACCTCAGCAGCAGGCGCCCGGGCAATCACCTCGGTTTTTTTCACATAAGGCAGCAGCACATCACCTTCAGGAACCAGGTCGCGTGCGTACGCAGTATAATCAACATTATCGCTTTTAGGCACCCGCAATTCATAAACTTTCCCTCCGGGATTCGGCAGAGAGCTGCGCAGCAACCAGGGATTAAAGATGCGAAGAGTTACCAGGTTTACCCCGATGTGCTTTGCGAAATCTGCCAGATCGCTTATCGTTGTATCAACTTTAAAAACCTTGTATGGAATTTTTGATGCGTACCTGAGCTGTGTTCTTTTGATCCCAAAATGTTCGGGATTCTTCAATAATGTTTTATAGGCAAGGATACGGTAAACGAAACTTCCCGTCTCGGGATTCAGCATCAGGTCGAAATAATTATCTGCCTTCTGGCTGCGCAGCGCATTTCTGATTCCGCCAATACCTCTGTTATATGCAGCGGCAGCAAGGGTCCAGTTATTAAAATTGGCGTACGCCTGTTTAATATGCTTACAGGCGGCTACCGTTGCCTTCTCAACATGATAACGTTCATCAACATAATCGTTCACCTCAAGGCCGTAGTGTCGTGCTGAAACAGGCACCAGCTGCCAGAAGCCTGCTGCGCCTGCAGGAGAGGTGACATTTGACAGATGGCTTTCAATAACGCACAGGTACTTAAAGTCATCAGGCAGACCCTCTTTTTTCAGAATAGGTTCAATATACGGAAACCAGCGCTTCGCCTTATTAAAAAAGACCATCGAAGTGGTCTTCCAGTAGGCAGAGCTGAAAAATTCCTTTTCAAGAGCCGTTCGTATTCCATAATTGTTAGAGGGTACCGGTTCACCGCAAAAATGCAGATCGGGGGGAATATTCAAACCCAGCACATTAAAGTTATTGTTGTGATAAGCAATCTGGTTGGTTGCGGGAGGATAAACGAAGCTCTTTACCACAACATAAGTGCCGCAGAAAATGAGGAAAAACAAACCTGTAAGGATTAGTTTTACCTTAAAAAAGAACCGTCCTGTCGTATAGTACATTACTTCTTTTTTGTACCGATAACTGTATTTAAGTACAGCGAACAGCTAACAATTAGTACATAAAACAACGCTATATAAAACAGTGTATACGAGAAATCCAGCACAAGGTTGTATGCCAGAATGGCACCTGCCCCGCCGGTCAGCAGAAACAGAATAGCGATCTTTTTTTCTGTTAACCCCTTGAAAAAGAGGTGGTGAGTTGTGTGATCCTTGCCCCCCACAAATGGAGAATTTCCTGCCAAAATCCGGTTAGTTACCACGGCAAAGGTATCAGTTAAAGGCAAAAGAAATACCAATACAACGATCAAAGGATTTGCCACCGGGAAACCATTGAGCAGGGCCGAGGTGGGATTGTTCCAGCAGTTATCAATGCCCATTACTGCCAGGAACAGTCCCAGAAACTGACTTCCTGTATCGCCCATGAACATTTTTGAAGGATGAAAATTATACACCAGAAACCCGCATAAGGCGCCGAGCACACCAAGGTTAAGCATAGTGGCATAGCTGCCTGTATGAAAAAGCGCAATATTTACCGTTACCATAAATAAACATGCGCACATTGAAGCTATTGCTGCAATACCATCCATATTGTCAAGCATATTGATAGAGTTCATGATGCCTACCACCCAAATGATAGTGAGCATGTAATTGAGCAGCTGATTCTGGAAGACAGAAATACTGTGGCCCGAGAAGATAATTATGAGCGCGCAAAATACCTGGGTGAGAAATTTCAGCAAAGGCTGGGTATTAAAAGCATCATCGGCAAGGCCCATCAAAAAGGCAAGTGTAGCGGCCATTAAAACTCCAACCATCTGCAGGTTAAACCCTGGCATCTGCTCGGGGATAAGAATGGTAAAAATAAAAGCGAAGAGAAAAACCACGTAAAAGGAAATGCCTCCAAGCGATGGTTTTACTGAGGGGCTCCAGCGTACCTGATGCAGATGGTAATCACGAATACCCAGGGTTTGCGCGAATCTCAGCAATATGTAATTGATGAGCAGCGAAAACACAAAGCATAAAACAAACAGCGTAGTGACTACAAAATGAAAATCATACCTCATGTTTTAAACGTTGGTTCAGAACTTACTGTGAAAGTCCTTAAGCAGCTTTCCCTGAAGATCCTTTTCCGACAATACAGGGTCACTTATCTTCCAGTCAATGTTCAACGAAGGATCATTCCAGAGAATACAATCTTCAGAGGCCTTATTGTACACGTTGGTACATTTATACACAAATACGGTGTTGTTTTCAAGGGTTGCAAAGCCATGCGCGAAACCTGGCGGAATGTACATCATCCATTTGTTTGCTGCTGTAAGCTCCTGACCAAACCATTTGCCGTAGGTAGGCGAATCTTTACGGATGTCGACAGCCACGTCGAAAACCGCCCCGTTGATAACCCTCACGAGCTTGCCCTGAGCGAATGGGGGATCCTGAAAATGCAATCCACGCAAAACGCCCCTCTGACTTAAGGACTGATTGTCCTGCACAAAGTCCAGGTCAAGACCCGCCTTCAGAAAAACCTCGCGGTTATAACTTTCAAAAAAATAACCACGGGCATCTTCAAAAACACGCGGTTTGATCAGCAATACTCCTTTCAGATTGGTTTCAACAATTTCCATCACACAGATTTTCTACGTTTTTTTGTTTTGTTCTCTTCGGTATAATAGCCGGTACCGTAACCATAGCCGTAGCCGTAACCATAGCCGTAATTATAACTATATATCTTTCTGCTTACATCAACATCGTTCAGTACTACAGAAAGATTCTTTACGCTTGACTCTATCTTCAACCGGTCCAGTATTTGCGCGAACATTTTCCTCGAATAGCCGGCACGAAAAACGTACACCGGGTAATCGGCCTTCTGAATGGTGGCAATGCCGTCGGTTACCAGACCAATAGGCGCGTTGTCGATCACAATATAATCGAACCGCGTCTTCAAAAATTCCAGCGTTTCATCAAGCTTAGTGCTCAAAATAAGTTCTGCAGGATTTGGCGGTGAAGGTCCGGCAGTGATAAACCGCAGATTCTCCATCGGACTGTTGTTAAAACACTCTTCTACCCCTGTCATGCCCGTGAGGATGGTACTCATGCCCATGGTGTTTGACACGCCAAACCCCTTGTGTATTTTCGGTTTCCGCATATCGAGGTCGATTATCACCACCTTTTTGCCTGTAAAGGCCAGCACACCGGCAATATTAATTGCCACAAAGGTCTTGCCTTCGCCGCTGATGGTTGAGGTGATAGAAACGATCTTTGTTCCGGGACTTGAGTCAACAAATCCCAGGTTTGTTCTTAAAGTCCGGAAAGCTTCACTGATAAGTGCCTTGGGATTCTTATCAACAACAAGCTGCGAAACAGGGATATCATTCTCGTATTTGGGAATAATGCCTAACAGCGCCACATTGCCGGTTGAGTACCTGGTGATATCTGCCAATGAATAGATCTTATCGTGGAAAAGATATTTTATGAACACGGTAGCGAATGACAACAAAAGGGCGCTGAGAAACGCTATGAGAATGGCATTGCGTCTGTTGGGAGACACCATTTTACCCATACCTGTGGCTTTTTCCAGTATGATGTTCTTTGACACATAACCCGCTTTGCTTATGGAGAACTCAGTTTTCTTTTCAAGCAGCATGGTGTAATACTTTTCGCTGATGGAGTATAAACGTGTTAAACGAGAGAACTCAACCTCCTCTTCGGGAGTTTTATCAAACTTCTGACGGTAATCGCTGCTTTTTTCGAGTAAACTTTTGTATTTGGTCTTGTAACGCAGTCGCACTGCGTCGAGACTTTCGAGCAGGAGCTTCTTCTGATTCTCGAGTTTCAGATTTACCTGCCTTATGTTCTCTGACTGAGGAGTAACCGCGTAAAGCAGATTCTCCTTTTCGGCGATCAGTTTTTTTATTTCCTGAGTAATTGTGCGGATCGATTCTTCTTTTTCACTCCCCGAAACAAGCGAAAGCAGCTCATAAATATCAAGCCTCTTGTTCTTTGCAATGTTGGCCTGCACCTCTTCCAGCAGTTTTTCTTCCATTTCAAGCTGCAGCATCTGATCTTCGATGCTGGAATACCGCACCATGTCAGAATTCATCAGTTTTTCCTCAGAGAAATTTTTTTCCTTCTTGAACCGCTGCAGATCACTTTCAGTGTTTTTAAGGTCGTTGTAAACATGCGAAAGCTGGGCATCAATAAAGGAGATAATATTTGTAGAACTCTCACTGCGACGCTCAACATCATAATGCAGGTACTCTTCAGTGATAGCATTAACCACGTCGGTCGACTTTGCGGCGTTCACGTCTTTCACCTTTATACGAATGGTTTTCGCCATTTCGCTTTCCATGCGCACTTCAAGTTTTGACTTAAGAACAGCGGTAACATGTTCAATTTCAGACACCACAAAATAAAAAGCCTGGTTTCCAGCAATAATATGGCGTCGTTGTTTGTCGGTTAGGCGGGGATTAAGAAACACATTTACATCAAACTGCTGATCATTGAGCCACTCATTGGTATTAAAACTGAAAGTGCTGCTTCCCACCGTAAGCATGCCCTTTTTATGATCTTCATCAAGCTGCACATAAAACTGCTGACCGTTTAGCAGCGGATCTTTTACATTGATCCGAACCAGATAGGGCGTAGAATAATAAAGCTCATTGTTCTTAAAAGTTCCTTCGCTGAAGTAATTAACGCTGATATCAAGCTTTTCAACTACCCTGCGCAGAAATTCCTTTGATTTGATCTGCTCCATTGCCTCTGCAATAAGGTTATTGTTCTCGTCGAGGCTGTTCAGTTTCAGTATATCGCCGGCCCTGTCGGCATCGTTTATCTGTACCAGGGCATCAGACTCATAAATGGGCTGGCTGTACCTGAGGTAAATAAATACTGAAAAAAAAGACAACACAAAAAAAAGCAGAATCAGCATTCTGCTCTTATTAAAAAGAAAAGCTATAAGCCCGATGTCGAAATTCGAATTGAATTTCTCCGTTATATCCTTCAGCTGGTTATTAGCGGTTTCTACCTGAGGATTAAACATTTTAACGGGTAGATAGTTGGTATAAAATCAAAGTGGTAGTAAGCAGTGTGATAAATGGCGCGATCTCTCTGCTGAAAGTTGCAAGCGGACGGTAGCGGGGTTCCACATAAATAATATCGCCGGCCTGAACGATACTTTTGCCCTGCATTATTCCTTCTATTTGCGAAAGGTCGAGCAGGTACACATAAGGCATCTTTTTGGGATCGCTGTTCTCGCGGATCAGTTTCACCTTGTAGGCCTTTCCGTCCTCAAGAATTCCGCCCGCGCTGGCAATCGCCTCCATTACAGTGGTGTTGTTATTGGCCAGTGGCAGCACCTTTGCCGTACCGCCGTTGCCGGGAAAAACAATTACCCGTTTGTTGGTGACCCTAAGCGTCACAAACGGATTTACATAAAGAGAATCATATTTTTCCTGAAGCAGGTTTTCGGCGGCTTTAATGGTAAGTCCTGCAATTTTCACCCTCCCCATCATGGGAAACTTGGCAGTACCGTCGCTTTCCACAATCACATCCAGATCGCTGCGAAAAACCGCGTTAGAGGTGGTGGCCATGTCTATGAGTTTAAATCCGTTATTCGGAAAAACCCTGTACTGTACGGCATCGTTAGGCGCTATCCTGTAATCCTGCCTGCCAAGGGAATCAATTAACTCATCATATGCAAAATTTGACGGTGTTTTAAGCATCAGATTAGATCTGAAAATCTTACATGATGAAAACAGGAAACAGCAGATGATGAGGCTTAGCAGGTAGCGCATACTATTAAAGACAAATATATTGTTTTTGACCTAACAGTAAAAATATAGCTTAGGCAGGATATTCAATGCGGGCGTGGTAAATGTTCATAAGCCGTTTTTTGAAGATCTTTTTAATTGTGGTGATGTCCTTAAAGGTAATATCGGAATTGATGAACTGATTGTTTTCGATCTTATATTCAATCATGTTGTCAACCAGATCGTTTATGGTAACAGCATCGTGCGTTTTAAGGCTTCGCGATGCAGCCTCTACTCCGTCGGCAATCATCAGCACCGCGGTTTCTTTGCTGAATGGAATAGGCCCGGGATAACGGAACTGATTTTCGTTGATCTTGAAGTCGCTGCCATGCTGTTTTTTGAAGAGATCGTAAAAATACCTCACCGAGGTAGTGCCATGATGGGTCCTGATAAAATCAATGATCTGTTCAGGGAGCTTGTGTTTTTTGGCCATCTCCACCCCTGCTATCACGTGGTTGATAATTATCCTGGCGCTTTCAAGCGGTTCAATTTCCTGGTGCGGACTAAAACCGTTTGCCTGGTTCTCAGTGAAAAAATTGGGGTTTTGGATTTTTCCGATATCGTGGTACATGGCCCCGGCTCTTACCAACAGTGAATTTCCGCCAATGTAGAAGATGGCCTCCTCGGCCAGATTTGCCACCTGAAGACTATGCTGGAAGGTGCCCGGCACATCTTTGGAAAGTTTGCGCAACAGCGGGTGGTTAAGATCGCACAGCTCAAGTAATTTAAAATCGCTGATAAAGCCAAAAAACTTTTCGGTGAGGTAGATCAGCGGATAAGCCAGCAAAACCAGCATGGCGCTGATTCCAAAAGGAATGTATGAGCTCAGCTTTTTAACGGCTACATCGGTGCCAAAGCCCAGATGGTAGCATACAAAAACAAGAACGTAAAACACAAATACCACCGCTGCTGAGTTGAGAATCTGTTGTCTTTTGCGCATTTCCGCAACGGCAAACAGCGTGGCAATTCCCGGCAAAAGCTGCAACAGTATAAATTCCAGCTTATCGGCCATAAAAAAACTGCAGTGCAGCACCACCATCAGAAAAGTGAACAAAGCGGTGCGGCCATCGAAGAATACACGCACCATTATGGGCACCAGGGCGAAAGGCAGCGCCATAACCATCAGACCATATCTGCTGAAAAGTGCAGTTGTTGATACCGAAACCAGCAGTAACAATAATAAAAACGCCACCTGGGTATTTTGTCCGAAGATCGGTCTTCTGAAAAAAGCCAGAAAAGTGAGCAACACTATTGAAAGGGTGAAGGTTAATCCCCATTTAGCGAAAAATCTCACCCATGAAAAAACGACATTCTGATTTCTCACAAAAAAGTAACGGTTAATTAGAAAACGTTTGCTGTTGGTTAGCACTTCTCCTTTTTTCACCAGTACCTGGCCCTGAGGTATCACACTTTTGTAGATACTGATCTGCTGCAGTTTACTATTGAGGAAGCTGGCCGTGTTTTCCTTGTGATGATAATGGGTAATAGCGAGAAAATGGAGGTTGTTAACGCCGGGATCCTGGCCTCGCAGGGG
>JAEZDS010000204.1 GCA_023433205.1 Bacteroidota bacterium
AAGCAAGGTTCTGGTTCAAGAAAAAAACAAGTCATTATTCAGGATTACTTAGCTCGTTGGGCTCATACCCTGCCCTGCTCTTAAAAGCAGGGCAGGGCGTTGGTTCGAATCCATCTCCCGCTACCAAGAGGAAACCCCCGAACAGCAAGGCTTTCGGGGGTTTCTAATTTTCAAGAATTTTTGCGGTTTTTTGGGATCAAGCGCAAAATTCCCCTGCCAGCAAACGTAACTACACTGGCTCTACGTCACATTTAATCATCGGAGATCGCTTGCTTGATGTCCGAAAGCCAAACCTTAATTTCCTTTTCCATACACTAGAACTTTAGAATTCTCAATATTTTGTCTTAAATATTGATTTTTAATAGCGCGAAGTTCGAGAAGGTCTATATGTCGCTTTAGAACTTGCTCCAATTGAAATTTAAGACCAAAATAATCGTCTGAATATGTTAACGGATCATTGCTTTCAATGTCTACGACAAGATCAATGTCACTGTCAGCCTTAAGCTCGTCCCTTGTTACAGAACCAAAAGCGAAAAGGGACTTAACGTGATACTTGTCACAGAGAGCTTTAATCGTGTCTATATTTAGTGTTATTAAATTCACAGATACTCAAAGATACAGAATTTCTCGAATTGTCATTCGGTCCCGCCCGCCATTACCGGTAACTAGCTACTAACCGCCACCTGAATCAGCCCATCGGCCGCCTTCCGATCTTAGCAAAGCCGGAGGGTCATATCACTGAGATTCGCGTCCGGAGCGCTGCCGGTACGCGTCAATGCGAACCATTTGGTAACTGATACCAACCAGGTCGGATTGGACTGCGCTCACCAAATTGATGTCTTTGTAGGCAAAAGGTGCTTCATCCAGTCCGGCGCCGATTTGGATAACACCATGATCCTTCAAGATTTGCTGCATAAGTACTTTGCTCACTTTTTTAATTGCCTGGGTACGGCTCATCTGGCGACCTGAACCATGTGAGGCAGAATTAAATGCCTGCTCTTCGCCTTTTCCACGCACCAAAAAACCTGGTGCTGTCATTGAGCAGGGAATAATGCCCAGCACATTTTCTGACGAAGGTGTAGCTCCTTTTCTGTGAACGATCACATCCTTCCCATGGTATTTTTCTTTCCAGGCAAGTGGTTGCCTTCTCTAATCCTCCCCCCAGGTAGTGGACGTTTTGTACTTTAATCCCAATTACAGCACTTCTCAAAACTAAAAAGAGCAGCCCCGCAGGACTACTCTTTTAAGGAAACTACTCCCCGCAGCTCAGTGGTCCGCACTCGCCGCCGCTGTTGCAGCATTCAGGCGGACATTGTTCGGTGGCTATTTTGGCAAGGTTGCCACCCTTGCTGGTTTCACCTACAGCGAAAATACTTCCGGCTGCTAAGGCAAGCACTGAAGTTGCCAGCATGATCTTTTTCTTCATTTGTTGATTTGTTTTAGTTATACAATTATTGAATTACCCTAATAGACGGTGATCTAAAAAAAAGATGCAGCTAACCTGTCAGCTTTCCTTTCGGGCAGCTGCTCAGTAAGATCTTTTAAAGGAGGCTTGTGGTTTTCAAAGGCAATCTCAAAGTGAACCTTGTTTCCTATCTTTTCAATCACGCCAATCTTCTGTACCATTTCCTTATAGGTCTCATAACAACTCAGGGCATTTTTCATCGCCTGGATCTCCTCATCGTTTAGCGGAACTATACAATCAATCAATGCTTCTTCCGACAATTTTAATCTCGGCCAGCCATCTGGAAGTATTGACGGAGCGCCGTTATCAGGCATCGTAAAAAACGCGAGCCGTCTAAGGAAAGGATTTTCTCTGCTTTTGAGTTCAAGAAAAGTCCGCTTTACAACTGCGTAGGTGACCAGGTGGTCGTGGAATCCGCTGCCACCATGCACCGGATAGGTCACTACAATTTCTGGCCTCAAAAGTAAAATGTGTTTTTCTACTTCCCTTTCCAAAATTCTGGGATCAAGTTCCTTTAGTCCGCTGTCGTCGTAATCAAGCACTTTCAGGGAGCTCAAGCCAAGTGTTCGTTGTACCGCCTGCATCTCTTTAAAACGCACCTGCCCCATTTCTTTAACAGAGAGATTTAACTTGTGTCTTGCCTGAGTTGCTCCTCCCCGGGTGAGGGTGAGCAGGTGAACTTCGTGTTCTTGTTTAATTTGCTGATAGATGGCCCCCGCCGGGCCAAAGGACTCATCGTCGGGATGCGGAAAAATGTAAAGGATTTTCATGGTTAATTGTTTTATTATAATGTTGAAAGCCTTGCTGTGTGCTTCCGTTTTTTAAAAGACGGAGTAGTGTAAAAAAGATGCAGGTTAATATTTAGATCTTTTTTAAAAAACTCAGGCCAGGTGCCACCACTTTCAGCTGGGCATGAGTATCGAACTCTACAATTTGGTTAAAAGCAACAACAACCCTCATGTTATCAGAGTGGCATTTCTTTTGCCACTATAACAGCGTAATACCATGCAGGCAGATCTTTTATATACGGTTAACAGCAAGTAAAATAATGGGTGAAATCAGACGGTCAGAAACAGCTCCTGAGGATCACAAAGACGATGAAATAAATCGCTTAAAAACTACACTGGAAGCCTACTCTTTTATTTCAAGTCACGATCTTCAGGAACCTCTCAGAAATATGCAGATGCTTACCTCCATCCTCCTGGAAAAAGAGGGTAACAACCTTTCCGAGGATGGAAAGATCTATCTGAAAAAACTGTCGGACTCCGCAAAGAAAATACGGACTCTTATTAATGACCTGGTTGAATACACAAATACCACAAAATCTGTCCCAGAACGTGCAGATCTTAACAAGATTGTGACTGAGGCTAAAAAAAACCTGCTGCCTATCATTAAAGAATCACACACTAAGATAGAATACGAAGAGCTCCCCACCATTAACGTCGTTCGTTTCCAGTTCGTGAAGATCTTTATAGAATTAATATCGAATAGTATCCGTTTTGCCCGACCTGGTGTGAACCCTGTAATTAAAATCAGGGCGCGAAAATTACCCGCTGAAGAAAACGCAAAAATGCAGATGGATCCGAAAGAGCGATACATTGAAATCTCCGTAGAGGATAACGGACTAGGCTTTGACAAAAAATTCAACAATAAGGTATTTCAGATCTTTCAGAAACTGCATGGGAAAGGCAAGTCAGGAAGCGGCATTGGTCTTCCAACCTGCAAAAAAATAGTAGAAAACCATGGAGGATCAATCAGCGCCGGCAGCGAAACCGGCGTAGGCACAACCATCAAACTCTATATACCTGATACGTAGAGGTTATGTTGCACCCAGGACTTTATCATTTTTTCAGCTTAGCCATGGCGCAACTATCTAGTACCAGGTTCTCTTGCAACTAACCATGTGGCTGAAACAGAATATTCAAAGGCCAATCCTTCCAAAGTTTGGGTGAGATGCCAGTCGTACAGCATTGTGCAGAAGTTTTACCAGGAAAAAAGCAGGTCTAAGTTTCTTAACATAGGTTTACATCGTTCACCAATAAGACATCTAACTTTGTATAAAGAGAATACTAACACTTTAAAAACTAAACAATATGGAAACTACAGCAGTAAAAACCAAATGGTCTCTCGACCCCACTCACAGCGAACTAACTTTCAAGGTAAAGCACCTTATGATCACCAATGTAAAAGGAGAATTCAGAAAGTTTAATGCCACCATTGAAAGCGACGGCACCAGCTTTAAGAATGCCAGGGTGAGCGCCACAGCCGATGCAGACTCAATTGATACCAACAGCGTCGATCGTGATACACACCTGAAAAGCGCTGATTTTTTCGATGCAGGTAATCACAAACAAATAAAATTTGTGGGCAGCACCACTCAAAAGTCTGATGAGAGTTATCAGATAACAGGAGACCTCACCATGAAGGGTATTACCAAAGCAGTGGTATTTGATGTGGAATTCGGTGGATTGGTGAAAGATCCCTATGGCAATGAAAAAGCCGGTTTTTCTTTTAACGGGAAGATCAATCGTAAGGACTGGGGCCTGAACTGGAACGCGGCACTGGAGACCGGAGGCGTAATGGTAAGCGATGAAGTAAAAATTCAGGGTGAGGTACAGTTTGTAAAAGAAAAATAGCACACCTTCAGCGATAAAGCCGTCATATACTTACTGACGGCTTTTTTTTTCTTACTGGCTCAGGAGTTTTTGCTCAGCGAAACTAAGTACATTTGAACTTAGAACATTAGCGGATGCTGCAACTTCTTATCAAAAATATTGCGCAGGTCACAGGAAAAGATCTGCCTTCAGCGGAGATTAACAGGATTTCTCAACTTTTTGAAGAACGCAGCTACAACAAAGGACTACTGCTTGCTGAAAATGGAAGGTTTAACGACAGTATCCATTTTATAACGCAGGGTTCCTGTTATTCTTATCTGCCGGATCAGGAAGGCGAAAAGCATGTAGTGCAGTTCGCTTTAGAAGGGTACTGGATCTCGGACCTCTACAGCTTTTTTTCAGGGCGTAATGCGATATACAACATTGAAACACTGGAAAAAACCGCAACACTGGCCCTCAGCAAAGAAAATTTTGAAAAGCTCTGCGAAGGTTCTCAGTTATTTGACCGCTTTTTTCGCCTGCTCATCCAGAACGCTTACGTGGCACTGCAATACCGCCTGGTAAAAACCAGCAGCGACGAGGCAGAGGCGCGATACAAGGAGTTTTCAAAAATGCACCCTGCTTTTGTACAGCGTTTCCCCCAGTACCTCATAGCCTCATATCTCGGAATAAGACCGCAATCTTTAAGCAGGATCAGAAAAGAGATCGCTCAAAAAAAAACATAATACCACCACTATTCAAACGCGTTCTTCACCTATGTGAATGAACTTTCGCCTTTACCCGTGGTATCTTTGTAATATGAAAAGAATAGATTTTCTAAAAGCAATGGCTCTTGCTCCACTGGCTGCAGGTGCAATAAAAATAAAGGAGTTTGACGCTCTTACCGGTACTTTCAGTAAAACTGAAAAGATGCCGGTTCTTTTTATTGGTCACGGACATCCCATGAACGCGCTTTTTGACAACAGTTTTACGAGGACACTACAAAACATTGGCAGGTCAATTGAAAGACCAAATGCTATTATGGTTGTATCGGCGCACTGGGAAACACAGGGAACCTACGTTTCAATAAACCCCAGACCAAAAACCATTTACGACTTTGGTGGATTTGACGAGGCGTTATTCAAAGTAAAGTATGAGCCTTCCGGCAGTCCTGAGCTGGCAAAGGAGGTGATCAAACACCTGCCTTTTGTAAAGGAAGATCACAATATGGGATTAGATCACGGCGCATGGACGGTATTAAAATTTCTTTTTCCCAAAGCGGATGTTCCGGTCTTTCAATTAAGTATTGATTCCACACAATCACCTCAGAAACATTTTGAGATGGCACAGGCCCTGCAAAAAATGCGAGAGAAGGGGGTGCTGATCATTGGAAGCGGCAACATAGTACATAATCTTGGGCTGCTTGACTGGAGAAATATTGACGCCAAAACCGATGACTGGGCGCTGGAATTCGACGCGACCGTTAAAAACAAGTTGAATTCAAATGACTTTAAAGAACTGGTAAATCACAGATCACTTGGTAAAGCAGCGCAGCTTTCAATTCCAACCGAAGATCATTATCTGCCTATGATCTACACATTGGGTCTGGCAACAAAGGGAGAGCCGGTTACGTACCTGTATGAGGGATTTCAGTATGCCAACATCAGTATGCGGTGTTTCAGGATAGGGTAGCTGCGAATAGCACACCGGCAACATTATTATAAAATTAAGAGCGGCAAACAGCTGAACCAGCTCACCGCAGCAGGGTCAGCTCTCTTTTTAATACTTTTATTTCAGCTCCGCTCTTTATAATATAAACACAGTTATAGATTCCCTGCTGACAAGGTTTGCCTTTAAATGAGCCATCCCATCCCCCACTCTTGTGGTCGCCTTCAAAAACATGTTCACCCCATCGGTTATAAATACTGAACGTGTATGACACCTCTCCTCTGCTCACAGCCATAAATAGATCATTTTTTCCATCATTGTCCGGGGTAAATGCGTTAGGAATATATAGCAGCGGATCTTCGGCAACTACAACTGTTTTCACCAGCGTATCTTCACAACCCCAGCCATTTCTTACCAGCAATACAATAGGGTACGAGC
>JAEZDS010000205.1 GCA_023433205.1 Bacteroidota bacterium
GTAGTGCCCATAGTGCTGCCGGTTGAACCTGTGTTGGAGGTTGATCCGGTAGTGCCCATAGTGCTGCCGGTTGAACCTGTGTTGGAGGTTGATCCGGTAGTGCCCATAGTGCTGCCGGTTGAACCTGTATTAGAGGTTGTGCCATTCCGGTTTGAGGTACTGCCGGTTGTTCCGGTTGAGCCATGGTGACCGGAATTATTCATGTCGCTTCCCCTGTCGTTTGTTGAGCCGTTGTTCATGTCATCGTCATAAACGCCGGTTGTAGCGCTTGTTGTAGGCTCTCCTGGCTCGCTGCCACTTGTTGACCCGCCTGTGCTTTCGAACCTGCCACTGTCCATGTTGTTGTTTTCTTCATTGTTGTTGTCATTGCAGCTCACCAGCAGCGCGCCGCAAACCAGCAGGCTACCAGCCGCGAAGGTTCTGATTCTTTTTGTTTTCATTTCTCTTTCTTTATTATTGTTTGACCAACCATTGTACGGTCCGGCTGGCTTCAGGACCTGAGACCAATTTTTCCCCTCTTCGTGATATCACTCGCACAAAGGAAAAAATCAATCCCCGCCCTCTTGTACAAATCATGTACCACACGGCATTCTCAATAAAAACTTATAAACTGTTACAATGAGTACACAGTAATACACAATCTGGGGCATTGTGGCATCAGAATTTCACATTAAGGATAATGAAAAAAGAATATCCTCCCCTGTCACAGCTCAAAGCCGAGTATGGCAGAAATAAGCAGATCCCAGAGAACTATCAGGAAGTGGTCCTGAGATCATTGTTCCATTTTCCGCAGCTTCGCGAAACAACAATTGATTTTATTGTAACAGATAATCATGAAAAAAGGCACAGCACCGAACCATCATTTGGCTCGGTGCTTAAGGGCAAAAAACGCAGCTACACGGTACGTATCCTTGAAAAAAAGGAAGGTCCGGAAGAGTCCGCCCTCATTAAAAATCTGCCTTATGAAGCCCAGATGGCTGCCATTGCGCATGAACTTGCACATATCGTTCAATTTGAAAAAGGCAGTAGTCGCCACCTTAAGATAACTCTTAACAAACTAGATAAAAGAAGAGAGCGGGAAAGACAGGCCGACATACTTGTTATTGAACACGGACTGGGTTTTGAGCTATACACCTATGCCACTTACGTACGCAATATCAAAGGACTTATAGATGAGAACCGTGATCTTGACGTTAACCATCTTCACCCTAACGAGATCCTGGAGGCGCTCCCCCCCGATCAGCTTCAGGAAGTACATCGTTTCTGAGCCATAGCACCTGGGGAAGGGAATCTACATTATAGACATTCCCGGTTTCCCTGATGAAAATATCGGGGAATTGCCCCAACTTTCGCTGATGTTGATCGCGGTATTCATTTTGCTTGCCTCAGCATCTATCATCTCTCTGCTTTTATGACGTTAATGGATACAAAGGTCCTTCGGGGACCAAATCAATGGTCTACAGGTGAGAAACTGTTGATCGTGCTTAAGGTAAAATCAGAAAACGTTTCTCCAGAATCATTAAAAAAACTGAAAGAGAGAGTAATTACCCTTTTCCCTGAGGTAAGTCATGTACATGGCTCGCGGTCGCCCGAAGCCGACACCTCTCTGCCCGATCTCATCGCTTTAATTGCGCTGGGCATTCAGAACAAAGCAGGTCTGCATCCGGCATTTTACACCAGCCATCCCAGCGCTGAAGAAAATATTCACTTCATTGCCTATGCCTATACCATTGAGCAGGTAGGCATTTACGCCGGAGAAGCCGCTCTGCAGCTGGCAGATAAGATCATACAGAACAAAGAAGCTGAGCTGGACTTATACCTCAACGAAATACATCGCCTTAAGAAGCGATACAGCATGGGTCCCACCAGCAGTTATATCCTTGAAGAGGTGAAACGCAGGAACATACCCTACCGGCAATTCGACCATGGCTCTCTTATCACTCTGGGCCACGGTTGCCGGCAGAAAAAACTTCGCACCGCGGTAACCGACGCCACAAGCGCACTGGGTGTTGAAATGGCAGGGGACAAGGAAGAAACGAAAAAGATCCTGGCAGAAGCCAGCGTGCCGGTACCTAAAGGCATTGTGGTTTACTCTGAAGAGGAACTGGTAACCCGTCTGAAAGATCTCAGTTTTCCCCTGGTGATAAAACCCCTTGATGGTAATCATGGCCGGGGCGTAACCACCGACATCAACAGCTTTGAAAAAGCGCTCTTTGGTTTCAGCATTGCAAACAAGATCTCAAAACCCGTGATAGTGGAGGAATTTGTGCGAGGTGATGACTACAGGTTTCTGGTAATTAATTACCAGTTGATAGCCGCAGCCCTGCGGATGCCAGCTTATGTGACGGGAAACGGCCGCTCCACAATTGCAGCTCTTATTGAAGAAGAGAACAAGAATCCGCAGCGTGGCGACACCTCTGAACATGTGCTTGCTCCCATACGGGTAGATGAAGTAACCAGTAAAATTCTCGCGGAAAAAAATTTCACCCTTGAAACCATCCTGCCGGAAGGTCATCGGGTGATACTTAAAGACACAGCCAATATAAGTGCCGGCGGAACAGCAACGGATGTAACTGATATGGTACATCCTGAAAATAAATTTATGGTTGAACGGGTTGCCCGCATGTTTAATCTTGATATCTGCGGTATCGACATTATGGCTACAGCCATTGATAAACCTATAACCAGAGAGATAGGAGCGATAATAGAAGTGAACGCAGGTCCCGGTTTACGCATGCATTCCAATCCACAGGCCGGACCAAAAAGAGATGTTGCAGGCCCCATCATTGACATGTTGTTCAGTACACCGGCTGCAGCTGAGATTCCGCTGGTGGCGGTTACAGGCACCAACGGAAAAACCACAACCACCCGGCTGATCGCATTTATGGCGCAGCAGGCAGGTTTCAGGCCAGGCTATTGCACCTCTGACGGAATTTATATTGACGGGCACTTAACTTACGAGGGCGATTGCACCGGCTTTGTCAGCGCCCAGCAGGTGCTGTTTGATCCAACAATAAATTTCGCCGTAATTGAATGCGCAAGGGGAGGAATTATCAGAAACGGCCTGGGCTTCAGCAAAAGCGACATCAGCATCATCACAAACATCTCTGAAGATCATCTTGGCGTAAAAGACGTTTACACCCTTGAAGACATGGCCCGGGTAAAAAAGGTAGTCCCAAAAACCACCAAAGAAAGCGGGTATGCCATATTAAATGCCGAAGACAACACGGTTTATGGCCTTAAGGATGAACTTAGCTGCAACGTGGCGCTGTTCAGCATTGACCCACAGAACGAAAATGTGAAACTTCACATCAAGAACAATGGCATAGCCGCCACGCTTGAAGAGGGGAACATTGTGGTAATTCATGGCATCAAAACCGTAATTGAACATGTAAACAACATTCCGCTTACTTTCGGCGGCAAGGCCGAATTTATGGTTAAGAATGTTCTGGCGGCCGCGCTTGCGGGAATTCTCAGTGGCTGGGACAGTAACATTGTGGCCGAAGCTTTACGCAAGTTTAAACCTTCTCCTGAATTAACTCCCGGACGGCTCAACCAGTTTAGTTTCGGAGGATTCAAAGTAATGGTTGACTACGCGCACAACATTGACGGATACGGCGAAATAAAAAAGTTCCTGTCGCAGATAAAGGGACATAAGATAGGCGTTATATCTGCACCGGGCGACCGCAGAGACAGCGACATCTCAGCAATTGGAATGCTTGCTGCCAACACTTTCGATACCATTATCATCAGGAACGACATAGACCTGCGCGGCAGAAAGGGACCGGATATCTGCGACCTGATCGAAAAAGGCATCATGGAAGTGAATCCCGACATCCCCGTTCACAAAATCCCAAATGAGCAGGAGGCCATCAGGAAGGCGTTTAGCCTGGTGAAAAAGGAAGGCTTTATCTTTATCAGTGCCGATAAGGTAAAACAAACCCTTAAGTTTGTTGAAGAGCTGGGAAGTACCATAAGGGAAGCCCACTCCGGTGTGATGCCAGCAATATAGTAATGCCCCACTTACATTTACACGCCCGTTCACCATTCAATTTTAACGAAACGCTCTGGTTTCTCGACAGAAACCTCGACGATTGTATGCATACACTTGTAAAGGGTGGTGTGCGAAAGGCCTTACGAACCGCTGCGGGAAATACGCTGATAGAGATAAAAGCAGATCAGGATCAAATCACAATACAACAGCTAGCCGGCGTACAGGCGAATGATAAAGAAGTTGGCGGCTTTGTTCAGGAATGGTTTGATCTTGACAGAGACCTTAGGCCATTTTACGATCTGCTGAAGAAAGATAAGGATCTCGCTCCGCTTGCCACGCTTTACAAAGGGTTTAAGATAGTTGGCATACCCAACCTGTATGAATGTATGCTCTGGTGCATAGCCGGACAGCAGATCAACCTTAATTTTGCCTATACCCTGAAAAGAAGGCTGGTTGAAGAATACGGAGACACTATATACTATCAAAACAAAGCTCATTTTTTGTTTCCAGAACCCGCGGTGCTGGTCTCAGTTCCGGTAGAAAGTTTCAGAAAGATGCAATTTACCACCAGGAAAGCTGAATACATAAAGGGAATAAGTGAAGCCTTTTGCACCGGAGCAATTAGTAAAGAATTATTGGTTTCTCACAGCACTGAATCAGCTCAGCTCCAGCATTTGCTTGCATTCAGAGGCATAGGCGAATGGAGTGCCAATTATGTGCTGATGAAAAGTGTGAGAGCAATGAACAGAATCCCTGTTGGTGATGCGGGGCTGAACCAGGCGCTTAAAAAGTTTAAAGGTATAGAACGCAACAATAACAGTGAGGTGATAAAAACCTTCGAGCCCTTTACCGGCTGGAAAACCTACCTTGTTTTTTATCTCTGGAGAAACCTGCGAAACATGGCATAACTATTTCACTGCAGGTAAAATGGAAATAAGTGTAAAAACGAGTTACGACCCCGGCCAAAACGCGCACCTGGCGGTAATTAGTCCACCGCTTGCGGCGGTAACCATAACAGTACATGTTGACAGGTACGACCCCCACACCGACCTTAATGAGATCTTTCTGTACAATTTTGATGTTGACAGCAACTGTATTGAATTTGCTTTTGGTGAAAAAGTGCAGCACCGAAACGACAAGAGGTTTGTCAGCTACGACACAGATCCTGAGGTTCATGTGCCTCCTTTCCGCATTCAGATCATGCACCAGGAACAAAGTGCTGACCTCTCACAATTTGCTTTTACGGTAAGTTATCAGCTAAAGTATTAGGCTGTGAAAGCCCTTCAGATTTCCTGCCATCCTGCATAAAGGTAATTGCCTTGTAATATTTTTCAAGTGGTTCGTATATTCCCTTTTCAAGTGCAAGACTTTTAAGGCCGTGATGGCAGATGGCGTCCCAGCTGAAAAGTTTAAGCTGCCAGCCATCATCAATAAAACCGGTTACATCGTAAAGAAAACCTTCTTCCCTGCTTAACCCCTTTCCATCGCCTGTACATAGCACCATAGTACCTGGGTTCCTGCGGTATTTGCGCGCATGACGGTACATGGCAAGCTGTATGGCCATGTCAACCGTTTCACTTTCTCCCTCTTCTGTATCGCGCAGGATAATTACATCGACGCCCCTGCTGCGCAGTGATGAGAACATTGACTCGGTATTTTCATCGCCGCTGCCAGCCCACACCATCTCATCAAAGTCGGAATTTCCACTGGTGACCAATTCGAAAAAGTGGTTGAAATCAATGCGGAAAGCCGCAGGGTCTTCTCCGTATGATTTCGCGTATTCTTTTCCCCCAATAAAAATGTTCGAATTGTCTATGTAAATGCAAACCGGTTGCTTGTTCATTTCTTTCTTCTTAAAAAATCACCCCTACTCTTCTTTCTTCTTGTCTTTTTTGCCGAAGATCTTCTGCAGGAAGGTTTTATCTTCGTCCTCTTTTCCAACCTCTTCCACCCTGCCAAGATTAATGGTATTATCAATGGAAGGCTTAAGCGCAGATACGAAGGCGTTTCGCAAAACATAATTTATTGCGGTCCACAATCCAATGTCGGTATTTTCAAAATTGCCTTCAAGCGGCACCTTGGACCCCAGCTGGTCTTTAGGCTGGTTCTCAAAGATCTCAGCAACAGTACCAACAACGCCTTCCCACAGCAACTTTCCTATGTTATGGTCGTCCTTGCTCAATTTAACTACATCAAGATCTCTGATAATCGGTTTTACATAGCCTTTGAACTTACCGTTTTTGGCTGCCACCTCGGTGAACAGACCAAATTTTCCGTCATGCACATCAAAATTTCCATAGGCCTCAAAAAATTTATTCAGCTTAACCATGTTCACATCTGTAAGCTCAGCAGCAACATCAAAAGTAGGTTGTTTATTAAAAGCGTCGAACCGTACATTAAGATCAAAAGTACCGTCATACACGGCTCCGTTAGCCTGCAAACTGGCAGGAAGAACCACGTCGCTGTCATTTACATTTGAGAGGTTCTCTGCCACCACTTGAATGTCACTTATAAAAACGTCAAGTACCGGACTGATATTTCTGTCGATGTAGTGTACCTCACCATTATTGATCTCAAAGCGGTTCACGGTAATTGGCATGAGGTCTTTAATGGTTTGTTTAAAATCGGCAGTATCTTTTTTTACTTCTTCGTCTCCCTTTTTCTTCTTGTCGTTTACAAAATTCACCTTGGGCGTTTCCACGGCGATCTCTCCAACTATCTTACCCTTAAACAGTGCACGCCACTCAACTGAGAGGTCAATCGCCTCCGATGTAAAAAATGGAATGGAATCAACCTCACCGGTAACAGTATCGCGCTTATCGATCTGTATCTCCTTTATCACGTATGCACCTCTGATAATTGCCAGGTCAATGTCTCCCACATGCCCCGGATAGGCTTCATTACTTCCCAGCGTTTTATTCACATATTTGAGAACAATTATTGGCAGCAGCAATCGCAGGATGATGATAAAAGCAATAATGGAGATCAGGATGATCCATTTTTTCCGGCCCTTTTTCTTCTTCTTGTGCGGTTCTCTTAAACCATCATTATAGTTAATGTTCTGTGAAGTATCTGTCATTATACACCTGAATTGACAAAGCTTGTGCCCGACCACAATTTTTACGACAAAGGGCCCTGCCGTTCAAATGATAGAAATTTTTCCACATTTAATTGAATTGCCTTTGATTCTTGTTCTGGCAGCAAGGTTTTAAGAACACGCAGGTAATACAGTCTGCAATTAGTATCTTTGCGGCACTAACGGTTCCTTATGAAATACACCATTGCCCTGCATGGAGGCGCAGGCACCATCCTGCAAAGTGCAATGACCCCTGAAAAGGAGCTTGCCTACAAAAGAGGTCTGGAAGATGCGTTGCTTGCAGCTGAAAAAATCCTTTCTGCTGATGGAGGCGCATTAGACGCTGTTGAGGCTGCCGTGAAGGTGCTCGAAGACAACATTGTTTTTAATGCAGGAAGAGGAGCAGTTTTTACACATGGCGGTCGCAATGAGATGGACGCGGCGATAATGGACGGAACTCTTTTGAAAGCCGGAGCAGTGACCTGCGTAGAAGGTGTAAAAAATCCGGTCACCCTTGCCAGGGCAATCATGGAACAATCAGAACATGTGTTTATGTCGGGCACCGGGGCCGCTGAATTCGCCGAAAAAATGAATCTGGCTTTTGAAAGTCCGGAGTACTTTTTTTCACAGGAAAGATACGACCAATTGCTCCGGGCAAGAGAGGCCAACAGAATTATTCTGGATCATACCAATGTAAACGATAAAAAATTCGGCACAGTTGGAGCGGTTGCGATGGACAGCCGGGGTCATCTTGCCGCTGCAACCTCAACCGGCGGCATGACAAACAAACGCTATGGGCGGATCGGCGACAGTCCGGTAATAGGCTCAGGCACCTATGCCAACAATGAAACCTGCGCTGTAAGCTGCACCGGACACGGCGAATATTTTTTACGTGGTGTAGTAGCTTACGATGTTAGCTGTTTAATGGAATACAAGGGTTATTCCCTGCATCACGCCTGCGAAGAGGTGGTTCTGAAAAAACTTAAGAACGCCGGGGGTGAAGGCGGACTTATTGCGGTTGACGCAAAAGGAAATGCCGAGATGGTTTTTAATTCGATGGGTATGTACAGAGCCATGAAAAAATCTTCAGGCCCCGCGCA
Source organism: Bacteroidota bacterium (assembly GCA_023433205.1). Lineage (GTDB taxonomy): Bacteria > Bacteroidota > Bacteroidia > B-17B0 > Aurantibacillaceae > Aurantibacillus. Next base: position 8,171 of record JAEZDS010000205.1, read on the forward strand.
CATAAGTATTTACCGTGACTGAGGCGTAAGCGCAGTTTTGGGAACAACACGCAGAGTACTAAGATCCAGCTGGTCTCCTCGCGTAAGCGCGCTGATCTGCAGGTTCTCCACCGAGATTGGTTCGTCCAGTTCAAGCTCGTTTTTGTTGTGGTAACGCACCTCCGACTGGTTCACCACAATTACCATTCCTGACCCCACGCAGGTTGCGAGCCTTGCATCTTCTATCAAAAGGCCGGTATCCTCGCCAAGGCCCAGACCGTAGCTGCCTTCATTCATCAGCACTGCCTGAAACAGCCTGCCATAACGCCCCCGTTTGGCAAAGTGTGTATCTACAATACAATTTTTCAGTTTGGAAAAACCCCTGGTTACTTTTACGTGTCCTTTCAGCATGGCCTCGTTGTTTTCGGCATGAAAGATCATGTGCTCTGACATGGCCATGGCACCAGCGCTGGTTCCGGCCAGCACAAAATCCGGCTCATCTTCATAACGCTGGAACACAGTCTCCAGAAAATGCGAATTAAGCAGGATACTTGTGAGCCTGTACTGATCTCCCCCGCTAAAAAACACCACCCTGGCTTTTTTTATTCTTTCAACGTGATCAGGATCTTTGAGGTCTTCCTTGTTCTCAATACTTATATACCCCACATTGCTGTGTCCTGCCTTTTTAAAAGACCGCACATAGGTGCGCCCTGTAAGCAGGGGCTGCTGCGAGGCCGTTGTAACTATTTCAATACGGTTGTTATCCGGGTCATTTTTAAAGATCAGATGGCTGAGAATGTCATAGTCCACATAATTACGGTTCTTGATCTTCATCAGCGGTGGGTTACGGATAGGACCTTTGTCTTCAGCTCCGCCAATTATCAGCAATTTTCCTTTCGGCATATCAGAATGTACTCATGAAGCCTTTGAAAATACATAATTTTTTCTGAGCTGGGCTTCATTTTCTCTGGCCTTTGAAACAAATTCTATAGTGCTCTGAACTTTATCAGAACAAACAGTTATAAACGACCCCTTAACGGCATGATCCATCGCGAACTGCAGAGCGTCGCGCTCTTCGCTGATGATCTTTACACATTTCTGCGGATCAACCGAATAAACGCCCTCCAGAATCAGGCGGTTCAACTCTTCCCTGGTTCGTCCGCGCAGGTCGGTGTCGTGCCGGATAATAACCTCGTCGAATATTTCCGCGGCGTAAACACCAACATTCCGTATGTCTTCCTCCCTGCGATCACCTACAGCGGCCACTATTCCCACTTTTCTGGTTGCTTTTACTGCCGCGATAAATCTTTTAAGTTCCTCAAATCCCGCAGAATTGTGCGCGTAATCGATCATAACATCAAACCCGCCGAAGTGAAACACATTCATGCGGCCAGGTGTAAATTCAGGCGAAGGAATAAACGTTTTTAGCGCCTGGCGTATGGTATCAATGCTAAAATTATTAACCACAGCGGCGAGGGTGGCCGGCAGAATATTCTTGATCATTGCAGTGGCCTTTCCTTCCATCGAAAGCGGAATGTCGGCCATCTTTTCTACCCTGATCTTCCACTGACCTTTGCAGATGGTTAAAAAACCTTTGTCGATAATTGCCGCGATCCCTCCCAGTTCACAGTGTTTGCGCACACGGGGATTGTTGGCGCGCATACTGAAGAGCGCGATCTTACAATCCAGCTCTTCACTCATTTTAAACACCAGATCATCATCGGCATTAAGAATACTGTAACCGTCCCTTTTGGTGCTGTGAGCTACTACCGCCTTAACCCTGGCAAGCTGATCCATGGTCTGAATTCCCCTTAATCCCAGATGATCCTCTGAGACATTGGTAACAATACTCACATCACACTGGTCAAAACCAAGTCCCGACCGAAGTATCCCTCCCCGGGCACATTCAAGCACGGCAAAATCAACAGTGGGGTCGTGCAGTACGGCTCTGGCGCTTACCGGACCCGTACAATCGCCCTGATGAATACAATTGCCATTGATATAAATTCCCTCTGTTGTTGTGTAGCCGGCATTAAATCCAGCCTGGCGCGCCATGTGCGCCATTAAACGGGTAGTAGTTGTTTTGCCGTTAGTTCCGGTAATGGCCACCAAAGGAATTCTTGCACTTTTATTTGCAGGAAAAAGCATCTGTATCACAGCCTCACCCACATTGCGTCCCAATCCACTGGAGGGATGAGTGTGCATTCTGAAACCCGGACAGGCATTTACCTCCAGCACCCCGCCATTTGACGAATTTACCGGTTTTGCAACGTCCCAGGCCATCAGGTCAATACCACAGATATCGAGGTTCAGAATTCTGGCAATTCGTTCCGCCATCTGCACGTTAGCCGGGTGCACGAGGTCGGTAACATCTTCAGCAGTTCCGCCCGTACTGATATTTGCTGTATCCTTTATGATCAGCATCTTACCCAGCGGTAGTATTGAATTGAGATGCAATTTATTCTTTTCAAGTATTCCCATTGTGATCTTGTCGATCTTAATGGTAGTAAGTACATTCTCATGCCCTTCGCCACGACGCGGATCATGATTAACTTCTTCAATAAGTTGCGAAATCGTAGAGGAGCCATCACCAATGATCATGGCAGGTGTTCTTTTTGCCACGGCCACCAGCTTGTAGTTGATGAGCAGAAAACGAAAATCAAATCCCTCAATAAATTTTTCCACAATTACCTGAGAGCTTATCTTCTGCGCCATTTCAAAGGCCGTCCTTGCCTCCTCCACTGACTGTATGTGCGTGGTGATACCTCTGCCATGATTTCCGTCGAGGGGTTTTATCACTACAGGAAATCCAATTTCACTGATCACCTCCTCCAGGCGCTCTGCATCATTGATAAGCCGCCCCTTTGGAACAGGAATAAAAGCTCTTTCGAGAGTACGTTTGGTTTCCTCCTTATCGCAGGCGGTTTCCACGCCAAGACTGCTGGTGAGTTCGGTCATTGTTGCACGCAGTTTCTTTTGGTTTACGCCGTGCCCTAAAACCACAAGCGAGGAGCGGTCATCTACCCTATGGGCGGGAATATTCCGTTTGCGTGCTTCCGTGAGAATTGCTCTGGTGCTGGGGCCAAAATCATCTCTTACTTTTATCCTTTTTAATTCCTCAACATGTATTGCTACTTCGGGATCATTGCCTTCTGCCAGCGCTCTGGCCACCTTCACTGCCGCCTCAGCCGCATACAAACCGGCCCGTTCCAGCTCATAACTGAAGATCACATAATACTCTCCGCTTTTGCCGGTGCCTCTTGTCCTTCCGTATCCGCAGTCCATTCCAGCAAGGGTCTGAAGCTCAAGCGCAATATGTTCAATTACATGTCCCATCCAGGTGCCACGTTTTACGCGGCTAAAAAATCCTCCTTCATGGTCTTCAGAACAGCGGTGGCTTTGCAGACTGGGAATGGCATTCTTGATTCGTTCAGGGAAATCTTTAATTCTGTGGGTAGGAAGTTCCTCATACTCGCCCAGGTCAATCTTCATCACAATAATCTTTTGGCGGTAATTGGACCAATAGTTGGGGCCGTTTAACGCGCCCACTTCAAGGATAGTCATAAAAGTAGTTTTGGTCCTTTCATAGAGAATTTCACACCAGGATAAAACCTTCCCGATATGGGTATTCGGTGGTGGTGAGGCGAATTTTTGTAGAAAAAAATACTCTATGGTACCACCTCAGGTTTTTACAGGTCTCAGTTTCACAAAAGGGTATTTTCACGTTCAAAACCGGTTCATTTCCCGTTTAAGAAATGTTTAAACTCGTGCACAACTCCTTACAGCTTGTGCATTCTGTTAGAAACAATAAAACGGCTGAGGTTAATATCTCATTCAAAACCCTGATAATCAACCATAGGAGACCAGTTGAAAAGCTGTTAATCCTGCGTTTCTTAAAATGTTCATAACCCGGCTCAAGATCGTAGTAAAAAGACCCCGGCTCATTCTATATTTAATAAAACACCTTACATCATGAGAAAAAAGTTCTTCCTCTTTGGTGAAAAACCATTCGACATTTATGCAAAGGACAGGTTCGATGAAGTAACAGTCGCCATTACGCACATGAATGACATAGAGGTCCTAATGTTTAAAGATGATTTTGAAGGGCTCATTAAGAAGACCTGTGACCAGTTTCGTTTTCCGGAACTACAGATAAGTTTTGAGGACAAGGTGGTTGATCTGCTCACAAAAACCGACCGGGGCCGGAGCAGGTATTTTGCGGAATATTCCCTTGTTGTAACCGGCAATCCCTATTTTCTGGGACTTTCACCCTACACTTCGGGCTACAGGCCGGTGGACCTGTTGGTGGAGGTTGCCGAAAATGTATTGTCGTTTATGGTTGACACTGCCTCATACCAGGAGGAACTCAGTGCTGACTCAACAGAAAAAGTAAAGCGAGAATTTATGCGGATAAAACAATTTATCACTGAAACCGAAGAACACCTGAACAGGACGATAGAGTTTTATAATGATGAACTGGAAAAGATCGTTGTAAAACAGCTGGCGAATAAATTACGGAGAGCCTTGCGCTGCGAACAGATCCGTCAGGCGCTTAACTTCTAAAACACTACGCTCTCAACTTGACCCTCCGTGGAACCCAGACCTCTTCTTCAGCATCTTGATCGTGATTTTTGTAATTTTCATCAAGCACTTCAAAATGCTCGCGCTCATCAAGTTCATACAATGAGGCCGGCAGCCAGACTTTAAAAATATAATGCCAGGTTTGCGGAGCGGTGTCCATGGCACCCCTGTGGTGAAATACACCATAGAGTCCACCTTTGAGAAAATATGTTTCAAACTCAGCGGGCACAGATGAAAAATCGTGCACTTCTACACAAGCCCATTTTTCAAAAACTGTGTGCTCGTTAAATGAATCAAAACCAAAATTCTCTTCATACACCTGCATTGAGATCAGTTTTTCATCCACTTTATTTTTGATCTGCTTCCGCAAAGGCATAAACTTCCTCCAGAGATCAATGGTACGGTCTTGTGCCAGGCTCATTTTTAACCTGGTGCCAATCAGTTTTTTTTCAGGCAGATCAAATAGTCTTGGTTCAGGTCTGATATGGGCTGAGAGATCATACATTTTTAAATGCAATTACTACAAATCACTATTTAGATGCAATTGCTTTTCTCACTGCAGGCGCCACTTTTGTGCCAAACAATTCAATAGATTTTAAAATTTGTTTGTGCGGCATGTCACCCACACTCATCTGAGCCAGGAAGCGCGTGTTACCAAATAGTTCGTACTCATATAAAATTTTTTCTGTCACTTCTTCCACACAGCCAACCAGCAGCGCACCTTTTGGTGAACGGCTTGCCTCAAAC
>JAEZDS010000071.1 GCA_023433205.1 Bacteroidota bacterium
CATAATTTACCTTATTACGGTAGCAATACCTTTATTTCCTGAACTGCCAGCGCATTCATCTCCTCACCTCAACAACTCTACAATTCCAACCTTATGATGAACCTTTTTCTGCAGATCAAAAAAGGAAGCTTTCCAGACGTAAGTGCCAACTGGTGATTCTTTTCCCCGGTGAAAACCATTCCAGCCATGATATAAATTGTCTGAAGTAAATATGAGTTCTCCCCAGCGATCAAAAACCTCAAATTTAAAGTCGGTGATATTGGTAGCTTTTGCGAGCAAAACATCATTCAGCGCATCCTGATTTGGGGTAAAGGTATTAGGCAAATAAAAAGTCCAGGTAACATCTACTGCAATTTTCCGGCACAAGGTATCGCTGCACCCGGCAGTGTCACTTGCCATCAGGCAGATCCGCGTTGGCCGGTCTATCACATTAAGTACTGAAGGCTCAAATGATTCGCTTGTTTTTCCATCCCCATATTCCCACAAATATTTGCTTGCATTCTGAGAAAAGTTGTGAAGGACCGTACCTTCACCATAATCTCCGGTTGTAAGGGAAAACTCAGCAATCACCGGGGTGTATGTTACATTGATCAGCATTTTTTCCGGAACGGCACAGGTTCGGTCAGCCGGCGAAGTAAGCTGGGCTTCATACAGCCCCGGTGCGCCAAAAAAATGAACGGGATTTTGCTCTCTTGAAAAATTGCCATCACCAAAAGACCATAGTGGATTATCACTAATAAGCGACCGGTTAAAAAAACTGACTTGTCCGTTACAGGTATTAACACTATAATCAAAAGCAGAAGGAACTTTTTCGAAGATCTGTAAACTCCGGGAAACTGATGCACTACAGGTCAATCCTGCATTTACAACCAGGTTTACATTATAATATCCTCCGGAAGTAAATGTAATCACAGGGTTTGTTTCTGTGCTTGACATACTGCCGATCTGCCAGCTGCTTGAGGCTACAAACGAACTGGTATTTACAAAAGACACGATCTTTTCGCAGGGCTGATAGTTAAGAGAAAATGCGGCCACGCTTTTTATTATTACCTGGATCTGCCTGATTACGGTATCTCTGCAACCGTCAGCACCGGTAGCAACAAGCATCACTTTATAAAGCCCCCCCTCCTGATACTCATGGGTAACTGGATCAAAAAGCGCGGAACTGTTGCCATCTCCAAAATGCCAGACCACCGAGGTCGCATCTTCAGAGAGATTTTGCACCTGAAGTATTGAATCGCAGTTTGTGATGGAAGCTGTCATTCCTGCCTTTACAACCGGCACAATATTGATCATGGCAGAGCTTGAATCAACACAACCCAGGGCGTTAACTGCAAGCAGACGCAACCGGTATGTGCCGTTCTGCAAATACTGATGAACAGGGTGCAGGGCCGATGACTGATTTCCATCTCCAAATTTCCAGTTATATGATGCGGCAGTAGATTCATTCGTAATGCGAAGCTGAGAAGAGCATTCAGGAACAGTAAAGGTAAATTTTGCCGTGACAATACTTTCCTTCAAAGCGGCAGTAGTAGTTGCTACACAGCCGGTGGCATCACTAACGCTCAGGGTAAAAACAGTAGAGGAATTGTTTACTCCTACTGTTGGTGTGGTAGAACTGCCTGGCTGCCACAAATAAGAATACCCTGCCACTCCGCCTGATACGGTAGCGCTTAATACGGCAGATTGACCTTTGCAGACTGTGGGACTGTTTACTGTTACCGAAGGACCTGAATAAGAGCTGACGGTAAAACTGGTTCCGGCACTAAAGGACGAACAACCTGCAGTTGCTGTGGCAATCACAGAATATGGGCCAGGTGCAAGATTTGATGCCACAGACCCATTTGATACTGGTGGCAGCCAGGAATATTGGATCGGATGTGAGTTATTGCTGGACACAACCGTAGCCGAATTAGGGGTAGCGCAAACACTCTGATCAAGTATAGTATTTAGTGAAAAGCCAGAAACCGACGGTGATAAAACCTGAACATTATCGATATAGTAATTTGCATAAACTGATGGATTCCCTCCAGGATTGGGATAGGACATTACCGGAGAATTACTCGCATCGGCTCGGAAAGCGCCAAGGGTCATATAATTCCACTGCGCTGTGGGATTCACGGTAAAAGTGTATTGTGTCCAAACGGTTGTTGTGATATTAGCAGTTACTTCGCACTGCGGAACTACATTTATTAAACCAAATCCAGCCTGAGTAAGTGGGCCATTGGAAAAATGAACTCCAAAATTGCTAATCGTCCAGGGTGAAAGAATTCCCGTGCCATTTGTGAGCCAGAACGACAAAGTGTAGGTAGTACCTGGCTGCATAGTACAATTAAGCGGCGTCGCTATATACTCCCTGTAATTAGGATAAGGTACATTATAAAGGATCAGCGACATCATTGCAACACCATCCTGTGGAACGCAGGTACCGGCAAAAGTCACAGGTGGAGATACAATTGCAGGGCCACAGGGATGAAAATAATCAGGTGTTCCCCACATTCCAGGACCAGTATTCATGTTCACATTGTTCCAACTGGCGCAAGAATTCCATCCTGCTCCTCCGGTAGGACATGAAAGTGTAGTTTCAAAACTTGGGTTTGGAACTATATTGACCTGGCCTTTCACAAACATGAAGGCGAAAACAAATACTATAGAGCAGTATACACGCATTGGGTATTCCAAATATAGCAAAACTCAAGAGGCCCACTGCAATAATCTGCATTTTCGAACAAACCGGCACTTTCCAGACAATTTTGGTAATTTCACGCACAATGAAAATCACGAAAAAAGTTGCCAGAAATCTGATTTTGCCTCTTGCTGTACACTTAAAATCTGACCGACTACTCCTTGCCGGAAGTAAAAAGCGTTGCTGCATTATTAACTTTCACGGAGTAAGATCGATGCCTCAGAATACACTTAATAACAGACACCTGCCCGCTAAAGATTTTGACCTATTTTTGAAATATCTGAAATCAAACTTTGATGTGGTGCCTTTAGCAAAACTATTTGACCTTCATCGCAGCAAAACAATTCCAAAAAGAAGAACCGTGGCCCTTACATTTGATGATGGTTACCTGAACAATTTCACTATTGCTCTGCCCCTCTTAGAAAAACATCAGCTTCCTGCAACGTTCTATATCATCTCCAAAAGTATAGAGGATCCTAAATACATGTCATGGCCAGATATCATTGACATCATTACAAAACACCATAAAGACGATCTGATAATTGCCGGTCACAAATTTAATTTTCCAGGTTTTTTTTGTGAAGAACTTCAGTCTGACCTTCAGTCCTATCTGAAATCTCTGCCATCCGGGCCTGATGCTACTGTGCAGGAACTTGGCAAACAATTCGCGCCGCTAATTGAGCGAGAACTCCAAACAAACAGAGAATTAGTTCAAGTAGTTAATGCAGAAGAACTTACGCGCCATAGCAACAATCCTTTACTTGAAATCGGATCACATTCTCATAATCATCCAAACCTCGCAAATCTAAGTGATAGCGATCAGGAATTTCAGCTAGAACGATCAAAGGAAATCCTTGAAAACCTCTGTAATAGTGAAATCATCTCATTTGCTTTCCCCGATGGAAGTTACAACAAATCTACTATTAACCTCGCACTCAAAGCAGGTTATAAAAATTTGGCAGCAGTGAATTATAAGTTTGATGAAAATCACAGTAATCCCAATTTGCTTAGCAGATTTACGGTAAGCAACTCTACAACCTGGCAATCAAACGTCTTAAGACTGGCAAGACAATTTGAAATGTATGGTTTTTAGTTACCAGGTATCAAAATCCGCTGCCACGAAATTCAGCTTTATGTGTTTCATTTGCTCATTTAGCACCTTGAACCCATAGGGGACACTATGAAACACCGGCATCACGGACTTTAACAGCAGATCATTCGGGCTTCCCTCATGGAAGTGAAATAAAATTCTTTCGCAGCCCAAAACTCTGGCTAAACTGCTTAAAGTCGAGAACGCTTGTCGGAATTCCGACCTGCTCATCACCTCAAAATCACCCACCCATAAATAACCATCAATCTTAATCCAGAAACACTTGCCATTTAATTTCAACAAATATTTATCAGCACCGCCCTTATATTTAAAATAATCCTTGTCATGGATTACTCCGCCCCTACTCTCGGTAATTGCTGAATTTTCAAAAAAACCACAATTGCTTTTGTACTTTCTAAGTACGTGGCTGCAATACCTTCTGTATAACGTTTTAAAGACCGGCCATTTTTTTGCAACTACTGCCAGAGGCGCAGTCAATATCTTTTTTCGAAAACAGTTTATATCTTCGAAATGCTGCCAGTGTAACTTCTTTACACGTAGACCGTATATTGTCTTATTTGGAAAACCAAAAACAAATCCAACTTTTTTGCTACGTAAACACTCGTACACCTCCTGTGCCAGTCTCACAAACAGCCCCCGGCCGCCATGATCAGGATCTGTCATAGAATCACATGACTGAACAATATCGAAAGTTTGATCCTTCCACCTAACGTGCTGATAAATTACTCCATAAAAACTTGCAATAGAACCATCATCTGTCTGCAGCGCAGAGGAGCACTGAATCTTTTGATAAGGGTCTAGAAATTTTCTCTTAATTTCTTCCGTAGAGTATGTGTGACCAAATGCTTTGGTATACAATGGAACCATCCGTGCAAGGATTTCTTCAGACAGCTTAATATTTGTGTAAGAACTCAATCCATGAGATCCCTCCCCACATCCCTCCTGAAATACTTAGCATCGTAGTCGATCTTCTCAGCGGTGGCGAAACTCTGTGCTGCTGCTTCTTTTATACTGCCGCCAAATGAGGTGACCGCAAAAACGCGGCCCCCGCTGGTGAGCACGTCCTGCCCCTGCTGTTTGGTGCCGGCGTGGAAGATCAAAGAGTTCCCTGACTGCTCTAGTCCCTGTACGGTCTTTCCCTTTTCAAAATCGCCGGGATACCCCCCGCTTACAAGCACCACTGTGACAGCGGTTCTGGGGTCGGTTTCGTATTCCTTCTCATGTAAATTCTGTCCGGCAACTCCCTCTAACAGATCAAGCAGATCGGATTTTATGCGCGGTATAACAGCCTCCGTCTCCGGATCACCCATCCTGCAGTTATATTCTATCACATAGGGCTCGCCGCCTTTGTTCATGAGACCAATAAAAATAAATCCCCTGTAGTCTATTCCCTCGGCCGCAAGTCCTTCAATTGTAGGTTTCACTATTTTTTCCTCAACTTTTTTCAGGAAAGCGTCATCTGCAAAAGGTACCGGACTAACAGCACCCATCCCTCCTGTGTTGAGACCGGTATCGCCTTCTCCGATACGTTTGTAATCTTTGGCCGCGGGCAGGATCTTGTATGATCTGCCATCGGTGAGCACAAACAGCGACAATTCAATTCCCTCAAGAAATTCTTCTATCACAACCTTTGCACCCGCCGCGCCGAACCTGCCTTCCACCAGCATCTGTTTCAGTTCTGCTTTTGCTTCGTCAAGTTCACTGATGATCAACACCCCTTTTCCAGCGGCAAGTCCATCGGCTTTTAAAACATAAGGCGGTTTTAACGTGGAAAGAAATTGCCAGGCTTCATCCAGACTATCTTTTGTAAAGGTCGCGTATCGGGCGGTGGGGATCTTGTGGCGCAACATGAACTGTTTACTAAAATCCTTGCTGCCTTCGAGCCGGGCGCCATCTTTACGGGGACCGATCACCGGCACCTTTCTCAGCACCTCATCTGCCAGAAAATAATCATGCAGTCCTTTTACAAGCGGGTCTTCGGGTCCAACCAGCACCAGGTCGATGTTTTTTTCCCATACCAGGTTTTTTATGGCTTCAAAATCGTTTACAGCGATGTTTACATTCGTGCCGCAGTGTGCGGTGCCGGCATTGCCTGGCGCTATATAAAGGTTCTGCAGTTTGCTGCTTTGCGCGATTTTCCATGCAAAAGCATGTTCCCTGCCGCCGGAACCAAGTATCAATACATTCATAATTCTTTTTGCAAACTTACAGCACAATTATTTCTTGCGCTTATGTTTTTTTGAACTAAAGGTCTCGTTGCCTTTTCTTCGGCGCTTTTCCCGGTCGCGGTTCTGCTTCTCCAGGGTCGACACGTTCTCCTGCTTGCCGGTGGTGCGGTGGCGGCGGAAAAGAAAACGGTTCTCTTTGTTATTACTGCGGACCGATCCGCTTTTACGATTGGTCCAGCTGGGTTTTTCTTTTTTGAAGATCCTTGACCAGAAACCTCTGCGGCCGCTGTTGCCTTTGGCGAATTCATCGGCGTGGCCCCTGCTTTTGTACTGGCGAAGCACTACGCTACCGTTCTTTTTAGGCTTTCTTTCACGTTTCCGGCCTCCACTCTGGGCATCAAGCGCTGAGGAGAACAGCAGACCAATGATCAGAAGCAGGAGAGGAACGTGCCTCCTTAAGCAGGAAATGTTAAACCGGGTGAATGGTATGACTTTTTTTAGACTGATAATTTTGCTGCGCGGCAGTGTGAGGTTACCGGACGAGCAAAGATACGAAAATTTGCCCAGAGGGTTGCGTTCCATGGCGGTAATCGCCGCTGCATCAACACAACAAGCCTCATATTTTAGCATTGTTTAAATCCCGGAAAATGAAATAAAATCTACCTTAGAACGTTATTGTGTTTTGAGATACCTTGCACTGATACTGCTTTTCTGCGTACAGGCACTTGCGGCCCAGGTGGCGGCTCCACAGCTGCGCTGTTCAGAGGTTTTGCCCAACGGCGATGTACTTTTAAACTGGCAGGCACCAGCCGATCAGGGCGGAAATTTTCTGTATTACGAGATCTTCTGGTCAACTTCGGCAAACGGTCCGTTTACTGCCGTAACGCCCACCATCGGCACTATTACAACCCAAACCGCGATCCACAGCGGCACCACCGCCCTGGCGCAAACCGTGTACTATTACATTAGCGCTGTTTCAAATAACCAGATGGCGGCCAGTTCAAACACCATACAAACGATCTTCCTCAATGTTTTTCCGGGCGACCCTGCGCTTCAGCTCACCTATAACAACATACAAAACCCGCCACCGCCCGGAACCTCAGGCACCTTTACCATCACGCGGGAATTTCCGGCAGGCACCATCAGCCAGGTAACCGTTACGTCACTTAACCGGCACTTTGAGGTGATAAGCGTGTGTGAGGAAAAGATCAATTTCCAGGTTGAACTTGCCAACCAGAATGGCTGTGTTTCAAAATCAAACATCATTTACGGTACTTACAGCGACACAAAAACACCCGACACCACTTACATTGACAGCATCAGTGTTTTGCCCGACGGCAGAACCATCCTCGCCTGGCAGGTTGCTTCAGATTTTGATGTGGACACTTACTTCCTGGTTAAAAAAGGTCCCACCAAATACGATTCCCTTGATGTAATGTCAGGCCGCCACCACACCAGTTACATCTACGACAGTACCGAAGCAAACTATAAACCGGTGTCAATTTTTGTGCGTGCCATAGACAGTTGTTTTAACAAAGCCGGACCATTTGATGAGCGCCCCGTAACCATGTTTCTGCAGCCCGAGTACGACCAGTGCCGGTATCTTACACGGCTCAACTGGAATGCCTACCAGGGCATGAGGAAAGGAATAAAGGAGTACAGGATCTATTATTCGGAGGAAGGCAGTCCTTACACGGTTATCGGTACTACACAGGAGACCGGATTTGTACACGAGAACGTGCAGCCGGGAAAAAACATAAGTTATTTTGTGAGGGTGGTGAATGGCGATCAAAGCATAACCGCTTCTTCCAACAGAAGCAAGCTTTTTACCAGGGAAGTGCAGATCCCGTCGTTTCTTTACCTCAGCAATGCAAGCGTAAACAGAGAACAAAATGTTGAGGTTACTTTTTACGTTGAAACAGGGCGGGACTTTTCAACCCTTGAGGTGCAGCGCCGTGAAAGCCTGCAGGAGGATTTTCAAACGGTGGGAACCATGCCCTACGATGCTTTGCAGTACTATACTTTTGTGGATGAGGAGGCCGAAACCGCCCGCACACCCTATTATTACAGAGCATTGCTGCGCGACAGCTGCAACAACATACGCAGCTCAAGCAATATTGCACGCAGCATCCACCTAAGAGTGAACAGCGTGAACAACGACCATTTCAGGCGCAAATTAAGCTGGACACCATATGAAGGGTTTGCTGGAGGCATTCAGCAATACAGGATCAAAAGAATAGTGAACGGCGAATTGGATCCGCAGGCGATAGCGGGTACACCTTCAGCCACAATGGAATATACCGACAATCTTGAGGAGGTGGCAGCAGAGGGCTCGGATATTGCCTATATGGTTGAGGCAGTTGAATCGCCGGTCTCGCCCTATCCTTTTACTGCTGTGGCAGGCTCTAATATTTATGCTGTTTATGTAGAAGGAAGGATGTATGTGCCAAACGCTTTTTCCCCACGCGGAATCAACAACACGTGGAAGCCTGTTACGCATTTTGTTTCGCACGATGAGTATAACCTGAAAATATTTGATCGCTGGGGTGCAAAGATATTTGAAAGCAACAATACAGAAGAAGGATGGGACGGCGCCAACAAACCGGCGGGAGTGTACGTGTATCTGATCACTTACAGGAACGCACGTGGTGAATTCCGTGAGCAGAAAGGAACCATTCTGTTACTGCAATAACTAAATGATAACTGCCTCAAGCGAATGCTTTTTCAAAAACAATCTGTTGTAATTTTGAACGTGCGATATTTTTTATTGCCGATCTTTTTGATTACGGTGCAAATGCTGCATTCGCAGAAAAAAGATGCACCAAAACAGGTGCGAGTACTATTTGTTTTCGACGCCAGCAAAAGTATGAGCGCACGGTTTGAGTCAGCCACCAGGATGGATGGCGCCAAAAACCTTTTTTACCGGTTTATTGACAGTCTTGGCAAAAACAGCAATATGCAGTTTGCGCTGCGCATGTATGGCCATACCGTAAAGTATCCGCCGGGTGACTGTGGCGACAGCCGGCTGCTGGTACCTTTCGGCGCAAACAACCTTACGCTCATAAAACAAAAAGTTACCGAGGCCAGACCAACCGGCATTACTCCCATAGAACATTCGCTGACCGAAGCCGCGAGAGATTTTAAGGACAATAAAACCACTAATATCGTGATACTTATCACAGATGGTATAGAGGAGTGTGGCGGCGACCCCTGCAGGGCGAGGCAAAAGCTGCTTGAAAAGGGAATCGTATTCAGACCGTTTATAATTGGGATAGGATTAACGCCCGAACAGATAAAAACCTTTGAGTGTGTGGGAGATTATTACGATTTCGCCAGCGCTGAAACTTTTTCAGCCATCTCAAACATCATCCAGGAACAAAGGATGCTGAAAACAACGGTGCAGGTAAATATTTTCGACCAGGGGTCAAGGCCACAGGAAACCAATGTAAACATGACCTTTTATGACGAAAAGAGGGGCGCCTACAAATACAATTATATTCATACACTGAACCAGCAGGGAAATCCTGATACGCTTTATGTTGACGAATACCCGCATTACAAGGTTGTTGCGCACACCATTCCGCCAACTGAAAGTCCGGTGCAGAAATTAAATACCGGCAAACACAACATCATCCCTATTGACGCGCCACAGGGCTACCTGCGGGTAAACCGGCAGGCTGGTGCCTACAACTTTAATGAAAAGGTAAAATTTATTGTGCGTAAAGGCGAGGAAATGAAGACGCTGAATGTTCAGCCGCTGAACAATACCGAAAAATATCTGATCGGCGAATACGACCTTGAGATCCTTACTCTGCCACGGATAATTAAACGCAAGGTAATGATTCGTCAGAGCAACACCACTGAACTTACGATACCAAACGCCGGTATGGTCGTAGTTAAAACACTTGAACCTGGTGATGGAAGCATTCTTGTTGACATTGAAGGCCAGCTCGAAAGAGTGTGTAATCTCGGCACAGCGCGGCAGGAGGTATATTACCTGCAGCCCGGCAATTACGTTTGTGTATGGAGAGCAAAAGCCCTCAGAGGCAGTATTTACACTGTTGAGCGCAAATTTACTGTTCGCAGTGATGGGCAGACGGTGCTGGAACTCTTTAAGTAGGGCCTGCTGAAAAACACGTTATTTTATAAACGGCCTGAAATCCTTGTAAATAGTGGCATTTAAGACTAACGCAGTAAATATTGGATCTTGTTAAAGTATGGAGCGCCTATACGCGGGAACACCGTATGGGCGCAGGACTAAATCCGCCAATAATTCGTGTACAGTAGCGGTACAAGCCAGGCATCTGCGTAATGGCACAGTTCGTCCTATTCCGTTTTCACCAATTTAAAAACACCTGCACCGGCCTGTACGCTGTAC
>JAEZDS010000007.1 GCA_023433205.1 Bacteroidota bacterium
ATGTAGTAGCGCGCCAGGGAGGGGTGCAATTGTTTCGCTCAGAGGGGGGTGGGTTTATTTTCGCTTATTTTCGCGCAGAGACGCAACGTTTTTAAAAAATAGTATTGTGTTTCAAGGCACGGGGGAAATTGAGCAGCGCTCAATTTTATAAGACGCAACGTCCAGCACTCTTGACGACATAACAATTTGCGAAGCAATTCCGATATGCATCGGAACCTTTGTGTCGACCACATTTTCTCAGTGTCCTGGCCTTTGTGGTTTATTAAAATAAGTTTCGACAAACGAGTTTTTACCACGAAGTCACAAAGGCACTATTGTGCCTTTTTAAATTGAGCGAAGCTCAGTTTTCTTTGTGTCGTTTGTCATATTTATACTACAATTTCCTCCTATTAACTTTGTGCCTTAGTGCATTTGTGGTTTATTAAAATAAGTTCCGGCAAACGAGCTTTTACCCCGCCCGAACGTAACCTTTCGGTACGGGCGGGCACCAAGTCACACAGGCACTATTGTGCCCTCGTAAATTGAGCGAAGCTCAATTTTCTTTGTGTCGTCTCGTAATACCCTATACCACAATCCCCTCCTATAACTTTGTGCCTTAGCGCCCTTGTGATTTTTTAAATAAGTTCTGACAAAAGGGTTTTTACCACAAAGTCACTAAATTCTCGCAGAGACCGCCAATAGCTTTTTGCAGGAGTTGAATGGAGGGAGAGCACACAATGGTCAATGACAAGCGGATTTGTTTTGGGAAAAGCATCGATGCAGCACGGAATTTTGCGGGCATATTGTATGGCGAACAAAACTATAACCAGGGTCGCTCTGGCGTTTCGTGCCGGTACTTTAATGTGGGTTCCCGCAGAATGGCAACCCCAATGCCACATTCAAGACAGCGTTTTTGTTCACAATAACTATCGTAGAGATGTATCAGGCCCTGGCTGCTGGTGGCAGACTTGAGCTTACCCTTTTTCGCAGCAAACAGCCTGGTTTTTTTATTGTCTTCGGCCCTGCACTCCTCCAGCAGATCAAGGGCCAGTTTCCGGTATTCTTCTTTTGCAAATTTGTGCCCGTAGTAGAAATAAAAAGGCACAAAAGTATTGATGATGATTATTTCAGCTGAACTGCGGCCAAGACAGAGTTCCCGACCGCTTACACTGCCGCTTGTCTGGTAATGGTTTTTCCAGTAACTGCCAGGTTCAGCAACAATGATTTTTATGATTTGTTCTGTTGAGACAAAACTGAGCGGGGCGGTCAGTATAGTTGGTTCTTTGTGGATCAATGCCGCGAACTGCGCCAGACGTAGCGCCGGAAAATTGGCGGGCCGCATTTTCGAGAACTTAAAGAGCTCCTTTTTCATTGGATGGAGTCCGTATTTTTTTTGCAGAAATACAAATTCGTTCTGCAGCGATCGTAAATAGCTGTTTTCAAGCTGTTCGTCAAGCATTCCGGCGCAGCCCAGGAGCAGCGCCTCAAGCTGCGGGAGATTGTTGCTGTGTCGTAGCAGTAGCTGCGCAGGCAACAGTCTGGCCAGCATTTCAAAAGGGAGGGCATTCACTTTGAAGCCAAAATTGGAAAGCAGCAAAAAGTACATCAGCTGAGTATAATCTCCGTGACACAACAGCAGCAACTGCTCGATCTTATCGGTTTTTTGTTGCAGCCTTTCCGCGCTCATCCTTTCCGTCCACGATATAAAGGTAAGATCACTTACATTTTCCAATGAAGAGCCGCAGGGTAAGTTGTTTTTATTTGATACCAGTCCCTGGTATACCTCAAGCACTTCACGCGGAATGTACGAAGCCAGCTCAACGATCTCCACTCCGTTATCTGTATTTTGCGCCAGGTCAACGTCGTGATGAAGGACCACGTGCAATATTATTTTATCATAAGCGGGATCATGCTGATGCCGGTGTTTGTTCCAGTCGCTGGTTTTAAGGTGAAGCTCAATTTTGCCCGAGAGTTTTAAACCCTGCACTTCGATCTGCCCGTTAAAAAAATCGGGACCGGAGTCTCGGTTGAGAATGCCCTGGTGTATTACCGTTATCTGATTTCCCCTGCTGCTTAACAGCGGGCCCGGTTTTATCAACCTGTGCTGCCAGATGAACTGCAGCAGTTCTTCACTGATCTTAAGCATATCCTCTGATTTTATAAACAACATAGCCGCACATTTCATGGAGCAAGAGCTGTAATCCCATTAAAGCGCCAGGGTCGGGAACAAACAGGTGATCGAAGGTGTAACGCCGCACCCCACTCACTTTGTTGGTAATAAAGGGTTCAACCGACTCATAGCCTGCCTTTTTAAATACAGCAAGGGCGCGGGGCATGTGAAAGGCTGAAGTAACCAATAAATAATTACCCTTAAACTGCAGGCTGTCGAGCAGCACCTTCAGGTTTCTGGCGTTTTCAAATGTATTGCGGCTGGTACTTTCTACGATCAGCGCTGAATCAGGAAAGTTGATGGACCGCAGGTATTTTCTGACAAAGATCCCCTCCTTTTTTTCCGGAAATTCAATGCTGCCACTTCCGCCTGTAAAGATAATGTGTTCAATTTTTCCACTGTAATAGAGTGGCAGCGTTTGAAAAAGCCTGTCTCCTGAACGCCCAAAATTAAGCTTCTGTAAACGCAGATCAATGTCGCCCAATCCGCCAAGCACAATTGCTCCTTTGTAAACTGTACTGCTACTGTCATGGTCTGGAGTAACAGGCTCCCAGTGCCTGAAACATTCGTCAACCAGAAAACTGTTGCTGCAGAGATACAGCAGAACCACTGCCGTAATTCGTAATCGCCTGGTCAGTTTTGCCGGTCCTGAGAATAACGACCATAGAAGCAGTACCAGCACCCATACCAAAGGCGAGAGCACAAATGCAAGAAGTTTTGAGAGGTAAAAAAACATTGTGAATTTAAATGTACAAAAATTGAGAGTTCTTGCAGAAGGGATATATCAAATATAATGGTGGCAGGAATAAGTGTTGATTTTTACTTGCGTGCGAAAGATGTGCTTCGGGCGGGCTCCTGCAAAGCTTTGTGCCGGTGTGAAAGCAGAAATGGTTGCTCTCGTTTGCGGCAATCTGTTTTCTCTGAGCAGTATTGATATATTATCTATATTTATATTTACAAATCTTGAACTTCTAATATGAAAAAATTACTGGTAGCGAACCGCGGAGAGATAGCGTTAAGGATTATGCGGAGCGCGAAAGAAATGGGGATCAAAACGGTGGCAGTATATTCTGAAGCCGACCGCAACGCCTTGTTTGTGAGATTTGCCGATGAGGCGGTTTGTATTGGTGAAGCGCCCAGCAATAAGTCGTACCTGAAAGGTGATAAGATCATTGAGGTGTGTAAGGCGGTAAAGGCCGATGCCATTCACCCCGGTTATGGTTTTTTAAGTGAGAACGCCGCTTTCGCCAGAAGCGTGAAAGAGGCCGGAATTACCTTTGTTGGACCCAGCGCTGAAAGTATGGAAATGATGGGGGATAAGCTCAGCGCTAAAGCAACCGCCAAAAAAAACGGTGTGCCAATGATCCCTGGTTCTGAAGGAGCCATCAGCGATGTCAAAGAAGCAGTAAAGGTGGCAAAGGAAACCGGATTTCCCCTGCTCATTAAGGCCAGCGCCGGCGGCGGCGGTAAAGGCATGCGGCTTGTTGAACGTGAGCAGGATGTTGAAGAACAGATGAACCTTGCCATCAGCGAAGCACGTTCTGCATTCGGAAATGGCGCTGTATTTATTGAAAAGTACGCCAGCAGACCAAGGCATATAGAGATTCAGGTGCTTGCCGATAACCACGGCAATTGTGTGTACCTTTTTGAGCGTGAATGCAGCATTCAGCGAAGGCATCAGAAACTTATTGAGGAAGCGCCGAGCAGTGTACTGAGCGAGGAACTGCGTGAACAAATGGGCCGCTGCGCGATTGATGTGGCAAAAGCCTGCAACTACAGTGGTGCCGGAACAGTTGAGTTTCTGGTAGATGACAAGCTTAATTTCTACTTCCTTGAAATGAATACCAGACTGCAGGTTGAACATCCTGTTACCGAACTTATCACAGGTCTGGATCTGGTAAAGGAACAGATAAAAGTGGCCCGTAATGAAAAACTCTCCTTTAGCCAAAAAGATCTGAAGATCAGTGGCCATGCTATTGAAGTACGTGTTTGCGCGGAAGATCCCATGAATAATTTTCTTCCGGATATTGGCCGGCTGCTTGTATACAAAACTCCCGCCGGACCTGGTGTGCGTGTTGACGACAGTTTCGAAGAAGGAATGGAGATCCCGATCTATTATGATCCCATGATCGCTAAACTCATAGTGCATGGCAAAGACAGGAGTGAGGCCATAGCGCGAATGATCACTGCCATTGAAAATTACCGGATCGTGGGAGTGGAAACCACCCTCGATTTCTGCAAATATGTATTAAAACATGAGGCATTTGTTTCTGGAAAATTTGATACAGGCTTTGTTAAAAACCATTTTGACCCCTCACAGCTGGCTTCCGACAGCAAGGAGTACGCCGAGGTTGCCGTCCTGGCCTCAGCACTCATTTTTGGCGGGGAAAAAGCCCTGGCAGCACACAGTGCCGCGGGGCCTGTTAAAAAAAGTAAATGGCGCGCTAATCGTCTTCAGGGTCAGTAACTTCAGGATACCTTTTACGTATAAGATCAATCAGCGTGACACCCCCGAAAATACTCAGAACTTTAATAGCCCTTGTGTGCTTAATGGCGGGCATTTCTTTCCCCTTGGCAGCCCAGGATCATGAGAGTATTGCTGCTCCTCCTGTTGAAGGCCAGCTTGCGCATGCACGTATCAATTCACGCGGCGACACCATTCCCTACGTAAACCTGCAGGCTGTCGACATCAATACACAGTTCGAGTTCAAGACGCGGAAGCAGCAGGAAATGTGGACCCGCACCAGACACAATGTAAAAGTTGTTTATCCGTATGCGATTCTGGCCGCTGCAAAACTCAAGGAGTACGATAAACAGCTTGCTCTTATTGAGGATGAAAAGCTGAAGAAAAAGTTCATCAAGGATTGCGAACGCGACCTTCGCAGCGAATTTGAGGATGAACTGAGTAATCTTACTGTATCTCAGGGAAAGATTCTGATGAAGCTGATCGACAGGGAGAGCGGAAAAACCACATACGAAGTAGTAAAACAGCTGCGTGGTGCTTTTCAGGCTGCCATGTGGCAAACAGTGGCGCGGGTATTCGGTCATAACCTGAAATCCGAATACGATGCCAGTGTGGAGGACATCATGATTGAACGGGCTGTGAAGCTTGTGGAATCAGGTCGTTTTTAATTGTTTTCCAGATTGTTTATTTTCGCCGTATGCGAAGTTTACTCATTTTATTGATGGCGCTATTGCAGCTTGTTGCTGCAGCACAAACAAAAAGACCGGTAAAAAAGCCGGTTCCCGGCACAGCCACAGACAGTGTCGCAAATAAGGCACTTATTGACAGGAACGATACGCTTGACCCCAGAGACGTGCAGGTGAAGGCCGGCAGAGAATTCGCCGTTTACAATAAAAGAGAAAGAGGTGTTGACAAACGTCTGAAACTCTGTTTTCAGCTTACGGGAGATACTGTATTCAACTTTTGTTTTAATGACTCGACTGTGCGTGACCCAGAATATTATGATGAGATCTTCAGAAAAAAGGATGGTGATACCACATACGTGTTGTTGTTTATTGATGCATTCACCAAAGCAACAGAAAAATTATGTGATGGCGGCAAAGAGACAAGACTGCTTTTTATTGAGTGGAATACAAAGAAAAACACTGCTCAGATCCGGCAGCGGACTATTTCTTCCTGTATAAAAGCCATTTCAAACATGACAAAGATGGATATCCGGGAATGGGATAAAAAAAGTCCTTTGGTGGTGAGTTATCACAGGGGAGGGCAGAAATTTATTGATGCCAGATTTGATCCATCTGACTACAAAAAAGGGATGCAAACCATCTCCAGCGACGACCAGGAAGAAGAACAATAATTTTGAGGCTTTAAAAAAAAGCGGCATATTTAACCTGAATGAACCAGGGGTTAAAAATGTTGCTGATGCCATTCGGAGTGGCCTATGGTACAATTACCATGTTGCGCAACCGCCTCTACGATCTGCGCTTACTTCGCGAAAAAAAATTTGAGATCCATACCATTGGCGTGGGAAATCTTGCGGTAGGCGGGGCGGGCAAAACGCCTCTTATTGAGTACCTCATCAGGTTGTTAGTAAAAGAAGGTGTTGCTGCCGCCACATTAAGCAGGGGTTATAAACGTAAAACATCGGGTTTTGTGCTGGCCAACGATGCCAGCGTAGCGGCGGATATAGGCGATGAGCCGCTTCTCTACAAAACCAAGTACAATGTTACGGTGGCCGTTGATGCCAACCGCGTAAACGGGATCAGAAATATTATCCGCATCTGCGGACAAAAAGCTCCGGTTATATTGCTTGATGATGTTTTCCAGCACCGTGCTGTAAGAGCGGGACTCAACATTCTTGTGACCGAATATGGCAACCCCTATTACAATGACGTAATGATGCCTGCCGGTACCCTCCGCGAGTTCAGCAGCGGCGTAAAAAGAGCTGATGTGATTGTGGTTACTAAAACGCCTGACAGAACTACTGCGGTTGAGATGCGGACCGTGATCAAAGACCTGAAACCGCAGGCGCATCAGAAAGTATTTTTTTCGTTTTTGAAGTACGGAGAACTTTACAGCATCAATAATGAACAGATAAAACTTGATACGCTCAATGATCTTTTCCGTTACCGGGTGATCGTGTTTTCGGGAATCGCCAACCCTGCTCCCATGGTGAATTATTTGAAGGAGTACGCCGCCGACTTAAAACATCTGCCCTTTGCCGATCATTACCAGTATGAGCCGAAAGATCTGAAGGTAATTGAAAAATACTATCACTCATTCGAAGGAGGCAACAAAATTCTTGTTACTACCGAAAAGGATCTCATGCGATTAAAGATGCCCGATCTGTGGCCAATAGCGCGATTAATGAACATTTATATTTTGCCGGTGGAAGTGTCTTTCAGAGACAAGGAAGAAGAGTTTAATGAACTGGTGATGCATTATGTTCACAGCAGGCGGATCTATCATGAGAAGTATTCTTAGCGAGAAGCATAGGTTTGTATCTGATACTATCTGTTAGTATTTCTTGTGTTGTATTTTGCGCCGAACAACTAAATTCCAAATCGTATCCTCATTGCTATCGGGCCGTCAATTGCACTTTACTTCGTACCTCGTACTTTGTACTTTGTACCTCGTACTTCGCACTTTACTTCGTACTTCGCACTTTACTTCGTACTTCGTACTTCGTACTTTGTACTTCGTACCTCATACTTAACACTTACCCGCTCCATTCCCAGGCCGAACGGTAAAGTCCATGCTGCTCACAGTATTCCAGAAACTGTTTATAGAACGCGCTGGAACCGATGGTGGCGCTGTCGCCAACTACAACCAGTTTCTTTTTTGCACGGGTTATGGCTACGTTCATCCTGCGAAGGTCATTCAGAAAACCTATTTCCTGCCTGTCGTTGCTTCGAACCAGACTGATATATATCACGTCGCGTTCTTCTCCCTGAAAGCCGTCAATTGTTTTGATACTTAACGAAGCAAGTTTTTCACTGTCGAAGGCCGGGAGGTTATCTTTTAACCACTCGCGCTGTTCTTTGTAAGGTGAAATAATTCCTATGTGGAGGGCGGGGGAAGATTTAAACTGGCTGTATTGTGTGATGAGCTGGGTGAGATGCTCAAACATTACGCTGGCTTCCTGCGGGTTACTGTAGCTGAGGGTTTCAGGATTTTGTATTTCATCAAAGCCGCAGCCGGCGGTATCAATAAATTCAATACAACTGTACAGGCTGCTCTCGGTGTCGTTTACCAGGTGTTGGGTGGCTACCGATTCGTCGGCTATTAGCTGGCTGTTATAAAAGTAAGCATTGCTGAATCCCATGATGATCTTGTTCATCCGGTATTGACGGTTCAGTAAAACTGTGGTGCCCGGCAGTTCTATACAACGGTCCAGCAGGGTTTTATCGAGTCCGCCGGCCTTTGCCTGCTGGCTTTTCACAACCGGTGGAAGCTGAAAATGGTCACCTGAAAGGATGATCCTGTTGCATTTAAGGAGCGGGATCCACACCATGGGCTCGAGGGCCTGCGATGCCTCATCAAAAAATAGGGTATTAAATGATTTGCGCTGCAGTCCCCGGTGAGTGCTGGTAACGGGGGTGCAGCAGATCACCTGCGCAGTTCTGAAAAGTTCGTCAACAATGAAATCTTCCAGCAAACGGGCTTCTTTAAGATTGCCGCGTGCCTCAGCATAATAGGCCGCGCGTTGTTTTGCATCTTCCTTGCCAAATACACGTTTGTATTTGCCGGCCATACGGAAGTATTCTTCTGCATTACGACGCAGGTTCTTTACGTCCTTAAAATAAGGTGAGGCGAGGCTTTTACCGTCGAGGCTGCTGCTGAACAAAGCATCGTTCATTCGCGCGGGATGGCCGAGCCGCAGCACATCAACACCCTGTGCGCTGAGCTTTTCTGTTAGCAGGTCAACTGCCGAGTTGGTGGGTGCGCAAACCAGTATCTGTTTTTCATATTGTAACGTGTAACGGATAGCAGCCACGATACTCGTGGTTTTGCCGGTGCCGGGCGGACCGTGTATCACCGCCACATCGCGGGTGTTCAGCACATGCCGAACCGCGCGGTTCTGAGAGAGATTGAGTCCGGGTACCACTATCGGTTCCGCGTTTTTTTCAAATTCCGGTTGTGAGGCGCCTTCAAAAATTTCGCGCAATTCCGCCACCCGGTTATTTCGTGCATGTATTACCTCATCTAGGGCACGCTGCATCTCTGTGTAACTGTTATCATCGAACTGGATATTTATACCAAGTTTTCCTTCGTAACACCAGTCAGGCAGCTCATCTGCATGCATGATTAATCTGATGGAATTTTTACCAACACTTTTAATGGTGCCGGTAACCTCAAGCTGTTCGCCGGGGGTATTGTGAAACAGACTTACGTTTTTGCCGCTGCTGAACTGGTGCGGCTGATCGGTGTAACCGGTGCGTTCAATCTCAAGGTGCAGCAATTCACCGGAACCTATCTCTTCGTTATTTATTTTTACCGGGTACCAGGTTACGCCATTTTTTCTTCGCTGCTCGAGATTTACCCGCAGAAAAAGATCGTTGTATTGCCTGAAGTCTTCCTCGCGTTCAATAACAAGTAGTTTTTTCAGTTCTTTCAGACGGTTAATAGCAGCGGCAGTACTCATTCTGATGGAGCCGGTTGTGCCTCACTTTTAAGCTGCCTGCTGGTTTTACGGCTTCCGTCGTGGCTCCAGCCGGGAGGTCCGAATACATACATTAATTTGTGACGGAAACTGCATTTTTTATGCCTGAGATCCTTAAATATTTCGCGCCATTCGTGAAAGATGAGAGTGAAAGGGCTGTCTGAATGAAGAGGATGGGTGAGCCCGTATTTTATCTTCTCGTTTTTATCTTCTTCTTCAAATGTTCCAAAAAGCTTGTCCCAGAAAATAAAAAGCATACCCATATTTTTGTCGAGATAGCGGGTGTTGCTTGCGTGATGTACCCGGTGATGGCTGGGGGTTACAAAGATATATTCCAGCCAGCCCAGTTTTCCTACAGTTTGTGTATGCGCGAGTATACCAACAATCTGCGCAGCGCTGTAAGCGAACATAATATCCAGGGGTTTAAAGCCGCAAAGTGCTATGGGAATAAAATAAATAAATCTGTACAAAGGCTGAAGCACGGAGGAACGGAAGCCAACACTCAGATTAAATTCTTCGCTGCTGTGATGTGTAACATGTACCGCCCAGAAGATGCGGCAGTAATGATCGACCCTGTGTAACCAGTAGAACATAAAATCCTCAAAAAGGAACAATACGATCCAGTAAATAACAACCAGATTCGAAAGATCAATGATATGATACTCGTAGGCCTGGTGAAGCACCAGGAGACAGAGACCGCGGATAAGTATATCAAGCCCCATGTTGAGACCGGATAAGTAAAGATTGGTGAAGACCCCTTTGGCGGAATAGAGCTTTTTGCCGTGGAAATAAGAGAATAAGATCTCTGCTCCGATCACAAGCACATATACCGGCACCGAAAATAGTACCAGCAATGATTCTCTAAACTCAGCCATTTTGTACGAAGATAATATTAAGCCCCGGTGCAGTTATGGCCCGTGTACACAAAGTTTTAAGCAAAAGGTTCTTATTAGAAAATGGTTGTTAATCTGTCGCCTCAAATTCCCCGCAAAAGGTCATAGAGGCCATACCAGGCTGGTTTTGGCAGATAGTTTTCGTCAAAAAGAAGGGGAAAATCAACGCGGTTCAGATCCAGCGCCAGCCAGGAGTCAGCATCGCCCACACCCCAGAAGGTTATGCCGAACCTTTGGGGGGGCGGTACGTGCAGATACGCTTCCACAAGAAACTGAAGTATTTTGGCCTGCTTCATAAAAAGCTCTTCTTTTCCCGAGACTTCTCCCTCGAAAGGGATCACCGATATGTCGAGTTCGGAGATGTGCACCAGATACCCTTCGCGTGAAATGTCCTCAAATACTTCAGCGAATTCTGCGGGTCTTGCACTGCTGATGTTCAGGTGCATCTGAAGGCCTATTCCATCAACCTTTATGCCCTGGTTTCTGAGATCGTTCAGGTAATTTAGTACAGCTTTTCTTTTCACCGGATTGGTTTCCAGGTCGAAATCGTTGTAAAATAAAAGAGCGGCGGGATCTGCTGCAGCGGCACAGGCAAAGGCCTGCCTGATGTAGTCGGGGCCCGCTACCCTGAACCACGCACCCTGTTTAACAGCCCCCTCTTCAGTAAAAGCCTCGTTAACCACGTCCCAGCTCCCAATCTTTGACCTGTAACGCTGAACAAGGTTTGAAATATGGCTGCAAAGCAGTGCCTGCTGATTACTCTTTTGCAACATCCACTCCGGCAGCTCATGGTCCCAGATCAATGTATGACCATGGATCTTTTTTTTATGTTGTAATGCCAAATCCACAAAACCATCTGATTCAGTCCAGCTAAATACCCCTTCCTGGGGCTGTATAAAAGATGCTTTCAGACTTTTCTCGGGAGTAAAACAACTGAATTGCTCTACTGCACGGCTGCGGTACACTGTGTTGTTCTGTATGTTGGGAAATTTTATAACAGTGCCTATGGGGAAAGGACTGATATCGCAAAGTTTGCCGGAAGGTTCTGGGGCCGGCATTGTCAGATGTCCGGCTGCTGCTGTCTGATGCCCTCCTCAGCGAGGGTATAGTAGGCTGTTCTTACCATTTTTCGGGCGGCGATGTATTGCCGGTATGGTTCAGAGTTGTTTTTCCTGGCATTTATCACATGATCATACTCGCCGCCAAGTGCAATAAGCAGTTCTGTGGCCTCACGCAGGGCAAATTTTCCTCCGTGGGAAGCGGTAAGGTAATCAACCAGTTTATGCCTGGTACAATAGTCTGCAAACAGGGGATTGCTCTGCTGGTTTATCTGCACCCGCAGTCCGCACTTTTCTGCAATGGGGATGTCGAGCACGTCGTCAAAAAAATAGCATACCTGCGAGGGATCAATTTTTTCCTGCTCGCAGAGGAAGTTCAGGGCGTGGATCTTATGCGCCACCTTATAAAAAGAATAGTTAAAATTTTCGCGTTCGCTGTAATAAAAAGCGGTTTTATTGGTTTCGCCGCTTATGGCAAGTGTCAGAGGCAATTCGCCATGAACCCTGAAGTAGGAAAATCTTAAAAGATTAACCCCCATGCTGTCAACTTCGCTGAAATTACTGCCGCCGGAAGAACTTTTATAACCACCGTTGAATACACCGTCCCAGTCGAACACAAAAGCTTTTACCCCCCTGAGCCTTCTGGTGATTTCAGCCGGAGAACTGATAAAACGCCCTCCGAGACTGGTGTATAATTTAACGATCTCGTCCAATGGTTGTATTTATCAGGGTTTAAGATCCTGAATATCGAGCATTCCAAGAGGTTTGCCGTTTTCAGTCACTACAATAGTATCTACCAGTGTTTTTTTGAAAAGCGCATTGGCTTCATTAAGCAGGTGTGAACTTTCTATGCTGATTGGTTCACGGTATTCGAGCTGGCTGAGTTTTTTGCTGAGAACATCACGTCCGCCGTCCATCAACAATTTACGAAGAGAACCATCGGTGAAAACACCTTTTATTGATCCATCTTTTTTAACTACAGTGATAGCACCGAAATTATATTCAGTCATTTTTACCAGAGCATCGCTAATGGTAGTGTCCTCGTTCACTATTGGATTAACGCCGTTAATGGCGTCTTTCACTCGAACCATCATAAGGCGCGTATCCATTATGAACTGATCGGTTCCGAGTGTGGTAAAATTGTTTTCGGTAAGCTGTTTAAGCACTTTCAGGGGCACCGTAATTGTGTGAACCCCGATATTGATTGCATTGCGTACATGTTCTGCATGGCGCACCGAGCTGAACATGATCCTGGTATCATAACCGTAATTTTTTACCGCGTTTACACATTGTTCTACCAGCGCCAGGGCATCATGACCCTGGTCCTGCAGGCGGCCTACAAGCGGGCATACGTATGATGCGCCGGCCTGCATGGCCATATATGCCTGCTGGAGCGTGTAAACAAGGTGCACATTTACCAGGTAGCCTTTGTTTCGCAGCATTTTACAGGCTTTCACCCCTTCGAGTGAAACGGGGATCTTAAAAACGGTCTTATTCTTGTCAAGTCCCAGAGCAAGCTGTCGTTCCGCTTCGGCCAGCACCTCTTCGGCTGTGTTTCCCAGTGCCTCAATCTGCAGAACAGGAACTATCTTGCTGAGTTTAACGATGGTTCCGTCGATATCGGTGATGCCTTCCTTCTGCATGAAGGTGGGCGTGGTGGTTAAGCCATTTAAAAAACCCAGCCTGAATCCTTCTTCGATCTCTTTCAGGTTGGCTGAATCCAAATATAATTCCATTCTCGGCGTTTAAAATTGGCTGTAAAGAAACGAAAAATCGCTGAGCCTGCCTAGTATGACCGCTGAGGGAAAAAAGAAGAGGCCGTCTCGTTTGGGACGGCCTCTCACAATGCAGTTTGGTGAAGGATTCGCCTACGGTCAGCAAATTGGTGCTGAAATCTGACACAAGTGTACCGGTTATGTATAACAACATCGCCGGCATCAACGGTAATGGCTCTACTGACCGACGCCTTGGATCGTCATTTCAAAGGTTGTTGCCTGAGCGTTGTTTAGAAAGGGGCTGACGAGCAGGCAAAGAAGGCGGGCAGTATTTTTCATTGGTTTGGCAGTAAAGTGTATGTTAAGTGAGCAGTAATAAAACTGAGTTTCGAAGAAGCCCTAAACCTGAGCTCTGGGATTTTCAGAAAGATGAGGTTTAATTATCAGGATTTTAATGGATTATAAGTCTGCGCATTGAATTATAATCGCCGGCCTTAATAGTAACAAAATACAGACCTTTGGTGAGAGATTCGATATTGAGCGGTACAGTATTTACACCGGCAGAAAGTGGCAGATCGTTGCCGCCAACCCTGGCCCCAAGGCTGTTATAAATGTTTATTGAACAATCTTCGTTCCGGCTGAGGTTAACAAAGGCGCTGGCATAGCGCTGCGCCGGGTTGGGGGCAATTGAAAATCCGTTCTTATAGAGGTGGTTGCCTCCCAGGCCTGCAAAGGGATCGTTGTAACGGATCGAGAATTGTATGGAGTCCTGAGGGTTTGCCTCGTTATATACCGTATATTTTACATGACTGAATCCCGCGGGATCAATTTCATCTATTTCTGCCAGCAGCATCTGAAAATCTCCCGGCACTTCCGAACTCCTTGCGCCCGCCGACAAGGTTAACGGGTCAGGTGATTCGAGCAGAAAAGGCGTAAAACATCCTCCTGCGAAACAAAAAAAGGCAGCTGCAGTTTCTGTGGAACTTGCGTTTAAAACAATATCGTAACGTTTTACGTGGTACGACTGCGTGCTGTTGCTTGTGTTGATGATGTCAATATTTATTGAATGGGTAGGGTCGGCCTGAGCGGTAACGTATATGGCACTGTTGGGCGATATAACTTTGGCGTTGTCGTCAAAGTTCTCAAGCCTGAAAGTGTTTTGGGCTGTTGCAGAAAGGCCAAGGGCCAGAACCAGTGAAGTACAAATACTTTTCATGAGAACAAAAAGGCCCGCCATCTCAGGCGGGCCCGTATTATTAATGTGTTAGTGTTATTTTGTTGTGAAAGGAGCCGGCATCACTCTCAAGTGAAACATGGTAGATTCCCGAAGCCTCGTTTTGCAGATCAAGTACAAAACTATTCTGGCCTTCAGAAAGCTGAACGGTTCGTTCGCTTACAAGCTGCCCCAGGTTGTTGCTTACCCTGATCACTGCTCCTGTTTTGAGCGGAGAGGTTACGGCAAACTGAACATTTCCTGAACTTGGATTGGGGAAAAGTGTGGCTGATAAACCCGCCGATTTTTCTTCCTTAATTCCAACAGAGGTAGGCTGACGAAGATTTATGTCGTCAAGGTAAAGGTTATTTCCCCCGCCATATACTCCTACAAATTTGAGCAGGAGCGTAGGTGAATTAAAGTTGTTAAGTGTAATTGATTCCTGCCTCCACTGATGAGGCTCCGGAATAAAAGTGGTGTTGGTAGTGGTAAACACACTGGCCAGAGAATTACCGCTGCGTTCAAAGATCTTTGTCCATGAATTCCCGCAATCGGTTGAAGCAAGTATCCTCATAGTATCGCTGTCGTTTGCAGCTTTCTGAGAGTGTGCATAAACAAAATCCAGAATTGGCGCTTCGTTACCTGAGTAATCTACCGGCGGTAACATCAGCTCCTGGGCATCACCCACTTTGGTGCTGGTATAAAAGCTCAGCATGGCAGATTCTGTACTAAGTCCGGAAGCACCCACGCCTGAATTTTTGATCCACTGTTTGCCTTTAGAATCGCCAATCACAGCCCAGTCGGCAGGCGGGAATGAACCAACAAATCCTTCCTGCACTGCAACCGCGTTGTAATCTTCCACCACCATAAATTGTGTGGAATTTCCATTGTTTGCGGGCTCAAAGTCAGTATTATCCATACCTGTAATGGTATAAGAGAAAGTGTGAACGCCGGTTCCTGAGGGACTTGGCACGGGATCGAGGCTGATGGTAGTTTCGGCCCCCGGCGCAAGTGATCCGTTCCAGGTTGTAATGTTGGCGGCAGTACCATTAACATAGGGGGTAATGGTAAGCGATGAAATTGTATTAAGGCCGGTATTCTTAACGGTTACAATGGGGTCAAGCGAGGTGGTGCAGGTTGTAGGCACTTTTGGTGTAAGCGCGCTGGCATCGTACGGGAAACCTTCTTTATCTGCCCTGTATGCCTGGTGAACTTTTCTGTCGCCGTCATCCTGGATAAATCCAACAAAAGCGATCTGGGTCTTGTCTCTGGCGTACGATGGAATTACGCAGTTAAGTGTAAATGTTTGGGTCTGACCGGTTGTCCAGTTGCTTGGCAGGGAAGTGCCATTCTGGATGGAAGGAAAAGATTTGATGGCGACATCGTGAAAAATTTTCTCACCATTGCTGCCGGGAGCCACATCAAATTCGATCTTTCTTTCGATCATCACCGTACGGAAGACCAGGTTGCCCACAGCGTTAAAGTTGCTGGCCGCCTGAACAGTAATGGTAAGGGTAATTGCCGTGGCAGTGCTGTTCCATGCCCTGGCCATTGTAATTGAGAATGGCGCCGACACGTTTACCGCGTTTGTAATTACTGAATTGTTGAGATTGCCGGGATGATTACTGGAGGCGCCGAATACCGTCACGTTCTGTCCGTCCATTTTTCCTGAAGGCGCAGAATTGATGGCATAACCATATCCGCCCTGAGCCACAGACCTGTAACGCCAGTCGATCTCTGTTTTGTTGGTCTGGTAAAGCGAGGTGGCCTTGCTTGGTGCTGAAGGAATAGGCACCTGCCATTTGATGGCCGCTAAACGGGTATTGTTTGCCGGTTGTGCAAGCAGGGCGTCAAGCGCCGGATTTGTGGCGGCACAGGGACCACAATTCTCTCCTGTGAACTCTTCATAAAGCGCCATTCTCTGAACCTGGGCGGTGAACTCAAGCGAAAATGCAGCGACAGCAATTAATAATAAATGTTTTTTCATGTGTTTTAGTTTATTGGTAAAAATGAAGAACGACTAACAAATATACAAAAGCATTGCCCCGCATTACCCGCACCAATGTTAAAATTTAGGACTCTTTTGCCTGCGGCAGAGATTATTGTAAGTATTTTTGCCATGCAAAATGAGGGGGGACGTGAAGCTGAGGGAGATCTTTGACACTAAAATAAGGTCTTTGCCAATTGACAAAAACTGCTGGCTGCAGGGTTTGAACGGGAGTGCTTTGGCGTTTTTTCTGCAATCGCTGTACCGGCAGCGTCCCTTACCCTTGCTGCTGATCGCCAACGACAAGGAGAAAGCAGCCTACCTGCTTAACGACCTGCAGGCGCTGCTGGCAGATACCCTGGTGCTTTTTTTTCCTGAAACCTACCGTCAACCCTACCAGGTTGAAAAAACCACCAACGCAAATATCCAGGAACGGGCCGAGGTGCTGAGTTATCTTAATGGCAATAGCTTTTCGGGCATCGTGGTTACTTACCCGCAGGCCCTGTGCGAAAAGGTGACACTGAAAAAACAGCTGAGCAGCAACACGCTAACGGTTCGCAGGGGTGAGAAGCTTTCTGTTGACTTCCTTTCTGAATTTCTGCTGGATTACAAGTTCGAGAGGGTTGATTTTGTTTATGAACCGGGTCAGTACAGCATCCGTGGCGGCATAATTGATGTGTATTCATTCGCCAATGAAATGCCCTACAGAATAGAATTGTTTGGCGACGACATTGAAGCAATACGGAGTTTTGACCCCGCCTCCCAGCTTTCCAGATCCGTTTATGATTTTATCACCATCATTCCAAACATCAACTCCTCGGTTTTCAGCGATGAAAAGGCTCTGCTTTTTGAGTACTTTGACCCTGTAAAGGCGCTTGTTTGTATTGAGGACACAAAGTATTGTGAAGATATATTCGAGAGAAAACTGCTGCAGGCGGTAAAGATCTACGGGGACCTTGAGTCCGGCATCCGTCAGATGGTTCCTGATAAACTGTTCGCTGGCGGCAATGAGCTGAGAGAACAACTTTTACATTACCGTTGCTTTGAATTTGGTATGCGTGCCGTTCTCTCTGATGAAAAACTCAGTTTCTTGCAGCGTCCCCAGCCGGCCTTTCAGAAGAATTTTGACCTGCTGATCAACAACCTTAAAGAGAACAAGGCAAAGGGCTATGAAAATTATTTCCTTACCGATAATGTTAAGCAGGCCGATCGTCTCATCAGCATCTTTAACGATCTTCTTGCAAAAGAACACCGCAGCTACGACAGCATTATTAAGTATGTGGCGTTAAATGTGCATGAAGGGTTTATCGACGAGGAGTTAAAGGTGGCGGTTTACACCGACCATCAGATCTTTGAGAGGTATCACCGGTTCAGGCTTAAAGAAGCCAGACAAAGAACTGCCGAGGCCTTTACGCTGAAAGAACTGCTGATGCTGAACCCGGGCGATTATGTTACTCACATCGATCATGGTATAGGGCGGTTCGCCGGCCTGCAGAAACTCAACATCAATGGGCGCGAACAGGAAAGCGTTAAACTCCTTTTTAAAGATAACGACGCTCTGTATGTGAGTATTCACAGTCTGCACAGGATCAGCAAATTCAGCAGTAAAGAGGGGCAGGTGCCGCGCATCGATAAGCTGGGCAGCGGCACCTGGCAAACGCTCAAACAAAAGACCAAACGTAATGTTAAGGAACTTGCCTACGATCTCATTAAACTTTATGCCGAACGCAAATCAAGACCTGGCCATGCCTACCCGCCCGACAATTATCTGCAGCATGAGCTCGAAGCCTCTTTTCTTTTTGAAGACACACCCGACCAGGTGAAAGTAACTGCCGACGTAAAGCGCGACATGGAGAAGCCCCACCCGATGGACCGGCTTGTTTGTGGGGATGTAGGATTTGGCAAAACAGAGGTGGCAATACGCGCGGCCTTTAAAGCGGTTTGCGATGGCAAACAGGTGGCAGTGCTTGTTCCAACTACCATACTTGCTTATCAGCATTACAAAACTTTCAGCGAACGGCTAAAAGATCTACCCTGTAAAGTGGAATACATTAACCGTTTCCGTACCGCAAAAGAACAGAAAGAAACTGTGAAGTCGCTTGCAGACGGCAAAACGGATATTATTATAGGAACTCACAAGCTGGTAGGCAAGGAAGTTGTATTTAAAGAATTGGGTCTGCTGATTATTGACGAAGAACAAAAATTCGGAGTAGGTGTAAAGGATAAATTGAAGACCTTTAAGGCGAATGTTGATACACTTACGCTTACGGCAACACCAATACCCCGCACGCTGCAGTTCAGCTTAATGGGCGCGCGTGATCTTTCTGTGATAAGCACTCCGCCGCCAAACCGTTATCCGGTGCAGACAGAGTTGTTTAGTTTTAATGAGGAGGTAATTCGCGATGCAATAAGTGAGGAGCTGAGCAGGGGCGGACAGGTGTTTTTTGTACATAACAAGGTTCAGGATATCACAGATATTACCGGCATGATCCAGAGGCTTGTTCCTGATGCCCGCATTGCCATCGGCCATGGTCAGATGGATGGAAAACGCCTTGAGGATGTGATGCTCGGTTTTATGGAGGGTGATTATGATGTGCTTGTGGCAACAACCATCATTGAGAGCGGACTGGACATCAGCAACGCCAATACCATTATAATAAACAACGCGCAGAATTTCGGCCTCAGCGATCTGCACCAGATGCGGGGAAGGGTGGGCCGCAGCAACAAGAAAGCTTATTGTTACCTGATTGCTCCCCCAATGATTTCATTAACCGACGAGGCGCGTAAACGTTTAAAGGCTATTGTTGATTTCAGCGATCTGGGCAGCGGCTTTCAGATAGCAATGAGAGACCTTGATATAAGGGGAGCCGGCAACCTGCTGGGCGGAGAGCAAAGCGGTTTTATTAATGACATGGGTTTTGATACCTACATGAAGATTCTTAATGAGGCCATTGAAGAGCTTAAACAGGAAGGCTGGTACAAAGAGGCTGTGGGTGAGGGTGCGGAAGCCGACAAATCTGTCTTCTCGCGACAGTTTGTGCGCGACACGGCGGTTGATACCGATCTGCAGCTGCTGATACCTGAAGAATATGTAAGCAGTTTAACCGAAAGGCTGGTGCTTTACCGTGAACTCGACAATATTACCAGGGAAGAAGAGCTTGACGGTTTCCAGGGCAGCCTCCGCGACAGGTTTGGTCCGTTGCCCCGCGAAGTTGAAGAACTGATCAATGTTGTAAGGATGCGCTGGCGTGCCATGCGTCTGGGCTTTGAAAAGATCACCCTCCGCGGAGGCAAAATGCTGGCCTATTTTCTCAGCAAAAAAAGCAGCGATTATTTTGCCAGTCCTTTCTTTCAGGGC
Source organism: Bacteroidota bacterium (assembly GCA_023433205.1). Taxonomy (GTDB): domain Bacteria; phylum Bacteroidota; class Bacteroidia; order B-17B0; family Aurantibacillaceae; genus Aurantibacillus. Next base: position 19,501 of record JAEZDS010000007.1, read on the forward strand.
GCTCTGGCGTTTGCACAGAAATATCCTAATCTTTGCACCTTAAAGGAGCAAACCAATAAACTTTATCTTACTGTTGAGGATGTAAATTCGATTCAGCAGGCAACAAAAGTGCTTGTACAGATTGAAATGCAGGTAAAAACAGAAAGCGAGCCCGCTGATGAAGGCTAAATCAAAACCAATAGTTATTCTTACTATCCTTTTTGGTTATGTATTGCTTCAGTTTATCTGGTGGGAGATACTGCTGGTTCGCCAGACAGGCACCATTATCACTGAACGGCAAAAGTTGCTCGAGATAAGCATCGCCAATGAGGCGCAACTGAAACGGGAGGTTCAGGAACTGCACGATCGCAAAACGCGGCAAACACTGATGATTGTTGGTGAGGGAACAGTTTTCCTGCTTCTGTTGTTATTTGGTATCTACAAGATCAGGCAGGCGCAGGACAGAGAGGTGGCTCTCACCAGCCAGCAGAACAATTTTTTTCTCAGCGTTACCCACGAGCTTAAAACCCCAATTGCAGCTACTAAATTGCAATTACAAACGTTGCAGAAACAAAAGCTTGCTCCTGAGGTGCAGGCCCGGCTGCTTAACAGTGCCATTCAGGAAAACGACAGGCTGAATACGCTGATTGACAAGGTGCTCCTGGCAAGCAGACTGGGGTCGGGTGTAATGCAGCTTGCAAAAAAAAGAACCGATGCTGCAGCGCTAAGCAGTAGTATCCTGCAGCGCTATTTCGATGCAGCACTTAAAAACAACAAGCTGCACACGGTGTTTCCCCCCGAACCCGTGTATTGTGATCTCGATGAACAGGCCTTTACCTCCATTCTTACAAACCTTGTTGAGAATGCCTTTAAATATTCTGGCAGTAACGCGCCGGTAAAGGTATATTTGAAAAAAGAGAAAGCTTGGGTTATGCTTCAGGTGTGTGATACAGGTCCGGGCATCAGCAATGCTGAGAAAAAAAAGATCTTCGAGCGGTTTTACAGAACAGGCAATGAAGAAACCAGAAGCAGCAGAGGCACGGGCTTAGGGCTGTATATTGTAAACACCCTGGTTAAGCAGCTCGGCGGCAATATTGTGGTGAAGGACAATTCACCTTCAGGAACTATTTTTGAAGTGAGATTCAATGGTGCGTAGGATAAAAAAATTTCTGGTAACGCCTGCTTTTCTGCTGTTTTGCAGTTGCGGTACTACCGAATCTTTTACAGCCGGCAAAAACGAATGGGTGCCCGACAGATCAGTAAAGCACAGCAAACTTTTTGCGGTAGCCAGAAAAGGAGATGCCACCAGCCTTTATTTGAAGGGCAAACGATATGCGGATGACACAACGGCGGTTTTTGTTCTGTACAACGGCATAAAGCCTGAATACGTGACAGGGACGGCGAGAGTTTATTTTATCAAGAAGCCCTGCCGTAATATCGCTTCGCTTAGTTCGGTCTATACACAAATGCTGTTTGAGCTGAACAAACTCGATGTTGTAAAGGCAATCGACAACATTGATTACGTTAATAATCCCGCCATTCTGAAAAAATGTGAGGAGGAGGAGCTTCCTGAACTTGCGCGTACGCCGAATATAGAGGTGGAACAAACAATTGCGCTTGCTCCCGATGTGGTTTTTTTTTATGGGATGGGTGATGGGCGGGCGCCTGATCGACGGATAGAAAAGGCTGGAATTCCTGTGGTGGAAAGTGTTGACCACCTGGAAGAAACACCTCTGGCAAGAGCCGAATGGATAAAGTTTTTTGCGGAGTTTGTGGGACGGCGATCCCTGGCCGACAGCATTTTTGCAGTGTGCGAGGAAAAATATGAACTATTGAAATGGCGCGTGGAAGAGCTTGACAAAAAACCCACGGTATTCAATGAAATAAAATACTCCGATGCCTGGTATATGCCCGGAGGAAAAAGTTATGTGGCCAGGCTGCTTAAAGATGCAGGCGCCAGGTATTTGTGGGAGGATAATGACGAGGCGGGAAGTTTGCCGCTAAGTTTTGAAGCGGTATTTGCAAAAGCAAAAATGGCCGATTACTGGATACACCTCTCTACGGTCAGAAGCAAAAAGGAACTGCTTTCCTATGAGCGGCGTTATGCTGCGTTTAAAGCCTTTAAAACCGGCAATCTTTATAACAACACAAAGGTTACCAATACCAAAGGTTACAGCACTTACTGGGAAAGCGGGATGGTGCATCCGGAAAGGATACTTGAAGATCTGGTAAAGATCTTTCACCCTGAAATTGCCGACTCTCTGCAAGAGGAGCTTTTTTATTATGAGCAGATCAGGTGAAAATGCAACGCTCACAAGGAATAAAGTTCGCCGTCCTGGTCCTGCTGCTGGTGATAGCGCTGCCCGCGAGTCTTTTCTGGGGCGGGGCGGGTTCTTTAGATCTTCAGACAGAAAGCGGCCGGTTTATTTTTACTGAGATAAGATTCCCGAAAACTGTCACGGCATTACTGGCCGGAACATCTCTCTCGGTGGCCGGGCTTGTGCTTCAGGTCTTATTCAGGAATCCGCTGGCCGGACCATATGTTCTTGGGATCAGTTCAGGCGCGGCGCTGATTGTGGCCGCCGGTTTGCTGGCCGGCTCCTCTATGGGTATAATACACGATCATCTGGCAGGAAGGGCGTTGATGGTGGCTGCGGCTGTAACCGGCGGACTGGTTGTTACCCTAATGATCCTTGCTGTGTCAAAAAAAGTGAGCAATAATGTTGTTCTTCTGCTCATAGGATTAATGTTCTCACAGGTGTGCAGCGCGATCCAGAGTTCTCTTGAGTTTTTTGCTGATCCAGGCAGTCTGAAAAATTTTGTGATCTGGGGAATGGGTTCTCTTTCCGGAACAACCAACACCGATCTTCTGGTTTATCTGCCGGTTACCATCATCTTTCTGGCAGCGCTGTTCTTTTTTATAAAACCCCTCAACGCACTTTTGCTGGGTCAGGATTATGCCAGCAGCCTTGGCATTAGTTTTAACCGCAGCCGTTTTTTTCTTATACTGATCTCATCTGTGCTTACGGGAATTACCACTGCTTTTTGCGGGCCCATAGCATTTATCGGAATCGCTGTCCCTATTTTATCGAGAATGATCTTTAAGTCATCGTCGCAGCAGCTGCATGTGGTTTCCTGTATATTGCTGGGAAGTATTTTATTGCTTTTTGCCGATGTAATAAGTCATGCCGCCGTGCGGGGAACGAGTCTGCCTGTTAACATGATCACTACTTTAATTGGCGCGCCGCTGGTAATTACGTTAATGTTCAGATATAAACAATGGTAAATACCGAAACCGGCATAAAGATCAGCGATGCCCTTACCGGATACCGGAAGGGGAAGCGCGACCATAAGCTGGTGAGGATAGAAGACCTCGAATTTAAAGCCGGTGAGCTGGTGACCATAGCCGGTGCCAACGGAGCAGGAAAGTCAACGTTGATACGGAGTATCTGCGGGTTGCTGCCGCTGCTTGAGGGACATATTTTTATCAATAAAAAAGATGTGGCGCTGATGTCACCCGCTGAGCTTGCCACCCAGATTGCCGTTGTGCTCACTCACAAGGTGGGCGGTTTTAACCTGAAAGTTAAGGACGCGGTGGCTGCCGGTCAGATGCCATACACAAACGCCTTTCACCGGCTGGAAAATGTGCACAATGAAGCGGTGAAACAGGCAATGATCTTGTGCAACATAAAGGATGTGGCCGACACGCTGCTGGATGAGTTAAGCGACGGCATGTTTCAGAAAACCATGATAGCAAGGGCCCTTGCTCAGCAAACGCGAATTCTTCTGTTAGATGAACCCAGCGCATTTCTTGATTATTCTTCCAAACACCAGCTTTTTGTGTTGCTGAAGGAGCTGGCACATAATCAAGGCAAGTGCGTGCTGATAAGCAGCCACGAACTCGATCTTGCGTTGAAATACAGCGACAGGATGTTGCTGATGGGAGCGGGTACCGTACAGTTACTCGATCCTGATGCTGCGAGAGAAGATCAGTTATTTAAAGAGATGAGTGGCGGATTCCTGTAGCGCTGCAACTTTCAAACATTTATTAAAAGAACTGCATAAAGCCAGATTATAACATATTTTTGTCGGCACTATGGCACTTATTGTAAAGCGTTCCCGTCTGCCAAAGGCGGGAAAAGGGTTGTTCACTGATAAACCCATAAAAAAAAATGAAAAGGTGATTGAATACAGAGGTGAGATCATTAACTGGAAGGAATACGAAAAACGGGTGGCTGAAGACAAGGACGGATATCTGTTCTTTATTAACAAGAACCGTTGTATTGATGCTTACAGCACTCCTCAGTACAAAGCCCGTTATGCCAACGATGCCGCTGGTTTAAGCAAGGTGAAAGGTCTCAGAAACAACTGCAGTTATGAGATCTTTGGCGACAAATGTTTTATTGTGGCTGACCGCGACATAAAAGCAGGAGAAGAAATTCTGGTTGATTACACCAGGGAATACTGGGATTGTGTAAAATATAATCTCAGGAACAACCTGTACAAGACCAAGAAACCCATGTAGCTGATGAGCAAATTCCTGATTGCTGGTTTAGGAAACATCGGCGAAGAGTACGCTGAAACCCGCCACAATATTGGTTTCAGGATCGCGGACAAACTGGCCGCGGATGCGGGGCAATCTTTTCTCCCCTCAAGATATGCCGATGTAGCGGAACTGAAACACAAGGGCAGGCTGCTGGTGGTGATAAAACCCACAACTTATATGAACCTGAGCGGAAAAGCCGTTAATTACTGGATGCAGAAGGAAAAAATACCTATTGAGAACCTGCTGGTGCTTGTTGATGAACTTGCACTGCCGTTCGGGAAGATCAGGATAGGACCCAAAGGAAGTGATGGCGGGCACAACGGTTTAAAAAATATCCAGGAAGTACTGGGCACCAGTGTGTATGCAAGGCTGCGTTTTGGCATCGGAAATGAATTTAACAAAGGAAACCAGGTGAATTATGTGCTGGGAAGGTGGGATACCACTGAACTTCAGACACTGGATGCACGCGTTGAGGTGGCCGCCGATGCGGTGAAGGCTTTTGTATTTGCAGGGCTGCAAAGATGTATGAACGAGTTTAACAACAAATAGTACTGTTCAAATGCTGTGATGGAAACTGCCAGATTAACTCATGAATTGTTGTATGAGGCCATTGTTGGTCAGGAGGAGGCCTGTGGCAGGCTGCGGGCAATGGTAAACGACAACAGGGTTCCGCACGCGCTTATGTTCACAGGAAGATCGGGGAGTGGCAATCTTGCCGCAGCATTTGTATTTGCACGTCATCTTTTTTGTAAGTCGCCCCGGCCGCAAGGACCCTGCAACAGCTGCAGCTCATGTAGCCAGGTGGGAAAACTGGCGCATCCCGATCTGCACCTGGTTTTTCCAATCATCAAAAGTAAAAATACCGGCAGCAGCGACAATTTCCTGCCTGAATTCAGAGAGGCCATTCTTGATGATATGTACCTCACAGAAAATAAGTGGACAGGGTTAATGGATGCCGGCAACAAACAGCCGGTTATTCCTGTTGAAGAGGCCAACAGTATTCTGCGGAAATTAAGCTACACCAGTTACGAGGGCTCATATAAAATGATGGTGATCTGGCAGCCTGAAAGAATGAACGCCGAAAGCGCCAACCGTTTGCTGAAGATACTGGAGGAACCGCCGGAAAAAACTGTATTTGTGCTGGTTTGTCACCAGCCGGATAAGTTGTTGCCTACCATTATCTCGCGGGTGCAGCAGGTGCCATTTTATCCGGTGCAGGAGGAGGCAATAACCGAAGCTTTAATAAAAAGATTTAACGTTGGCGCGGAGGCCGCACGGCAGGCGGCATTGCTGGCCGATGGAAATTTCGCAGAGGCGGTTGCCAGTCTTTCACAAGACGACGAAGGGGTTTCTCTGCTTGCCGGTTTCCAGGCTTTTATGAGGCTGGCGGTGCGTTTTGATGGTATACAGGCAGTTAACTGGGTGGAAGAAAAAGCAACTGCCGGACGCGAAAAACAAAAACAGTTCCTGCAGTACGCACTTCAGGTATTTCGCGATAGCCTGATGTTCAATTACGGCGACAAAAGCCTGGTGAGGCTGAGCGGTGCCGAGCTGCAGTTTCTGGAAAAATTCGGCCCCTTCATTAATCGGCGAAATTACGAGGAGCTTGTTGAAGAATATAACAACAGCTACTATTACATTGAACGCAATGCCAATGCAAAGGTGGTATTTCTCGACCTGCTTCTAAGAACAGCTGAACTGCTGGGAAGAAAATAAAAAAGCTGCCGTCCGACAGCTCTTTTTTTAAGCAGATATCATACTAAACATGAAGCTTATCTGCCCAGGATCAGTTTTCTGGTGATGTTTTCCCCACCAATACTCAGTCTGATCATGTAGAGCCCCGGCGGCTGGTCTGAAAGATCAATTTTTTTTCCGCCTGGGTCATAGCTGCTTGCTGAACCCCGCTGAACGGTTCTTCCCAGCGCGTCGCTGATAACATAGTCAATATTGCCTTCGAAATTTGTTACCGAGAGAACTAAAAAGTCTTCTACAGGATTGGGATACAGATTTAACTCAGCGCCGCTCCACTGATCTTCAGCAATGTCAAGCACAACCGTAGCTGGACTTACTACATTCACATGATAAAGTGTGCCGCCTGATCTGTAAACGCTGTAGGATGAACAGGCGGTGGCTGTGGAACCGCAGCTGGCGGTAACAGTAAGACAGATATTGTAATTGCCAGAGGCAGTATAAGTGTGCGAAGCGTACATGCCGTTTGAGGTAGTGCCATCGCCCCATGACCAGTTCGCTGCACTCACATTCCACGGGTACGAGGGAACTGCATGCCAGTGCTGAGGGAGTGAAGCAGGATATAATTGAAACCCTGCATTTGCAGTACATGGTACTCCGGTTACATTTATGGCCTGCACAATGCTGTCGGAACACTGAGGATCGGTAGCGCTCACTACTTTGTGCAGCACGTAGTGTGTGCCACCATTGGCGTAAATGTGCGAGGTGGTTTTCCCCTGTCCCGTTGTGCCATCACCAAATTTCCAGAAATAAAAGCCGGCAGAAGTAGTATCGTTGTTCTCAAATATTACGTTGCCTGACTGTGTTAGGGTGTGGGTGATGACAGCCTTTATATTGCACAGATAAGTGTTCACCAGAATCGTGTGGCTGATGCTGGAACTGCAGTTTGCAATAGTGGGATGAGTGGCGGTAAGCATTACAGTGTAGAAACCATTGGCCGGGAATATATATGAAGGTGATACTGCAGTACTTGTTGCTGAGCCGCTGCCGAAATTCCACAGATAGCCGGTACCTGATACCGTGCCTGTACTTGTATTGCTGAAAGTTACACTGCCCTGTTGTGTCTGCGAAAAGCTGAAACCGGCACTCAGCTGGCAGGGATTGACGTTGTTTACAGTAATTGTGTCAACAATGGTGTCGTTGCAGCCGCCGCTGGTTACAAAGTACAAGGTAACCGTTTGTGTGCCGTTGGCTGTGTAGGTGTGGGCGGCCTGCTGGTTGCCAATTGCGGTATAGTTAACTGCACCGAAGGTCCAGTTGTAATAGGTTGATCCGGTTGCGGGTACTGACGTACTTGTAAAATTAATGGTGCCATTTGAACCTGCAGAATAAATAAATGAGGCATTGCAGGTATAGGTATTTATCAGCAGCTGTAGCGTTTTGGTTGAAATGCATGACGGAGAGGTGTTGTTGTTCACCAGTAATTGTATGGTGTAAGAGCCATTCTGCGCGTACGTGTGGGTGGGTGATGTCAGTGAAGAGTTCCCTCCATCACCAAAATTCCAGGTGTAACTGCTGGTTGCAACGGTTCCGGTTGAGGTATTGGTAAACAGTATCTGCCCGTTTGGCTGCTGGGTATAGGTGAAGTCGGGCAGCAGGTTGCAGACATTGCTCACCGTTACTGACTGTGATATAGAATCGATACAAAGCGGGGTGGTGCTGTTTGTCATGTATAGTTTTACAGTGTAGGTGGTGTTGGCTGTGTAGGTTATATTTGGCGATGTTTGGCTGCTGGTTTGTCCGTTGCCAAAATCCCAGAAATAGGTTGTTCCGCTTACTGAGCCAGATGACAGGTTGCTGAAGAAGACTTGTCCGTATGGCCCTGTGGTCCACGAAAAATTGGGAGTCGCGGTACAGATATTGTTAACCAGAAGTGTGTACGCGGCTGTGGAAGAGCAGGTGGGAAGAGATGTAAAAATGGTGACATTCACCGTATAGGTGCCGTTGTTTGTGTATTGTGCGCTTGCAGTGAGTGTACTGGCCGACAAAAATGTGTTATTGCCGAAATTCCACTGAAGGGTGTAAGTGGCTGCAGGCGTCACTGAAACGCTGAATGCAACAAAGCCGTTGGGGTGTAAACTGGAGCTGACCACCGGAGTGCAGGTTTGAGCAATTGAGGCTGTTCTTATTGCTGCAAGCAGTATCACTGTTGCCGTGCGGAAAGCCGCCGGACAACTATGTTTCAGGGAAACGATCAGGTTCAAAATTTGTTTCATCATTTCATTTATAAGACACGGCGATAACGGTTTCGGCATTTTCTATTTTTACAGTCTTTGTGCCATCCGAAACCACACAGCTGAATCTTATTTTTAATTTCCGGGTTGGTTCACCTTTTTCGTTCAATGTGTACGGTTCGCTGCCGGTAATTTCGAAATAGCTATCGGCGGGCTGTTCAGCAAGGGCGGAAGTTAAGGTTGCGCCACTTTTGTCGCGCCACGCAATGGTGCAGGCCGAGAGCTGATTTGCCGGAAGATAAACAGGTGAATCAATAGTGTAATTTGTTGTGCAGGATGAAACGTCGTTGCCGGTTGCAGCGTTGTATTTGCTGGTTACCGTGCGCCCTTCGCTGTCGGTTACACGTAAAGTAACCGCGTAACTGCCTGCTATGCCGAATTGGTGCATTGGCGAAGGTTCTGTGCTGCGGCTGCCATCGCCAAAACTCCAGTCATAGGTAAAAGGCGCTTTACCTGTGGTTTTCTGAGAGAACAGAATGGTGCTGGCATCAATTGATTGCGCCGAAATTTCGGTGCGTAAAGCGTCCCGCGAAAAGTCAATAACATTGCAGCTGGTTCCTGTACATCCGTTACTGCCTGTAACCGTCAGGCATACATTGTATCGGCCTGCCTTTGTATAGGTGTGCTGGGGCTGCGCGATATTGCTTTGCGAACCATCGCCGAAGTCCCAGTTATAACTGATCGCGGATTTATTATAAAGGCCGTTAAATTTAACCGTTGTTTCCGAGGCGTCGCTTATGGCAAACTCGCGGTAATCAGCAGCAAAAGCACTGTCGGCCAGTACAGGTGCTGAAGCAGCGGAAAGCTGGCTGTTGTTTAGCGAAAGCTCGAATGTTTCACCGCAGTCAGCGCAATCAGTTCTCTGCAGTTTTCCGTTAAAAGAGTAAAGGCCTTCGGAATTCTGGCTGTACGAAGAATACATATAATAATTGTCGTGACCCGCTTTTAACTCCACACTTTCTCCGCCGAGCACAGCCTTAAAGCTAAACACTGCTTCGTTCTCTATGAAGTTTTCCGGATAGCGTTTCTTTTCACAACCCAGTACAAGCAGCAAGATAAGCGAAATGGATATTTTACCTGTGGTTTTCAATATTGTTTAAACTTATAACTTAACATCAGCCTTGCGCCCTGATTACGTTCATTATGCGGTGCGGCAAAAAACCCGTTATTTTTTACATCACTAAGGCCTAAATAAAATTCGGCATGTAAGACGAACCGCGCCGCGAACTGATGCCGGTAAAAAAGAGAGAGCTGCGAGTCGAACATGGTAAATCCATCGGTATAGCCCCTGGTTGAATATATTTTTTGATTTTGTCGTGCGCCCATTTTTGTGGAATAGGTGGTTACCTCTGATTCCACATCAAACAGGTAGTAAAGACCATAACCTGCTCCAAGTTGTTGTCGGCCATTGATCTCATAAGAAATACGCAGTGGCAAACCCAGGTAGTGTAATTTTACCGGTGTTATCTCAGTTACTTCACTTTCTTCACCAAATGAATACCTGGCAGTTTTTGAGCTGTGTGTGTAAGATGACAGGTGGCCGGTACGCCTGTATTGAAAACCAAAGGAGAGCAATACTTTCTGGGCAGCCTGGCTCTGATAGTGTATTCCCGCTGCCAGATTGAAACCTCTTGCTTCATTAGCCCCCTGCCACCCCATTACGTAATCAGTTCCTGCTTCAAGGTTGAGCTGACTGTAGGTGGTTTTTTTGGCAAGCAGACTGTCGGGCACCAATAAACCGCTGTTGACCGATGCTGACTTTGCAGCTGCGGCCGTTTGCTGTGTCTGCCCTGCGGTACTGGTGGTTTCGTTCGCCTGCTTCTCCGTAATGGTATCTGCAACGTTTGTTATAGCATCAGTTGCAACCTGGCTTGTCTGCTCATTTTCTTTAAGTGCGCCGGTTTTTTCCTGATGGTCATTTTGGATACCCGCTGAAGGGGAATGAAGACCTTCGTTCACCGCTGCTTTTTTCTCAATGCCTGCAATTTTATTGTCGTTTGCAGAAACGGTATTCTTCCTGCTGAGTAAAATTTGCGCCTCAGGTGCAAATTGTTGCAAAAGGGCTGATACAGCATCATCATCGCGTTTGTACGGAGCTTTTGATGAGGCCGCACCCGACTTTGTTATAGTCGCTTGGTTGTTAATTCTCACGTTTGCTGACTGTGCAGGTTCTGCAGAATTTGGTTCGGCCACAGATTGAAGAGCATGCTTCGGCCTGTTTGGAGTTGCTGCATTTATATAATCGTTATTACTGGGGGTGGCTGAAGCGGCCAGCGGCGTGGTACCGTCTTCAGGTGATGCCGGTTGCTGAATATAGAGCGCCGTTACAAAAATGATCAGTCCTGAAAATAACAATGCGCCAGGGAGCAGTATATTTTTCCAGTTTCTTTTTTTATCCAGCAATGCAGCCGCTTTTTCCCATTCCTTCTCCTCAAATGGAAATTCCTTTGATTCTACGAGAGAACGCAGTGTTGCTTTAAATTTATCCTCGTTATTCATCCGCGCTCACTTTAATGGTTTGGTCCTGCAAAATCATTTCTTTTAATTTTTCCCTTGCCGCATTCAGGTGCCATTTTGATGTGCCTTCTGAGATAGCGAGCATTTCAGCTATTTCCCTGTGTTTATATCCATCGATAAAATACAGATTAAACACTTGTCTGCTTGCGGGGGGCAATTTCGCTATAAAGGCGTAGATCTGATCGGCGTTAATTTTGGCTACAGCCTGATTCATATCGGCATAGTCGGCATCATCAAAATAGCTGTCTACATAGTTGATGTTTGAAGTGTGGTTTTTGTCTTTTTTATATTCGTTTATGAGCGTGTTGATCATTATTTTCCTTGCCCAGGGCTTAAATGGCGTGCCTGCATTAAAAGAGTCCAGATGTTTGAGGATCTTGTAGAAACCAAGGTTCAGTACTTCCTTGGCCCTGTCCTGGTTGTGAGTATATCTTAAACAAATACTCATAAAATAACTATATGTGGCCTTGTAAAGGGCATATTCAGCCTTTCGCTCTTTTCTGATGCAACTTTCTATTAGCGCTTGCTGAATGTCCATAGAGCAGGGGTCTTTCCACCATACAAGTGGAAATTGCATTTAGTTGGGTGGATATTTTAAAAAAATTGCCTGTGAGTATGTTTTAATACCCATTACCCAAACATAAGACATTTTGCCGCTCTTTGTACACGGTACAGCATTCAGAGCGCTTGTCTGGCAATACAAAGATCAGGGGCTGTTGGTTGGGGCGGTTGCTATTCGTTTTGGGGAATATTAAGAATAAATCTCCGCAGCATGTCAGCGGCGGCATTTGCGCTGGTAATGATGTTGTACTCACGGTTATCGCCAAACCTGAATTTTCTAGTAAGGATCTGAGCGCTGTTAGCAACCGCTATCCACACGGTTCCCACAGGTTTTTCAACAGAGCCGCCGGTAGGACCGGCAATTCCGGAGATACTAATTGAATAATCGCTGCCGAATTTCTGCAGCACATTGGCGGCAAGTTCCCGCACACATTCTTCGCTCACTGCCCCCTTCTGTTCAAAAATGTGCGGGTCAACGTGAAGCAGCTGGTGTTTGGCGCTGTTGTTGTACGGAACCACCGAACCCCTGAATATTTCCGATGCGCCGGGGTGGGCGGTAATCAGCGACGAGAGGTAGCCCCCGGTACAGCTTTCTGCAAGCGAAAGGGTGTTTTTTCTTGAACGCAGCAGCTCAAACAGCACGGTAACTATGCCCCTGCTTTCTTCACCATAATTTTCCTCGCCATAAATGTATTTGCCAATCAATTCACGTAGTTCGCCGGTTTTCTTTTCAATAAGCGAGCTGAGTTCAGTGGCCGATGAGCCATATCCGCTAATTCGCAGGCGAACCTGCCCTGGCTGGGGAAGGTAAGCGAGCTGAAGCTGCTTATCCCGCAGGTCGTTCTCCCACATTGCTATTTTTTCCGCCAGCTCGCTTTCCCCAACGCCAATGGTAAGAATTGTACGGTGGCAGATGGCCGGCAGGCTGGTTACTTTTACAATTGAAGGTATAATGAAGTCGTTCACCATGGGCTTCATCTCATAGGGTACGCCCGGCAAGCTGAAAAATTGCGTATTGTTTTTTTTCAGCCACAAACCCGGTGCCGTTCCCCGCGGATTGCGGATGATGGTGCAGCCTTCGGGAACCAGCGCCTGACGGCGGTTAAGATCGTTGAGTTCGTGGCCGCGGAGAGCAAAATAGGCTTCAACATCTCGCAGTGCCTGGTCATTCAGAACAAGCGGAACATTAAAAAACTCCGCCAGCACATCTTTGGTAATGTCGTCGCGGGTGGGACCCAGGCCACCTGTAATGATCACAAGATCGGCCCTTCGCAGCGAAAGTTCCAGGGCTTCGAGTATCGCTGCGCGCTCATCGGCCACTGTACACATGTAACGCACCCTTATGCCCTTAAGGTTCAGTTGACGGGCTATCCAAACGGTATTCGTATTGGTGATCTGACCGATCAGAATCTCGTCTCCTATACTGATAAGTTCAGCGTTCATACTTTTGTTTCTAAATCCTGCCTTCGCAAGTTAAATAAAATAGATGCTTGCGCTCCTAACAATTTTTGGCACACAACGCTTTCTGTAAGTGGTACTTTAGCATGATGAACAAAACAATTTTAAAATTATCTACCCTGGCTTTTGTTGTAGTTTTTTCGTTAAGCAGTTGTGCTCAGCTTGATAAAATACTGGGAACCATAAAAAAACCTCAGGCAGGTTCGGGTCTCAGCAACGAGGAGGTTATAAATGGGCTGAAAGAGGCACTCACCGTTGGAACCGGCAGTGCAGCCGCAAAGGCCGGACAATTAAATGGTTTTTATAAAAATCCCAGGCTTTTTATTCCCTGGCCGGAGGAGGCGCTTAAAATGAAGGAAAGACTGGTGGCGCTGGGCTTTCAGTCGCAGATCACGGCCTTCGAGGAAAGCCTTAACCGCGCGGCGGAAGAAGCTGCCAGCCACGCCAAACCGGTTTTTGTAAGCGCCATCACCAACATGTCGGTAGGCGACGGATTTAAGATCTTAAAGGGCAGCGATACAGCCGCTACGGCCTATCTGCGAAAGACAACATACGATCCGCTTCGTGAAAAATTCCTTCCGGTAGTGCGTGAGGCGATTGAAAAGGTTGATGTAACCAGTTACTGGAATCCACTGGTTACGGCCTATAACCGCATACCTGGTGTGCAGAAACAAAACCCCGACCTTGATGATTATGTTACCGGCAAGGCTATAAATGGACTGATGTTACTGATCGCCGATGAAGAGATCAGGATCAGAAAAGACCCTAAGGCAAGAGTGACGGAGCTTTTAAAAAAGGTGTTTGGATAAACAGCTTTTCAGACTCAATAGAAACAGTACATTTTACCTGGACCAGAATTTACATAGAACCGCTTCGATGTTAATCGGAATTGCTTCGCAAATTAAAAAGACGCCAAGAGCACCAGGCTTTGCGACTTTTTAAATTGAGCTTGCTCAATTTCCCTCGCGACGCATCGCGATGCCTTTGCGCCTGTCCCGGCGAATGCCGGGAGTTTCTGCCTCTAACCAGCCGGTCGCATCAGAATTTAGAGGTGCAGTTTTCAAGAGAAATTTAGTATTATGCGCTTTATTATTAGTATCAACTGTCCACTTAAGCGCAGAGACGCCAAGACGCTAAGACGCAAAGTAGATTTGTGGGTCGACCCCGGCCTGCGCCGGGCCAGGCCCGACCGAACGGCTGCGTTGAGCCGGGCGGGCGCAGGGGAATTTGCTTCGCAAATTGTTATGACGCCAAGAGTGCTGGACGTTGTGTCTTATAAAATTGAGCGCAGCTCAATTTCCCCCGTGCCTTGAAACACAATACTATTTTTTAAAAACGTTGCCTTTATGCAAACTTTGCGGCTTTGCGGTTTCTGCCTTTAATTGGCCGGTCCTCTTAAGAATTTGAGGTGTGAAATATTCGAGATAAATTTGGAATTCCACACAGAATCTTTACGCTTACGCCATAGCTTCGCGTAGGCGCAGCCACTATTCCGGCGAAGGCCGGGAGTTTCTGCCTCTAATGAGCAGGCCCTATATAGGAAAGAAATGCTCTAAAAAAAAAAGGATGTTCCAGCCCTATTTACGTTGAGGTAATGCCGGCCTCACAAAATAGTACAAACCCGCAAGCAGAAGAAATACAATTGCCGGCGCCCTGTATCTGAAAATAGCACCGCTGTTGGGTACGGTGAGGCCAACAATTAGGCACACAGATAAAGTAATACATAAAAAACAAACCGGTACCAGTCTCGATCTTTTACTGGTGAAAAGTCCTTTAATAAGTATGATAAATACAAGGATGAGAACCAGGTTTTCCATTGAAGCCAACATCTGAAGATCGGAGTCGGCATTTAAGAAGAAAGGAAAAAAAAGAGTGTTATAAAGCGCTTGTATTATTGCTTTTACGGGTCTGCCTCCTATCCCTATCATCTCCAGATCTGAATTCGCAGGCGGGGTCATAAAAGCCAGATCATAAATTGTACTGGTGTCGGTGTTCGAAAGCTTATAAAGTGTATCGCTATTGTGACTGTCTTCCCAATACATGTAAGGCACCCCCTCTTTTATCCTGAAACGCTGAGCGCTGCCAGGCACTTTCTGCACCAGGCCGGTGTCAAAATCAAGACGCAAGAAAACCGTATCAGAAGATAAGTAGATGCCACCGCCAGAGGCGCCCTTAAAAGATTGCTGGTGAGCAATTGCCGCGGTTCTCAGACTTTTATTTTTGAGGGCAATAGAAAGGCTGTTTGCCAGCAAAGCCCCCCCAACAAAAGCTGCCAGAAAATAAACCGATCTGAACCTGATGTTTGGAATTGACTGCAGGGCAAATAACAAGAGAAAACAAAATACAGTGGTAATGAGAAAATAGGGTTTGAGCAACACGCTGATAAATAGCAGGGAAAATAACCAGCAATATCCTGCAACTGACAGTTTCCGGCGAAAAGCCTCATGTATAAGCCACACCACATTTCCCAGAACAAAAAGCAGCAGGCCTTCCTTTAATAGGGCACCTGTATGAAACCAGAGCGATGGCAGAAAACAAAGAATCAATAAGACGCCTGATTCTTTGTCCCGGAAAAATTCCTTCACCGATCTATACAGAAAAAAAATGCCTGTGAAGCTCAAAAAACAACTAAAGAAGGCATGTACAAACCAACTGTCAAAGGCTATAAAATGGAGCAGACTATGAACTCTGATCACAATCCTGTTGTCGTTATAAAAGAATTTTTTAGCGCTGCCTGTTTCCCAGTTTTGGGTTTGGGCAAGACAATAATTATGTTCTTCCGTGGCGATTGAATTACCGGTGTCAAAACCAAACAGAGTACGTACAAAAACGGCAGTGTGTTTGTAGGCGCAGTTATTAAGGATCTTTGCATCGTTATAGAATTTGCCGGTATCAGATTGCGAAAAGCCACCGTAATAATTCGTGTAAACAAAATAAAAGAGAGGGATGGCGCAGGCCTTCAAAACCAGCAGTATTGCCATGCGACCGCGGCTTATCTGCTCATCACTGAACAAACCAAAAAAGCCGTTCCGCAAAACAAGTGCTATGGCAACAAGTAAATATAAGCCTGCAATCAGCACCTTAAATTGATCAGAGATTGTCTGTAACCACAAGATATTTTCCTTTGTTGTCAATAACAAATCGGCCAGGCTTGTGTAAACCATAGGGGGTTAAATCAACGAGTTGCTGCCAGCCCTTTGACGGATCAAAATACATGATCATCTTATTTATTATAATGCAGAGGCCATGCCTCGGCTGCCAGCACAGGTCTTCGGGTCCCTGTTTGTGAGTAGCGTAAGGAATGATCTTTTTCAGCTGCAGGTCATAGATCAGGTAATTTGTGCCCTCAACAGTTTTTTTGCTGAAGAGGATCTGCCTTCTGTTAATTGCGGCAAAACCCCTCTCTACAGAAGAGGCGACAAATTGTTCAGTACTGTCCGGCAGGCTGGTAAATACCAGAGAGTGTGGTTCAGTGAGTTTATAAAAAACCACGGTGTCGCGGTTCAGAAAACAGTAGTATCCAACGCTGTCCGCTGCCGGTGCTCCGGACAGTTCTTCTCCGGTTTTGCTGATGAATCGGATCTTCTGCGAACTGTCTGATTCTACTCTCACGACTGAAAGAATGCCGGCTGCGGAATAAACCCGGGGAGAAAATTCGCTTTCCGGCGTGGTGGTGACCTGGATATTTTTTCTTTTTTTGATCTGGTACTCCACTATGTCGCTTTGGCTGTTTTCAGCACTGCTGTAATAAACCGATCGCGAATCGGTGCTGAACGAAGGCTGATTGTTGTATCCTGCCTTACTGTTGATCTTCTCAGGCAGTGAAAGCCTGCTGCTGCCATCATGTAGTTTTTCTATCTTAAAAAGATAGAGGTCGCAGCGGGGAAGCTGTGCCTGTACAGACAAAGTGCAGAGAAAAAAACAGAAAATATTTTTATGTCTGCTGATCATTGGTTTTGAGGAAAAAAGAACTGATGATAAGGTACCCGATCCAGCCGAAGAAAAGGCCGCTCAGCATTCCGGCAAAAACATCGCTGGGATAATGAACGCCAAGATATACCCTGCTGTACATTACCAGCAAAGGATAAAGGAATAACAAAAGACGGTATTTCCTGTGGATATATTTAAGGCAAAAAAACATATAGGTCACCGCTCCCATGGTATTGGAAGCGTGTGCTGAAAAAAAGCCATACTTGCCCCCGTGGTAACTGTTTACCACATGAACCTTGCCCTTTATTTCAAGATTATGAGTGGGCCGGTACCTTTTGGTGCTGTGTTTAATGAGGTTTGTACTTAAATCGGTACAGGCCACAACCATGGCACAACCCAGGACAAATTCAACGGCTTTTTTTAAATTATAGCGGCGATAAAACGTATAGGCGAAGATCAGTACAAACAAAATAGTGGGCCAGGTGAAACTTAAGAACCACATTACAGCATCAAGCGCCGGGTGATGGTAAGAATTAATGCCAAGCAGGATTGACCTGTCAATGCTCTCGAGCCATTCAGTCATGCCTAAAAATAAACAAAAATAAACGCCCGCTATTGAGGGCCTGCTGTTACTTCAGCTGCCGGTTCAAGTTTTGAGATTGCGCCATAACCGCCTTCCACATTGGTAAGATGATGGAATCCTGCGGCTTTCATTATTGAGATGCCGATCATGCTGCGGTAACCGCCCTGACAGTGAACCAGGTAGGACCGTTGTTTGTCGAGGTCTTCCACCCAGTTTTTAATTAGGTCAAGCGGCTGGTTTTTGGCAAATTTCAGGTGCGCTTTGTCGAATTCTCCGGGCTTTCTCACATCCAGTGTGAATTCTCCTTTGTGATATCTGCTAAGAAACTCCGCTGCTGATATTGAATCCACGGTGTCAACATTTTCACCGGATCGGGTCCAGGATTCTATGCCCCCATTTAAATAGCCCCTGCAGTTATCGTAACCCACACGCGAAAGCCTTTTTACTGCCTCTTCTTCCCTTCCTTCAGGGGCAACAAGCAAAATGGGTGTTTCAAGTGATGGCAGCACAGCGCCGGCCCAGGGTGCGAATTGCCCGTCGAGACCTACGAAAAGTGAACCGCGTATATGACCTTTGGCAAATTGTTCGGCTGTGCGAACATCAAGGATAACCGTGTCTTTTTCTGCAGCTATCATTTTAAAGGTGCTATGGTTAAGCGCAACCACGCCCTCCTCTATCACCTCTGAATAATTCTTGTAGCCTGTTTGGTTCAGTTTTGCGTTCCCCGCGAAATAGCCCGGAGGGGGCAAAATACCTGATGTGAGCTCTCTTATAAATTCCTGTTTGCTGATGTTACTCAGCGCGTAGTTTGTTTTTTTCTGATTACCAAGTGTGTCACTTGTTTCCTTGCTCATGTTTTTTCCGCAGGCCGAGCCGGCACCGTGGGCAGGGTAAATTGTCACATCATCGCGAAGCGGCATTATTTTATTTCGTAAACTATCGTAAAGCATTCCTGCCAGGTCTTCCTGGCCCAGGCCTGATTTTATTGCAAGGTCAGGACGGCCCACATCTCCTATAAATAAAGTGTCGCCACTGAAAAGGCACAGTTCTTTGTGGTTTTTGTCAAGCAGCAGGTAGCAGGCCGACTCTGGCGTATGGCCAGGGGTGTGCAGGACCTTTATTTTCAATTCACCTATGCTGAAAAGTTCTCCGTCTTTGGCCGTATAACTGTCATAATTGGTTTTTGCTCCAGGGCCAAACACAATAGTGGCGACGGTAGCCCCTGCAAGGTCTATGTGTCCGCTCACAAAATCGGCGTGGAAATGGGTTTCGAAGACGTATTTTAGTGTATCTCCGTTTTTTTTCAGCATTTCCAGGTAAGGGGCGGTTTCGCGCAGGGGATCAATAATGGCTGCTTCGCCGTTGCTTGCAACATAGTAGGCGCCCTGTGCAAGGCAATTGGTATAAAGCTGCTGAACATTCATGGTGCGGGATCTGAGGAGGCCAAAGTTACGTAAATAATGCTCAGACCCCTTCGGGGGACTGGCCCGGTTATTGCAAGTAAGCTCGGGTTAAGGTTGTTGTTTGGAATATCGTTAATTTTGAATCAAAACAGAAGTATGGACAAACAGATTGAATCCTCAAAAGCACCAGAACCCGTTGGTTTATATCCGCATGCAAGAAGGGTTGGGAATTTTTTGTTTCTGAGCGGGGTAGGGCCCAGGGAGCGCGGTACCAGTAAAATTCCTGGTGTAGAGCTCGATGCATCGGGTCAGATCTCGGCTTATGACATAGAGGCGCAGTGCCACAGTGTTTTCCGCAACGTAAAGAACATTTTGGAGGATGCCGGCAGTTCATGGGACAGGATTGTAGATGTAACCGTTTTCCTTACCAATATGAAAGACGACTTTGCTGTGTATAACAGGGTGTGGGCTGAGTACTTCAGTAAAAATCCCCCCTGCCGTACCACTGTAGAGATCAACAAACTGCCTACGCCAATAGCCATTGAATTAAAAGTTTTGGCCACTGTTGATTAATGCTTTACAACTTTCCGAATGGGCCGTTTAAAAACTACTAAACGCTTGTAATTTTAACATTTATCAATATTTTTGTCTAAATTAAGGCCAAACGAGCGTTATGATAATTAAAGAAAACCAGTCGATATTGATTCCGGTTGATTTTTCTAAGCAATCTTACATTGCTGTGAAACAAACCTACAACCTGGCCAGGTACACTAAGTCTAAAATTATTCTGATGCACGTATCTGAAGTTGGTTCAGAAGAACGTGCCGCCGACCTTGCAGCGCTCGCTCAAACAACCCGTGAAGAAAGTGGATTAGTGGTTGAGTCTCTTAATTTACAAGGGGATGTTTACGACATCACCAACAAAAAAGCGGAAGAGCTGGATTGTTCACTTGTTGTGCTGGCCCTTGATGAAAACGCCAAGTTCAAAACCGGTTTTTTTGGTGGCGGAAGTTCTGTTCCCAAATTCCTCCAGGCCGCCAACTGCCCTGTAATCACACTGCGGTCAACTGAGAACCGTGATGGCCTCAAAAATATTGTAATGCCTTTTGACCTTACGCCTGAAAGCCGCGAGAAGGTGTCGTTTGCTGTGCAGCTGGCCCATTATTTTAAGGCCGACATCCGGATAGTTTCTGTTTTTAAGCCCAATGATGATGAGTACGAAAACAAGCTGCTGCCCTATCTGCAGCAGGTAAAAAAATTCATCAAGGCCGAAGGGGTACACTGTACCAACCGTTCACTGCCCAGTACAAAACCGGCAGAGGCCATTGTTGAGTACGCGGTAAAGAACGATTGTGACCTTATCATTCAGATCAATCAGAAGGACTTCAGCATCGGCGAAAAGCTCAGCGGTGCAATGGGACATAGGATAGTGGAATTAAGCCCCATACCGGTACTTAACGTGCCGCCAATGAAACGCGAAAGTATGAGCCATTTTGGTAGCGGTATGTAATTGCCTGTAACAGGTTCTTGGTCAAACTGCATTCCACTGTTGATGCAAAAGTGACATAAAAGAAATTCCACATTCGGTCAATTACAAATAGTTGTTTGGTGTAAAGTTAATAAAACATCTTCCGCTTAATTACAGCTTCACCTCATCAGCAGCACATGCCCGCTATATTCTTTAGGCGTCCCTCTTTTTGAGGTAATAGCGGCCTTCCAGGTATAGCTGCCCTCAGGACAGGCATAACCTTTAAATGTCCCATCCCAGCCCTGCTCAACTTTTTCTGAGCTGAATAGCAGCGTGCCCCACCTGTTATAAATTTCTATACTAAAAGATCTTAGTCCGTGCACTACTGCACTAAACACATCATTTCGTCCATCATTGTTTGGGGTAAAAGTATTTGGTATATAAAACAATAGGTCTTCTGCCACCTCTACAACTTTTGTCAATGTGTCGGCACAGCGCCATTGGTTGGTGCTTACAAGCGTTACAGGATAGTTACCGGCTGATAAAAATCTTAATAACATTGCCTCTGTCTCACTGCTTTTTGTTTTTCCAGTTTCCGGGTCGGGCCAGTACCATTTATTGGTTTCTGTATCTGTTGTATTACTCTCAAAAAGCACTTCGTCCCTGCCTTCTACCGGCTGAAGCGGATTAAACGAAAAGTCTGCCAGCGGCTTGGGATGCACATTTAAGATGTACTCAAAACCATTGTTGCATGTGGTGTTTGTATCAGTAAGTATAGCGTTTATGGTGTAACTGCCAGGGCTCGCGAAACAGGGTTTTAAGAGGGCACCTTCAAAGTGCTGGTTATTCGCTGTCCAGGTACTTATGATCGATGCAGGATCAGCGCTAAATGATTCAAAGTTCAGTTCAGGGCATTGCCCTGCGCAAACTGCCTCATGAGGTTTTATTCTTCCATTGTGCAAAGGGAATACATCAACATAGAAAGTTTGAGGTGGTGTATGGCAGCCATATTTATCTACACCCTGTACAGAATACGAGGCGTTTTTATTAACTGTAACCTGCACGTTATTATGTTGTACCCAATCAAATGCCTGCAACGGAAACCATGTATAACTCTCTGCACCTGTTGCGCTGAGTTGAATTTTTGAATTGCTGCAAACGGTGGTGTGCGATGGAATTGCGGAAAGTGTGGTAACAGGCAGCACGCTGAAATTTGTCACAGTGGAACCAGTACACACCCCGTTGCCTCCTATAAGTGTGGCGCTTGCTGCCCCTGTGATGCTTGGCGGAGCATGTGTCTGATAAAGTACTATAGGTTGTGAAGGCAGCAGACTAATAGAAAAGCCCGGGCTCAGTAGCAGGGTGTAGGTATCGGCACCATTGTAACTTAAAGTTGCTTTGTCTTTTCCGTAAACTGAATACACGCAAAGGGTAGGACTGCTGATGCCCAGCTCTGGCAGGGGCACCGGCAATATGCTGGTACTGGCAATTCCCGAACAGCCATTTTCAGGATTGGTAACAATCAACTCATACTTACCGGTGTCGTTAATTGTAACAGTTGCTGTGCCTTGCCCTGCAGTGATATCTGGCCCGCTCCACTGGTAGTTGTAATTACCGGGGTTAACTGTAGCAGTAAGTTTCATGGCAGGGCTTAAACAAAGTAATGAGCCGGGTAGTATAGAAGGCATCACCGTTGTGGTATTGCTGGTAACGGTGGTAACAAGGGTTGCGAGTCGGTAATCACAACTTCCTTCAAAAATATGGCAGGTAAAAATACCGGCGCTGTTTACGTTCATTACCGAAGGGCCTGGTACTGCACTGCCAATACCAGGACCGCTCCACTGATAACTGGCGGGGTTGAGCGTAGTGCTTGCTACAAGGTTAAGCGTGGATGGATTGCAGCCAAGTGTACCGGAGTTGATAGTTGCAGAAACGGTGGTGGTGGTGGCTACGGGGCAGGAAGCATAATCTGTTCCCGAGAAGTTTAAATTTAAGGGAGTAAGTGAAAAGCTGGAACCGGAGATGTCAGCAGAGTAGACGGTAGAACTATAATCCACATAAAGCGTGTTGCCAATGATAGTGAAAGCCTGGGCCACGGTATTCAAATAGGCTGATGAAGGAACAAAGGAGAGTACATTGCCATTCTGATCGTATTTTCTAAGCCCATCTCGGTGTAGCAGGTAAATATTGCAATTACAATCACAGACAAGTTCCTCTGCTGCAATTTCTGCTTGTGCAGTGAAGATCGGCACTGCCTGGCCGAGGGTACCACCGGTTCCGTAGTTAGCGTAAACCACATATTGCACCGACCCTCCACCGATAGGCTTCTTGTATAAACTAAACAGTGCGCTATTGCAGCCGGCAATGCTAAAATTGATATAGCCAGGGTTTTGTGGTATAGGTGTCCCCGTATCCACCCATGAGGTTCCGTTCCAATAGCAATAATGGATCACTGTAGGTGAAGGCCAAGAACTGATGACCATCGAACTGTATAGAGTTGGAGATGGCTGCCCTCCATTCAAATTGGGCAACAAAGCAAGGCCACGGGCGTGGGAAAGTGTAGGTGAACTTACAGGCATAGTTGAAAATGACGGGTTATTAACCGAAATCGGCTGATTTGGATTGAAAACCCGGACCGTCGCCGTTGGAGAGTTCCCAGAACTTACAACGTAGATCATACTGTCGGGGCAACTGAACTGCGCCTCAACATTAAAGAGTGCATTTGTAAAAATAATTAAATAGGCGGTGCTTATTTTCATGCAAGTAACCTCACGATCTACGGCAAATTATATACAATAAAGTTACAAAAATTGTGCCTTATTGCTAAGACGCAGCGAACATTTTAATACGAAAGCAGCTCCGGTACAGGAGCTGCTCTCTTAGATTTTATGAACCAGGACGCCTAGTGCTGAACTACGATCTTATTCACACGTTTCTCGTCGTTCAAACTGCAATTAAGACT
This sequence comes from Bacteroidota bacterium, assembly GCA_023433205.1. GTDB lineage: Bacteria > Bacteroidota > Bacteroidia > B-17B0 > Aurantibacillaceae > Aurantibacillus. The sequence goes on from JAEZDS010000007.1 coordinate 42,891, forward strand.
ATAAACTCCTTCTGCCAGGCCGCTCACCGGAATCGTGATGCTACATTTCCCGGCACTAATACGTTCTTGGCCGGAAAAAACACAGGTCCCGCGCGCATCATAGAGACGCAGTTGCATCTCACCGCTCTTCTTTGAAGTGAAGGTTATTGTCAACATTTCTGAAGCCGGTACGGGATAAATCCCCGCACCACTATGCCTTTCACTTTCGATAATCCCGGTTTTAAGTCTTGCATTGCTGCCCCCGGGTACACTCGAGCCGCTGCAATCCACATGAAAAGCTGCTGTGCTGTTAAAATTGTCGTCTATTGTAAGTTCCGGATTTAGCATCGTCACATCTGGGTCTAACACAGGTGGATTCAAGGGCTGAGAGGGACCGGGGCCCTGGCTGCCTATGATGTTAATAGATTCGTTACATCCACTATAGCCATTGTAATACGCTTTTACCATATAGGTATCGGAGGTTCCGCCGCTCACATCAGTGCCGAATACCTGTATCCCGTCACCAGAGGCGGCTCCCGCGCTCGTTTTGGTGATGAAGGCCGGCCCACCACCTGCCAGGGTATATTCAAATTCGTTTTCTCCCGTACCCGCTGTGAATAAAGCTCCCGTATGATCGAGCTTAAATACGGTCATTTGTGCCATACCTGTGCTTGTTGCACCGTAATATTCATAATCGCCAGAGGTGTTTTGCCTTTCAATGATACCAGTGATCTCTTTATTGGTAGCAGAAGTACCAGTTATCAGTGTGTTCCAGATGATAGTGCCGGTCTGATCAACTTTTATCATCCACGAATCACCAAAACCACCAACCGGATCGCTCACTCCACCAATCGCGAAACCAGGCCCCCCTCCCCAAGGGGAATTTGCAACAGTTAATGAAGTAAAAAACTGAGAGTTTTGGTCGCCGTATATCTGACATGAGCCTGGAACGTAAAAACCAGTCGCAGGATCTAGTTTCATAAAAAAACCATCAAGTCTCCTGTTCAATGAAGGATCAGGTTGATTCAGTCCCGCCACAACCAACTCAGCCGGATTAAAAGGAGATTGGAGAAGGCCATAAGGCACCAACGCTTCGTCGCATTCATATTCTAACTCCCAGTTTGTGACGAGAGTATTCAAGGAAAATCCATACATTTTTGTTTTGTTTATGTTGCTATCGTAATACGATCCCAATACTATGTAGTTTCCGGTATTCGTAACGTCTTCAATCAATAAAGGCTTACTAAGGTTCGAAGCCGACGAAGGCAATTCATAGTACTTAGTAAATGTCACCAATCCATCCACATTAAGAATCAGGAAGAAGTAGCCACGACTGGTGTTAGCAACATTACTTACCGCACCCGCAACGGCAAAATTGGGGCCCGGAACACTAGGAGTCTGGCCTGTTTCAATTACTGAGATGCCGTGCGTGTTTTCCATTGGAACATTACTAAGCAAAACGTTATATCCATTAAAAAATGAAATGTGATAGTAAGGTGGGGTCCAACCTACTGAATACTGACCCAACTCATCTAATTTTCTTATTTCAAAGTTGTAGTTGCCGGTGTTTGGAGTAGTTTGGTACGAGCCTATTATGTATTGATCAACAGGCATAGTGAGACCCTGGGAAGTACAGACGGCAGAGCAGACCTCATTTGGGCCGGAGGTTGTTGTTGTAGGGTACAGGTGCTGGAAGTACACTTGCGCGTTGGCGTAAAAACTACCCAACAGCATGTAGGTAAAAACACATAGTTTTTTCATGATATTTTTATTTTAAATGAATTTGAGAACCGCTTTTTTCAGGGTGGCAGTCCAGTACATCCGCAATTGCGCTACAAACCTCTGGCTACTACAGTGAAATTCCTAGTAAATAAAATTTCCTATACGGAAAGTTTCGGCCTTTAATTTCCTATGGAGAAATTTCTCTGTTAAAATTGCACGCTGATCAGTCCTCAGAATTATTGATCAACCCACGCAGCGTACTAATGATCTTATCTTTAGGCCAGGAGAGTTTAACCTCTCCTTTTTCCAATGCATTAAATAAATCAGCGAGCGCATGAGAAAGTGGTGTAATAGAATAAGTGGGATCAAAACAGGCATCAGCAATCGCCAAAATATGTAGATGCGAAACTCCAATCTGTTTGCCAATCATCCTGAGCTGGCTACAGGTGAAAGGCCGCAGCCCTGTGGCTTTTTTTGAGTATTCGCTTTCAGAAATGCAGAGCACATTAGCCAATAGTAATTGTTTAATGCCTCTTGCCTTTCTAAGATTTTCAACTACAATACTAAGCTTTTGATCGTATCTTGAAGGTAACATGCGTTGAGTGTTTTACAAGAGCAATGAGAAGAATAATTCATAATAAAGACTTTTGGTTCGATCCAAAAATAGTATTCTGAGTGATTCTGTTTGACTCAGGGGTACCTGAAGTTTAGCCTTAGGGTACCTGAAATAAATAAATGCTCAGGAAGGAGATTTCAATTTTGCGCAGGCAGCTAAAAAAGTGAAAACCGTGGTTAAGCTGCAGCGAAAAAAAATGATTGCAGGTACAAGCTTTAGTTTTCGTATCTTTAATGTGGGTTATTAAATTCGCAATTTTCTTCACTGGAATTGTCACTGCCACCCTGATTGCGCTTCTCTGCAGCGCCCCCCCTCGCCACAAGATGTTCCAGTGATGTCCCAGGTATGCCCCAGAGATGTCCCGGTATCGCCCCAGAAGTAAAGCCAGTTTCATTCCTCGATGCTTACTGGCTTAGCAGCAGATTACCCTGGTTTCCTTTGTGCTTTATTCTGTCATAAATTGTGGCAACCGCACACCTCATCTGATCTCTGCAAATTCCGTAGTGGCTTACCAGCCTTTTGTAAAACCCAGGTAAATGTTGCAAGTGCTACAGTCACGCTTCTTTTAATGAGGGGTTCTGATCAAAAGTTCCAGTACCCCCCCACCCCTAAATCCAGTACCCTTTTTGTTGACAGCTCCATTCATTAGCAATACCTTAGTGCTGCCCAAAAAAAGAACGTTTCTTTCCCAAATGCGGAAGCCGCCGAAAATCCAATACCAGAGTAGGCGCCATTTAACACACAATCACCATGAGTGTTTTAAAGGAAAGGGGGGTTACCGGACAAAGATGCCAGGTAAGCGGGATTTATTACTGTATACGGCACACAGCTTATGTTATACCGCTGTCAAATGGAGAAACTTTTCCTCCCTGCTCGCTGTATGGCGGTCATGCCACAACATGGATTCTCAAACAACGGGCCTGAAGACAAAAACAAAAACTAAAAAATCAAGTAGTATCGATTCAAGGAGTCGGCATTTCCATAAACCGATGGTGCAAAGCTTGTGCTGTATCGGAATTGCTTGGGCGCAAACTTACGCTTACGCCGTAGCTTCAGAGTAGGAGCACAGCGCAGGCACAACTGCACTCTCCCCTCAGATAATATTCACAATATTATGCTTTATCGCAAATATGGTAAGTGCATCAATGTCGCCACTTTGTATTTTCGTTACTTTCCAGATATGACTGCGGTGTCCGTCGATGGTTTTTTCGGCCTTGTTCAGCTTTTCTGCAATCCTGGCAGTAGTGTAACCAAGGCACATGTACTTTACGATCAATATTTGCATCATATTGAGTTGCAGGTCCACTCTTTGTTCCCTTATTTCATCATTTTCGCGAACCAGGTTCTGGCGAATAAGCTTATAAACCGACTCGTCAACAAATTCGCCAACGCGCTGAACAGTTTCTATCGCTTCCACAATTTTGTGGATCGGCCAGGTTTTTCCTATCACCGCCGGAAAATCTTTTTTGATGTACTGTAAGGCTAATCCTGGTTTAAAATAACCACTAAACAATATCGCTTTTACTGCAGGGAATTTTTCCTTGATCTTATGAAACGTTGCTTCTCCATCCAGTACAGGCATGTCGAGATCAAGCAGCACAATATCCACCGGCCTTTCCTTTAGTTTATTAAGAACTTCCTGCCCGTTGTCTGCAGTAAATTTTACCTCCAGATGTTTATAGCGGCCAAGCAGATTTACCAGTCCTTCATACACTACAGGGTGGTCATCTGCGACCCCTAATGTTATCTTTTCCATGTGCATATTATTTTCCTTCTACCTCTTCATTGGTCCTGAATGGCACTTTTAACTGAATGGCTGGTTCTGCGTCCTGCTGATAGGATATGGATGCTTTAATGATACTTCCGCGGGCGTTCATTGATTTTAAACCAAGCCCTGTGCCTGCAATTAAACACTCCTGTGCCTGCATATTGCTGAATTTGCTGCCATTGTGATCAATGTTTATTTGCAGTTCATTTGCTCCCTCTGCGGCCGTAATGGTAATTTCATCGGGACGACCATGTTTAAGAAGATTATTGATTAATTCCAGACAGATCCTGTATATGTGCAGTACCTCCTGTTTTCCAAAAGTATGTTGTTTTTTCCGCCCCTCAATCACTTTGAAGGAGGCTTTGATCTTACCCGCGCAATTGAGCTGCACTATTTGATCCTCCAGCGCACTCATCAGACCTTTTTTAATTAAATAAGCAGGAACAAGGTCTGAGGCGCAATTGTTAATGGCATCACGCAATACATCAAGCTTTTCTATTTCATTTCGCAGTTTTTGGGCCTCTTCCGGCACCTTATCCTCAAGATCGAACACAATATTTTCAAGTATCTGCTTATTAACAGTGAGTTTCAGACTAATTTCGTCGTGAAGATTGTTCGCAATCCTCTCCCGCTCCTTTTCTTCTGCTTCACAGGCAGCGCTAAAACTGAGGAGTCTTTTTTCTGACTCCAGTTGTTCAATCTTTTTCCCTTTTTCGATAAGGCTCCGCCGGTACACTACTACGAACAAAATGATCCCCCAGGCCATGATAAACATCATAAGGCTGGCGAATACAATAATCAGCTCAAAGTTTGGTTCTTCAGCCATACAGCTCTTGAAATGAGTAAGTAAAAGACGATGGTCACAGCCAGTAAAATTGACCAGTTTACACGCGCAATTGTGCTGGAGCTTTGCGTTAAACTATCATACAATAACACAAAAAAAGTGCTGCTGAAAAAAAGCATCACCGCAGTTATAACCAAAAAGGGTTCTGAATTCCACAGATTGGTTTCATCTAATGTTTCTTCTTTCACCATCAACAGATAATATACTCTTATAGCTAGTGCGACGAAAAAGCACCCGCTAAAGCCGTTGTAAAATAGTGAAGCCAGGCCGCTGCCAATAAACAATAACAAGGTAAGTGTACCACATGTCACAAATATCCGTCCCAGAACTATAACAGTCCTGTCTGTGGTTTCATGAACGTTCAACCTCAGAATAATCTCGGTTATTAAAAAAAACTGCGCTATCGAGTAGCAGATATCTACTGCATCGTTCAGGAAAATAAAATGCCGCGAAAAAAAATATCCTGCCTCAGCAATAACACAAGTAACCAAATATAGGAGAATGACCCTATGCAGCGGGTCGTTCCAGGCTGCCTTTGCACGTTGTAAAAGCAGGATCAATGGAATGAAAACAGTTGCTGCGGTACAATACGCGAATATTGGATATATGCGATCGAAAAACACTATGAGTTCAGCGCATTCTGCACTCCCTGCATGGGTGGAGATTTCAGCGCTCTCTCTGCCAGAATCCCATGCTCCAGGTCATCCTCATTCGCCTTTACGCCGGCGATCACCAGCTGTCTTTTACCATCCTCATCCAGAGCGTGATATACTCTTATGCCCACACAATCTTGCTGAGCAAGGATGTCCTCAATAAATGACTTACTGAAGTAATGGCCAATTGTAGGATCGATAGCAGCATCTATAGTATCCCGGAAATTCCTGGTCCATTGTGAGGCAGTAGCCAGTGTTATTGTGTGATCTTCATTTCCTGTAAATGGCATATTAGTGTGGTTTAATTGGTTTCGATTCCAAAATAAATAAAATATGTGAGCTGCGGGTAGTGTTATAATGTACTGCTTGTTGAGAGAAAACAGTAAACACTTTATCGTCAATAATTTGTCTCCTGCTTTCAGTACACTTAATCCAAGTTTTCCAGTACCCTTGAGGGATAAATCAAGTACCCCACAGATGACTTTTGTGAAGCCTGCGGATGCAGTGCAGGGAGCAAAGGATATTAAAATCAGTACCTGATAATACCTGTTGAAGTACCCCATAATTCTAAAACCTGCTTGCTGCCCCAGTGCGGTTGCCGATAAAATCTGTTAAAAGGCCAGACTCGGTGTAAACCCGCAATACCCAAACCTTTCGGTACCACGCCCGGCCCATACTTTGGGCGGCTGTCCCCGCCTTACTGCACGTGCCCCATGGCATTCGGCAAGTCCGGCCATAAAGGCAGGCTGCTTAGCCTGCTTTATGGTCATCTGGTTCACCCTTTCAAATCCACAGGAATTTAGTAAATTCGCTCTCCTTTTTTAAAAGGGATGGGCGCTAATTTAGTCCGCGAACCACGTACGGCCTGGCTCCAATAAGATTTTGTACCGCAATTGTATGAAGAAATATCCTGAATATAAGAAGCTTGATCTTCCAGCTATCTCAAAAGAGATACAGCAAAAGTGGCAGCAGGAAGATACATTCAGGCAATCGGTTGAGAGCCGTGAAGAAAGCAAACCCTGGGTGTTCTATGAGGGACCGCCCAGCGCAAACGGCATGCCCGGTATTCACCATGTAATGTCGCGGGCCATCAAAGATATTTTCTGCCGTTTTAAAACCATGCAGGGTTTTCAGGTTAAACGTAAGGCCGGCTGGGATACGCACGGTTTGCCAATTGAACTGAGCGTGGAAAAAACACTGGGAATTACCAAGGAAGACATAGGCAACAAAGAAAGCCCCAGTTTCATCTCCGTTGAAGACTACAACAAAGCGTGCCGCCGTGAGGTGATGAAATACACCGACAAGTGGGAGGAGCTCACTCAACAGATGGGTTACTGGGTGGACATGAGTCAGCCCTACGTTACCTATGATAACAAATACATTGAAAGCGTTTGGTGGCTCCTGGCCAATATGGCAAAAAAAGACCTGCTTTACAAAGGTTATACTATTCAGCCATATTCTCCTGCTGCGGGGACAGGCCTTTCAACACACGAATTAAACCAGCCCGGCTGTTACCGCAATGTAAAAGACCGCACAGCCGTGGTGTTGTTTAAAGCCACCAACTTCAAAAAAGTTTCCGGCTTTAAGGGTGAGGTGTTTTTTATGGCATGGACCACCACGCCCTGGACACTGCCATCCAACACGGCACTAGCTGTAGGTGCAAAAATCACCTATGTACTGATTGAAACCTACAATCCGTTTAGCGGATACAGGCAGGGCGTTATTCTGGCCAAAGATCTGTCTGCTGTATATTTTCCGCCGAAAAACAAAGACCTGATTTTTGACGATTATAAACCAGGCGATAAAAACATTCCATTCCGGGAGATCACTGAATTTCAGGGAGAAGATCTTAAAGATCTTGAATACGAACAACTGCTGAAATTTGTTCAGCCACAAGGAAAAGCCTTCAGGGTGGTTACCGGCGACTTTGTAACTACCAGCGATGGTACGGGCATAGTTCATATTGCGCCAAGTTTTGGGGCAGATGACTTTAAGGTGGCCAGGGACAATGATATTGATTCCCTTACCCTTGTTGATAAACGAGGTCGGTTTTTGCCTGAGATAAAAGATGACATCTTTTTGTATGGCGGCGAATACGTAAAAGAAGCCTTTCATACCGAGGAGGAAAAGCAGACTGAGTTTTTGAAACAGAAACTTATACTTGAAGAGAAAGGAAAAATAAAGGAGCTGAAGAACTACCTCAGTGTGGATGAGCGTATTGTTCTGAAATTGCAGGAAGAAGGAAAGCTGTTCAAAAAAGAAACCTACGAACACAGTTATCCTCATTGCTGGCGTACCGATAAACCTGTTCTGTATTATCCGCTCGACAGTTGGTTCATAAGATCAACCAGCATGAAGGAGCGTTTGATCAGTTTAAACAATACCATCAACTGGAAACCCGCTTCTACAGGAAGCGGTCGTTTCGGTAACTGGCTTGAAAATCTGAACGACTGGAATTTATCGCGTTCACGTTTCTGGGGAATTCCAATCCCGATCTGGAGAAGTGATGATGGCAAAGTGCAGATAGTGATTGAAAGCGCCGAACAGCTGAAAAAGGAAATTGATAACGCAGTTGCAAAGGGAGTGATGGATGAAAATCCACTTGCCGCTTTTGAACCAGGTAATTTTTCGGATGGGAATTACACAACTTTTGATCTTCACAAACCTTACGCCGACGCAATTGTTCTTGAAAGAGACGGGCAGCGGTTGTTCAGGGAAAATGACCTCATTGATGTTTGGTTCGACAGCGGTTCAATGCCTTATGCCCAGCTGCATTATCCCTTTGAGAACAAAGAGTTGATTGATTCAGGAAAGAGCTTTCCTGCCGATTTTATTGCTGAGGGTGTTGACCAGACACGGGGCTGGTTTTTCACTCTTCATGCCATTGCCGCCATGAATTTCGATTCTGTGGCTTATAAAAATGTAGTATCTAACGGTCTGGTGCTTGATAGGTTTGGGAATAAAATGAGCAAGCGCCATGGAAATACTGTTGATCCCTTTGAAACCATCAATGAATTCGGCGCGGATGCCACCCGCTGGTACATGATCTCGAATGCTGCCCCCTGGGATAACCTGAAGTTCGACAAAGAAGGTATCAGGGAGGTGCAGCGAAAACTTTTTGGCACGCTTTACAATACCTACGGCTTTTACGCCCTTTACGCCAACGTTGACAAGTTTATCATCAGCGAAAACGACATCATCCCTGTAAAAGACCGGGTAGAACTTGATCGCTGGATCATCAGCAGGCTGCATACCCTTGTAGGTGAGGTTACCGCTTTTTATGAAAATTTTGAACCTCACCGTGCGGCAAGGGCCATTGAGGACTTTGTTGACGAGCACCTGAGCAACTGGTATGTACGTTTGTCGCGCCGCCGTTTCTGGAAGGGCGAGATGAGCAGGGATAAAAAAGCCGCGTACGAAACTTTACACGAATGTTTGCTGGTAACTGCGCAGCTTATGAGTCCGGTTGCCCCATTTTTTGCCGACTGGTTATACTGTAACCTCACCGGTGTTCTCCGCCATGAGGCTGTAAAAAACAACACGGCTTTACAATACCCTTCTGTGCATCTCAGCTACCTTACAAAAGCTGAACCCTCAAAACAGGATGCTGATCTTGAGGAAAGAATGTTGCTGGCGCAGCAGATATCATCAATGGTACTGTCTATCCGCAAAAAGGAGAACATCAGAGTGCGTCAGCCTTTGCAGCGCATCCGCATCCCGGTGCTTGACGAAGCCAGCGCTGAAAAGATAAGGCAGGTGCAGGAGCTGATCCTGAGCGAAGTAAATGTGAAGGAGATTGAACTCGTTGACGAGCATACTGCACAGATAGTAAAGAACCTGAAGCTTAACTTCAAGACCCTGGGTAAAAAATGCGGGCAGCACATGAAGGCGGTGCAGGCCTATGCAAAAGACAATGGGGCTGCCATTATCGCTGCAGTTGAAAAGGAGGGGCGGGCCAGGCTTTATATCAACGAAGCGGAGATAGTTTTGGAGGAGGAGGACGTTGAAATTGTACCTGTTGACATACCGGGATGGAAGGTGGTGAACAATGGAGGGTTAACCGTTGCGCTTGATGTTACGATCTCTGAGGAGCTCCGTAATGAGGGATTGGCGCGTGAAGTAGTTAACCGCATCCAGAACCTGAGAAAGGACAAAGGACTGGAAGTAACGGATCGCATTTTGGTTAAAATTCAGCAAAATTCAGACCTTGATAACGCTATTAAAAACAATTTAGGGTATATTTGTTCTGAAACTTTAACCAGCGACTTACAATTGGTGCAATCCGTGTCAGCAGCTAATGCCAGCACAATTGAAGTTGATGAGCTGATCACCACTTTAATATCGATTGAAAAATTAAACTAAGTAAGATGGCTAAAAAGAAAGATAAAAAAGCGGCCGTGAAAAAAGCCAAGCCAGTGAAAAAAACAAACAAGCCTGCGGCTAAAACTGCAGGAAAAAGCAGTGCGAAGTCCTCGCCAAAATCACAGCAGAAAAATAAACCTGCTGCCAGGCCTGCTAAATCAGCTAAGCCGGCAAAGGCAGCGGCAAAAAAGAACGATAAAAAAATGAGCAAACCGGTTCCTAAACCAGTGACTAAGAAAAAAGAGGAGCCAAAGAAAGCCTCCAGTAAAAAAGCAGCGCCTGCTGCAAAAAAAACAGCCGGTAAACCTATTGATGCTATTGCGAAAACTAAAAAAGGCAAAGCAGACAGCAAGAGCAAGTCAGGCAAACGCGCCAAAGGCGGCGATGATGATGACGACGGTGACGAAGACGTTAAAGACGATTACGAGAAGCCCGAAGAAGAAGAGAGTGGCGATTCTACTCTTGACGATGATGCGGGCATGGTTGATCTTGATGGTCCTCCGGCGTCAGACATTGACGACGACGACGATGAAGTGCCTGAAAAACGCGGCCGCGGAAGAAGAAAAAAGAATGAGGGAAAAAGTTCCGGTGGCACCATGGAAGCCTATATCCGTAACCGCCCACTGCAGATCGATATCAGCAAGCCACTTATCAAAAAGGGAGCTGCGCCTGCGCCTAAGCCTTTTGTGAATACAGAAGACAAAAGAACCAGGTATTCAGATAAAGAACTCGCAGAATTTAAGGAACTGATCCTTGAAAAACTTCGTGAGGCCCAGGCCGATTACGACCTGCTGAAACAAACGCTCAGCAATGAAGACAACCACGGCACCGACGATACCTCTCCTTCATTTAAACTGCTTGAAGATGGCAGTGATGTAATGAGCAAGGAAGAGACCGCTCAGCTGGCCTCCCGTCAGGAGAAGTATATCGTGAATCTTAAAAATGCCCTGGTGCGGATCGAAAATAAGGCCTATGGCATTTGCCGTGTTACCGGCAAACTTATCCCTAAGGAAAGGCTCCGTTCAGTGCCTCATGCCACACTTGGTATCGATGCCAAACTGGGACAGGGTTAAACTTTGTTTACACTAATTAAAAATTGCCTTCCGGAGCTGGGAGGCAATTTTTATATAAAGCCTGCCTGTCTTATTTCCCTATCTTTGCAGACAATAAAAAATGTTCCAACGTTACAGAATACCGCTGATCACGATCTTTCTGGTGCTGCTGATTGACCAGTTTATTAAGATCTATATTAAACTCAATTATCCGCTGGGTGAAGTGGCGCGAATTGCCGACTGGTGTATACTGCATTTTACAGAGAACCCGGGCATGGCTTTCGGATTTGAATTTGGAGGACAGGCCGGTAAATACGCGCTCAGTATTTTTCGTGTGCTTGCCTGCATTGGCGGTGTATTTTATATCAGGCACATTATCAGGCATCGCGAGCATCCGGGTTTTATATTTTCTGTGTCGTTGATACTGGCAGGTGCCCTGGGCAATATTTTTGACAGCGCTTTTTATGGTCTTCTCTTCGACAGAGGTACCAGCCTGCATCCTGAATACAACGAATATATCCCTTATGATGGAATAGCGCAGATTGGAAACGGCGGTTATGCCTCTATGATGCAGGGCTGTGTGG